>NZ_JBHVQS010000049.1:0-66130 GCF_042886435.1 Streptomyces sp. NPDC058000
CCGGGAGGAACGCTCCTCCCGGGGCCTGCCCGCGTCTGCGGGGGCCGCGCACGGCCCGCTGTGGGCTCAGACGGCGGCGGTGGCGTCCGGGGCGCCGCCGGAGCCGTGGCGGGTCGTCTCGGCGCCGGTCACGCCCTGCTGCGAGCGCTGCACGGGGATGCCGGACAGCCGGCTCTCCATCCGGCGCCGCCGCTCGTCGGCCTGCACGCACAGGCCCACCGCGGCCTCGTTGAAACGGACCGTCGACGGCGGGTCGGACGGGCCGAGCAGGTGCTCCTTGAGCTCGGCGCGGTCCGCGGCCAGGCCGTCCCGCTCCTGGTCCCGAACCGCTTCGAGGAGCGCGGGCACGCCGGCCGCGTCGGGCGTGAGGACGGTGGCCGCCCGCACGGTCGGGAAGTTCGTCCGGAAGTCGTCCTCGGCCATCCCGGAGGTGTTGGCGACCGCGTACGGCTTCTCGCTGGACAGGTAGTCGGAGACCACGCTGGAGACGTCGCTGATCAGCAGGTCCGCCTGGTTGAAGCAGGTGAAGATGCCGGGGCGCACGGTGGTGATGACGCGGTGTTCCCACTCCGGGAAGGAGTTCCAGTACGCCTCCTCCCAGGCGACGACCGCGGCCTCGACGGCGGCCGCGCGGCCTTCCTCGGGGGTGCTCTGGAGCCGCATCCGCTCCAGTTCGTCGGCGCTCTTGCGGAAGTCGGCGGTGGTCAGCCGGTCCAGTTCGGCGGCGCGGCGGGCCAGTTCGGCGGCGGTCTCCGGGCCGGGCAGCGCGCCGCCGCGCCGGGCGTTGGCCTCCGTGATGAGCGCCTGGATGCGGGCGTCGGCGGCGCCGGCCCGCGGGTCCACCGAGCCGGTCATCGGATGCGGCTTGTACAGCAGCCGCACGGTGGGGTCGGCGAGCAGGGCGCGGACGATGTTCTCGCCGGCCAGGACCATCGAGGTGTTGCCCGGGTTGCCGTCCCAGCCCTCCCAGGTGGGGGCGTAGAGCACGGTGGTGTACCGGCCGAGCGGGGCGCCCTCGTAGGGCCGGATCGACGCCAACTGGGGGCGGCCGACCTCGACGACGTCCTTGTCCTCGATGCCGATGTCGGCGAGCTGGTAGCGGTCCCGGGCGGCCGGACCGGCCACCCACACCTCGTCGTACGCCTTGGCGTACGGGTTGCAGGAGGAGAGCTTGTCGCTCTCGCCGTGGTTGATGAAGGCGTGCTTGATGGAGGGGATCCGCAGGATCTGCGAGGTCTTGCCGGAGTTCGCCGGGTGCAGCAGCACCTTGAGGGTGGAGTGCTCCAGGCGCATCAGGTGGGTGACCTTGGGGATGCAGACGATCGGGATGTCGGTGGCCTCGATCTTCTGCACCATGAAGCGCTCGCGGAGCACGATGATCGGCTTGCCGTCCAGTCCGGCCAGGGTGCTCAGCCACATGTTGGCCTGGTAGGCGGAGGAGGAGCCGCCGGAGAAGTACATGCCGACCGTCGGTCGGTAGGCCGCCAGCCAGTCGTCCAGCCAATCCAGGGCGCGCTGTTCGCCGACGACCTGCTTCCCGGGCAGCAGCCAGGTGCTCAGGTAGAGGGTGCCGCCGGCGGAGAGCAGTAGGGCGACGCAGATGCCGATGCCGCCCCAGAAGGCGTTGCCGGTGACCGCGGTGACCATCATTCCGGCCGTGGTGGGCACCGAGAAGCGCAGCAGCCGCCGGCCGGTCTGGCGGTAGAGGAGCCGCGGCGGGGCGTCGGTGAGCCCCAGCGCGCCGGCGTCGATGTTGCGGGTGACGAGCGGCAGGCTCCGGGACCGGCGGACCAGGACCGCGACCGCCTGGCACACGAAGTGGGTGCCGTAGAAGGCGAGCAGGGTGATGGTCAGGGGGGCCTGCTCCTCCAGGGGGTTGATGCCGTCGATGTGCAGGAGGCCGACCAGCAACAGCATGTCCCGCAGCAGTTGACGCACCGTCACGTCGAAGCGGATCCGGCCGAGTAGGGCGAGCAGGCCGGGCTGCTGGTGCTGGAGGACCAGGTCGAGACCCAGGTTGACCACTGACGCTGCGATGAACAGCGGAATGACGGGCAGCAGCGCGCCGATCAGCTGGGCGGTGAACGCGACCATCATCGCGAAGAGCGCCGCGAGCTGGACGGCTCGTCTGGGGGCGATTCCGGCGGAAGGCACGGGGGAGGGCTCCTGGCAGCAGAAAGGTCATGGGGGGAGGCCGGGGACGGCGGCCGGGTCCCGCGCTGCGACGCCGCAGGAGCGGCGAAACGGGACCGATGGACACCCGACCGTATGACCTCGTTGGCCTTGGTGACAATCTGCTGTGGCTCCCTCCGCCGCGAAACGGACCAATCGAACGCAACCTTCGAGTGTCATTTTCCGTCTTAGTTCTTTACGGCTCGGCCTCCTTGCCGGGGGATCCGGGTGTCCGCCGGAGCGTCCGCCAGGCGATATGGCGAGGCGTCCGCCAGGGGTGCTGCCGTAGATTGCGGCTGTACGGGGTTCCGTACGGCAGAGGGAACGCGAACACAGGGGTGTACAGGTGGCTGGGGCAAGGCAGGACGTGGCAGACGCCCGCCGGATCGTGGTGAAGGTCGGCTCGTCCTCGCTGACCACGGCCACGGGGGGACTGGACGCGGACCGGGTCGACGCCCTGGTGGACGTCCTGGCCAAGCATCAGGACAAGGAGGTCGTGCTGGTCTCCTCCGGCGCCATCGCCGCCGGCCTCGCCCCCCTGGGACTCGACCGCCGCCCCCGCGACCTCGCCCGGCAGCAGGCCGCCGCGAGCGTCGGCCAGGGCCTGCTGGTCGCCCGCTACACCGCGTCCTTCGCCCGCTACGGCCGCCGGGTCGGCCAGGTGCTGCTGACCTCCGACGACACCAGCCGCCGGGCCCACTACCGCAACGCCTGTCGCACCCTCGACCAGCTGCTGGCCATGGGGGCGGTGCCGATCGTCAACGAGAACGACACCGTCGCCACCGACGAGATCCGCTTCGGCGACAACGACCGGTTGGCCGCCCTCGTCGCCCACCTCGTCCGCGCCGACCTGCTGATCCTCCTCTCCGACGTGGACGGCCTCTACGACGGCGACCCGTCCACTCCCGGCACGTCCCGGATAGACGTGGTCACCGGGCCCAAGGACCTGGAGGGCATCTCCGTCGGGAGCGCCGGGAAGTCCGGCGTCGGGACCGGCGGCATGGTCACCAAGGTCGAGGCGGCCCGGATCGCGGCCGCGGCCGGCATCCCGGTCGTGCTCACCTCCGCCGTGCACGCCGCAGACGCGCTGGCCGGCGCCGCCACCGGCACCCACTTCCTGCGCACCGGCCGCCGCTCCGCCGACCGGCTGCTGTGGCTGGCGCACGCCTCCACGCCGCAGGGCGCCCTGGTCCTGGACGACGGCGCGGTGCGGGCCGTCGTCGAACGGAACTCATCGCTGCTGCCGGCCGGCATCTCCGCCGTCGAGGGCGAGTTCTCCGCCGGGGACCCGATCGAGCTGCGGGACGCCGCCGGCCACGCGGTCGCCCGTGGGGTGGTCAACTTCGACGCCAGGGAAATCCCTCGATTGATTGGTCGTTCCACCCGGGATCTGGCCCGCGAGCTCGGACCGGCGTATGAGCGCGAGGTCGTGCACCGCGATGACCTGGTGCTGCTGCACCACTGAGCCGCCCCCGACGGGTCCCCGGCGCGGCCCGCACAGGGTCGACCTTCATCAGCCTTTCACCGGGGACCTTCGGTAAAACGGCCCCGCGAGCGGCCGCGGGCTGGTCAACTTTGTTGCGGGGGCGCCGCAGCGGAGCGGCGCCCGCAGCGCGCGAGCGCAGACGTCGAAGGACGACCGCACCAGTCGGCTCCGCACCTTGAAGGGGCGGAGCGATTCGCATCACAGGAGGCCGCCGGTGACACGAGGGCGCCCAGGGGCTCCGGCCCGAGGGACGGCGGAGCGCACACTGACCAGCGTCGGGACCGGCCGGGGCGCCGCCCGGCAGGAGGAGCCCGGCCGGTGGGCGGAGCGGGACCGGACGGCGCCGCGGGCGCGGGAGGGCGAGCGCCGGGAGACGTCCCGGCTGTGGCACGTCACCCTCAGCGTCTCGGGCGTCGAGGCACCGCTGAAGGAGGTCCGGCGGGCGCTCGAACAGCTCGCCCACGACCACCCCTTCCTGCTGACCAGCCGCTACGCCAACGACCACGCCGAGATTCGCTATTGGGAGGAGGCCCGGGACCTGCACGACGCGGCGGCGGTCGCCCTCCGCCTGTGGGGCGAGCACCGCTCGACGGCCAAACTGCCGCCCTGGGAGATCGTCGGCCTGGAGGTCATCGACCGGGAGACGTACCACCAGCGCGTCGCGGAAGGCTATGGACCGCCGCCGGCCTCGCCGGTCGGAGTGCATCCCTACTGACGCCGGTCCGTTGGGTCCCCAGGGCCGGTCCGACGGGGCCGCGCGGGGCGCCACCCCATCGGGCAGGCCCTCGCGCGCTCCCCGTACCGGAGCGGCCCCTACGGTGGTCCACCGGCCCCGTCGCCGGTGTGACCGGCGTCCCGCTCTGTGGAATCCGTCGTGGCCGTCGCCCGGTGCGGCGCTAGGCTGCGGCCATGACCAGCAGTGCATCCCAGTCCTCGCCCGTCCTCGACACCGCCCGCCGCGCCAAGGAGGCGGCCGCCGTCCTGGCCCCGCTGCCGCGCACGGCCCGCGACGGGGCGCTGCTCGCCATCGCCGACGCCCTGGTGGCGCACACCGACGTCCTGGTGGCGGCCAACGCCGAGGACATCGAGAAGGCCCGGGCCGCCGGCACCTCCGCGTCGATCGTGGACCGGCTCACCCTCACCCCCGAGCGGATCGCCGCCATCGCCGACGACGTACGCAAGGTCGTCGGGCTGCCCGACCCGGTCGGTGAAGTGGTGCGCGGCTCGACCCTGCCCAACGGCCTCGACCTGCGCCAGGTCCGGGTCCCGCTCGGCGTGATCGGGATCATCTACGAGGCCCGGCCCAATGTGACGGTGGACGCCGCCGCCCTCTGCCTGAAGTCCGGCAACGCCGTGCTGCTGCGCGGCTCGTCCTCCGCGTACGCCTCCAACAGCGCCCTGGTGGACGTGTTGCGCGGTGCCGTGGAGAGCGCCGGGCTGCCGGCCGACGCCGTCCAGCTGGTGCCCGGCGAGAGCCGGGACTCGGTGCGCGAGCTGATGCGCGCCCGCGGCCTGGTCGACGTGCTGATCCCGCGCGGCGGCGCCGCCCTGATCCGTACCGTCGTCGAGGAGTCCACCGTGCCGGTCATCGAGACCGGCACCGGCAACTGCCACGTGTACGTCGACGAGGCCGCCGACCTCGACATGGCGATCGACATCCTGGTCAACTCCAAGGCCCAGCGCCCCAGCGTCTGCAACGCCGCCGAGACGGTGCTGGTGCACGCCGGCATCGCCGAGAAGTTCCTGCCGCGCGCCCTGGAGGCGCTGACCGAGGCCGGCGTGGTCGTGCACGGCGACGCCGCCTGGCAGCAGGCCGGCCCCGGCCTGGTCGCCCCGGTCACCGACGAGGACTGGGCGACGGAGTACCTCTCCTACGACATCGCGGCCGCCGTGGTGCCCGACCTGGACGCGGCGGTGGCACACATCCGGCGCTGGTCCTCCGGCCACACCGAAGCCATCGTCACCGGCTCGCAGGCCGCTGCCCGCCGCTTCACCCAGTTGGTGGATTCCACGACGGTCGCGGTCAACGCCTCGACCCGCTTCACCGACGGCGGCCAGTTCGGCTTCGGCGCCGAGATCGGCATCTCCACCCAGAAGCTGCACGCCCGCGGCCCCATGGGTCTGCCGGAGCTGACGTCCACGAAGTACATCGTCACGGGCGACGGCCACATCCGCTGACCCACCCCGCGGACGGCCCCGTTCCGCCCGTATCCGACTGCTTTCCTCCCTGCCCAAAAAGTCCGGCCGGGGCTACCCTGGACGGGTGCCGGACGACGTGGGGGGCACGCCGTTCCCGGACGGCGAACAGCCCGACGAGCACCACCACGGGAGCCACGGACGAGCGGACGACGAGTTCGCTTCCGTGGTCTTCGACGAGGAATTCGTGCGGTCCGCGACGATCCATGAGCCCTCGGCGGTCGAGCGCATGTTGGCCGCCGCCGAGGCGCGTGCGGAGGCCGAGGCGGCCGCCCGCCCGGGGGGCGGTTTCGGACCGGACGACGACTACGACTACGGGGACGCCGACGAGCGGCCCCGCGACCGCGACGCCTACGACCCGTACGGTCCCTACGGCGGGTCCCTGCGCCCCTACCGCGGCCCCGCCCGTTGGCACCGGCCCATGGCCTGGGTGCTGGCCGTGGTGATGGGCATCGGACTGGTGGCACTCGCCTTCAGCGCCGTCTACCGGGGCGCCTCCGGCCGCAGTCAGAGCCCCGTGCCGCCGGCCAGTTCCACCGGCGTCGACGCCCCGACCTCCGGCGCGCCCCCCAAGGGCGGCCAGGACAACCTGCGGACGTCCCGCCCCCGGGTGCCGGCGGCCGGCTCCGCGGAACCGCTGCGCCCGTCGTTCTCCGCGGGCCCCGGGTCGCACTGACGCGAAGTTGTGGCGCCCTCCGGCGTTTACGTCGGCCCCGTCAGACCTACCCTTGTTGTATGACCGGGCCTGGTGACCCTCCCGAGGGGATGCCTGACGGCGCCCCGGGAGGCGGTGACGACGAGTACCGATCCGTGGTCTTCGACGAGCGGTTCGTGCGCGCCGCGCGACTGCAGGAGTTCTCCGCCGACGAGCGGCTCGGGGAACACCACGCACCGGCGGTGAAGATCCGCCACGCATGGTTGCGGTTGGGCGGATCCCGCCAGGCGATCCTGCTGGTGCTGCTGATCGTGCTGGCCTTCGGCACCGCCGTCTACATGGGCATACGCCACCCGTACAAGGCCCCCGAGCCGGTCCGGGCCGAGCCGTTGCGGTCCTCGGTGGTGCCGCTGGCGCCGCCCGGCCCCGTACCGGGCGCGACCCCCGCGGACCTCTTCGCGCACAGCCCGGCGGCCGACTACCGGATCGGGGCGGCCGGCATCAACCTCCCCACCGTCCAGCGCAGTGCGCACTTCTCCGACGGCCAGATCGTCACCGCGCTGACCATCGCCAAGGACTACCTCGTCCGCTCGTCGGTGGATCCGGCGACCCTCACCGGCGGCGCCGTACGGCCCGTCCGGCTGCTGCTGGACACCGGCCAACTCGACCAGTTCGACCGGAGCCTGACGCACCCCGACGACAACGGCCGGGACGCGGCGACCGGCTGGCTGGTCCGCTTCGACCCGAAGCAGATCCAGCTCGCCGACCGCGACGTCCGCGTCAACGGCACGCTGAGCGCGACGGAGTTGAGCGCGGACACCCTAGACATCGCCGCCGACTACACCTTCGTCTACGCCGTGCAACCGGCCCCGAGCGCCCCGAAGGACGCCGCCGGGCAACACGCCGGCACGCCGACGCCGGGCGCCGCCTCGCTCGTCACCGTCCGGCGCGAACTGCACTTCCGGGTCGGCCGGGACGACCTCGCCGACCACCGGCTGACCGTCGTGCAGAGCAGCCTGCAGGCCGGGCCGCTGAGCTGTTCCTCGGACCCGGCCGACACGCTGCACCCGCTGCTCGCCGGGCAACGCGCCGGCACCGACCGGCCCGCCGGCACCGACCCCTACGCCCGGGGCCGGGCCAACGCCGCGCTCTGCGGCGAGCTTTCGGCTACTTCCCAGCCGACTCCGAGCCATCCGATCCCTTAGCGTCGCTCGACCCGCCGGCGCCGTTCGCCCGCGAGCCGAAGACCGTGTCGCGGAGCTTGCCGCCCAGGTCCCCGGCGCCGCCCGCGATGTCGCGGACCAGACCCATCAGCGGGTCCTTGCTGGTGCGCACCGACTCGGCGTAGTGCGCCGCGGAGTCCTTGAACGAGTCGGAGACCGAGGCGTCCTTGTCCTCCTCGCGGCGCAGGTAGTGCCCGTCCATGATGCGCTGGTAGTCGCGGCTCGCGGCCCACTTCTTCAGCTCGGCGGCGCGGACGGTGGTGAACGGGTGGCTGCGCGGCAGGAGGTTGAGGATCTTCAGCACGGAGTCGCGCAGATCGCCGCCGGACTCGTACTCCTCGGCCTGCTTGAGGAACGCGTCGACGTTCATCTCGTGCAGGTGGTTGCCGCCGGCCAGCTTCATCAGGCCGCGCATCGACGCCTGGAGGTCCTGCCCGACAAGCAGGCCGGCCCGGTCCGCCGACAGCTCCGACTTGCGGAACCACTCGCGCAGCGCCGTCACGATCGCCATGACCGCGACATTGCCGAGCGGGATCCAGGCGACCTTGGTCGCGAGGTTGGTCAGGAACAGCAGGATCGTGCGGTAGACCGCGTGCCCGGAGAGGGCGTGGCCCACCTCGTGGCCGATGACGGCCCGCATCTCCTCCTCGTCGAGCAGCTCGACCAGACCGGTCGTCACCACGATGATCGGCTCGTCCAGGCCGATACACATGGCATTGGGCTGCGGGTCCTGATTGACGTACATCGGCGGGACCTTCTCCAGGTCCAGCACGTAGCAGGCGTCGCGCAGCATCGCGTGGAGATGGGCGAACTGCTGGTCGCCGACGCGGACCGAGTCCGACAGGAAGAGCAGCCGCAGGCTGCGCTCCGGCAGCAGACCGCTGAGCGTCTTGAAGACGGTGTCGAACCCGCTCAGCTTGCGCAGCGCCACCAGCGCCGAGCGATCTGCCGGGTGCTCGTAGGACCGCGACGAGATGCCGGGGAACCGCTTGCGGTTCCGGCTCGGTACGTTCGCGTCGCCGTCTGGGCTCTCCGTCATTGGGGCCTCCCCCTGTTCGACTGCGTGTGATTCAGACTAGAGGACGCCACTGACAGGCGAATGGATGCCCGGGCGTACGCTGGCGTGCGGACCAATGCCCGCCAGGCCCGTACAAAAGGGAGCCACCGCCATGCCGCATCCGAGCCTGCTGCTCGCCGTCGCCGAGACCTCCAAGGACAGCGGCCCCGGGTGGATCCTGCGCACCGTGATCATCGTCGGTGTGGTGGGTGCCGCGCTGCTCGCGTGGTTCCTGCTGCGCGGCTACGGCAACCAGGACTGACCCCGGCCCGGGCCGGCGTCACCGGGGACCGACCCCGAGCAGGACCTGCGCCGGCCGGGGAACGGTCCGGGGCGCCGGCCGGGCGCGTTCGGGCGGAGTCGGCGTGAGCCCCCGGTGACGTGGCGCTTACGATGTGGCGGAAGCCTCTGTCCGCACCCCGCCCGGATTGGTACCTGCCAACGATGAGCCTGAACTCCGCCGCACAGTCCCTGGTATCCCTCGCCGAAGCCGGGCACGAAGGTGGCCAGCACGCCAGCCTGAGCCCCTACCTCACCGGTGGCAGCGCCCTTTTCATCCTGCTTCTCCTGCTCTGGATCACCACCCGCTTCAACCGCGACCGCTAAGCCTTCCAGCCCCGGCCCCCGGCACCGCGTCCCGCCAAGTAGGGTCTGCACGCATGGGAGAGCACACAGGGCCCGTGAAGCGGCGGCTCGGCGTGATGGGCGGCACATTCGACCCGATCCATCACGGACACCTGGTCGCCGCCAGCGAGGTGGTCAGTCAGTTCCATCTCGATGAGGTCGTTTTTGTGCCCACGGGGCACCCGTGGCAGAAGAGCCACAAGACGGTGTCCCCGGCCGAGGATCGCTATCTGATGACGGTCATCGCGACCGCGTCCAATCCGCAGTTCTCCGTCAGCCGGATCGACATCGACCGCGGCGGCAAGACGTACACGATAGATACGCTGCGTGACCTGCGGGCGGAGCACTGCGACGCGGATCTGTTCTTCATCACCGGCGCCGACGCGCTCAGCCAGATCCTGACCTGGCACGACGCGGCGGAGCTGGTTTCGCTTGCCCACTTCATCGGGGTGACCCGGCCCGGCCACGTCCTTGCGGACCCCGGGCTGCCCGAGGGAGCGGTGTCCTTGGTCGAGGTGCCCGCGCTGGCCATCTCCTCGACCGACTGCCGGGCGCGCGTCGCCCAGGGGGATCCGGTCTGGTACCTCGTACCGGACGGTGTGGTGCGCTACATCGACAAAAAGCAGCTGTACCGCGACGACCGCTGACGGGGCAGACGGAAAGGGGCACCGGTGAGCGACCGACACGATCCGTACGGGCCGCAGGACCCATATCCCCAGGACCCGTACGCCCAGCAGCAGGGGCAGCACGGGCAGCAGGGACAGGGCTACACCTACGACGCGTACGGCCGGCCGGTGCCCCACGAGGCGCCGCAGCAGTACGAAGCGCAGCAGCCGTACGAGCAGCAGCACTACGACCCCTACGGGCAGCCGGCCGGGCCCGGCGCCCCGTCCGGCTACGCCCCCTACGACCCCTACGGGGCGCAGGGCAGCCAGGCGCCGCCGACCCAGCAGCCGTACGAGGGGCAACCCGAGTACGGCTACGACGCCTACGGCCGCCAGCCGGTCCAGCAGCAGACCGGCTATCCCCAGCAGTACGACCCGTACACCCAGCCCCAGCAGCCGCCGTCGCACCCGTCGCCCCAGCAGGCGGACTGGATCCCGCAGCAGGCTCCGCAGCCGCCGTACGAACAGTTCCCCTACGGGGACCAGCAGCCGCGCCCCGAGCAGTCGCCCCACGAGCCGCCGCAGTACGAGCAGGCGCGTCAGGGGCAGACCGGCCCGGTGCCGGGGGCCGCCCCCGAGGCGCCGCCCGCGCCCGCCGGGTCCAAGAGCGCCGCGGGCCCCAAGGGCGGCTCCGCAGGCTCAGCCGCCGAGGACTTCGGCACCGAGGAGTTCTCCTTCGTCGAGGAGCCGGACGACGACTCCGAAGACGTCATCGACTGGCTGAAGTTCACCGAGAGCCGCACCGAACGGCGCGAGGAGGCCAAGCGGCGCGGCCGCAGCCGGCTCATCGCCCTGTCGGTCGTCCTGGTCCTCCTGGCGGCCGGCGGCGTCGGCTACCTGTGGTGGGCGGGCAAGCTGCCGGGACTGTCCGGTGCGGGCAGCGGCGGCGCGGCCGAGGCCGGTGGGCAGAAGCGCGACGTCCTGGTGGTGAACCTGCGGGACACCAAGACCGGGAACAGTTCCACCGCCCTCCTGGTGGACAACGAGACCACCCACAAGGGCACCACCCTCCTCCTGCCCAACAGCCTCATCGTCGCCAAGGACGACGGCACCACCACGACGCTCGGCAAGTCCGTCAAGGACGACGGCACCGACGCCACCCGGGAGTCCCTCAACACCCTCCTGGGCGCCGACCTCAACGCCAGTTGGCGGCTGGACACCCCCTATCTGGAGAACCTCGTCGAGACGGTCGGCGGGATCACCGTCGACACCAACACCTCCGTCCCCGGCGGCAAGAAGGGCGACTCCCCGGTCGTCAAACAGGGCACCGGTCAGCTCCTCAACGGGCAGGCGGCCGTCGCCTACGCCACCTACCAGGGCCCGGGGGACACCCAGACCAAGCAGTTGGAGCGGTTCGGGCAGGTCGTGCAGGCCACCCTGAAGAAGGTCTCCAGTGATGCGGACGGCGCCACCGCCACCGTGAAGTCCCTGCTCCAGATCCTCGACCCGCCGCTCACCGAGGCGCAGCTGGGCAGCTCGCTGGCCCAGCGGGCGGAGCTGGCGAAGACCGACAAGTACGACACCGAGGTCCTGCCGGTGCAGGCCGACGGGACGATCGGCCAGAGCACCGCGGCCGGCGTCGTCAAGGACGTCCTGGGCGGCACGGTCAAGAAGACCGCGCCGGGCGTGACCCCGCGGGTCGCGGTCCGCAACGCCACCGGCGACAAGGCCGCCACCGGCAAGGCCCAGGTCGCGCTGCTGAACGGCGGCTACACCTTCGTCGACGGCGGCAGCGGCGGCACCGCGGCCACCTCCCAGGTGACCTACGCGGACGCCCCGCAGCGGGCCAAGGCCACCGAGGTCGCCAAGACGCTGGGCCTGCCCGCGAGCGCCGTCCAGCAGGGGAAGGTCGCCGCCAACGCGGACATCGCGGTGGTCCTGGGCCAGGACTACAAGGGCTGACCGCACGGCGGATCATGGGGCTGACCAGGCAGGATGTCGGCACCTCCCGGTGGGGCGGAAATCCCCGCCGGGAGTGTCGGTGGTCCGTGAGACCCTTGAGGGGTACCTGACCGCCGATCTGGCCACCCAGGACCGCCGGTGCGCCACGGCCACGCCGCGCGCCCTGCGTTCCGGCCGGAGCGGCCCCCTCGACCCGGAAAGCCGCTTGTGACCGCCACGGACCGTTCCCTTGAGCTCATCAACGCCGCCGCCCTGGCGGCGGCCGACAAGCTCGCGCACGACATCATCGCCTACGACGTCAGTGACGTCCTCTCGATCACCGACGCCTTCCTGCTGGCCTCCGCGCCCAGCGACCGCCAGGTGAAGGCGATCGTCGACGAGATCGAGGAACGACTCAACAAGGAACTCGGCGCCAAGCCGGTCCGCCGCGAGGGCGACCGCGAGGCCCGCTGGGTGCTCCTCGACTACGTCGACATCGTCGTCCACGTCCAGCACAGCGAGGAGCGCGTCTTCTACGCCCTGGAGCGCCTGTGGAAGGACTGCCCGGAGATCGACCTCCCCGAGGAGGCCAAGGCCACCCGGGGCAAGGCCGCGGCGCACGCCCGGGCCACCACGGGCGACGAGGACGGAGACCTGCGCTGAACGGCACCAAGGGCGGCCGGGGCCGCCGCGTCGTCCTGTGGCGCCACGGTCAGACGGCCTGGAATCTGGAGCGCCGCTTCCAGGGGTCGACCGACATCGAGCTGACCCACACCGGCCTCGCCCAGGCCCGCCGCGCCGCCCGGCTGCTGGCCGCCCTGCGCCCGGACGCCATCATCGCGTCCGATCTGCGCCGGGCCGCGGCGACGGCGGGTGAGCTGGCCGCTCTGACGCGGCTGGACGTGTCCCACGACGCCGCGCTGCGGGAGACCTACGCGGGCGCCTGGCAGGGTCTGACGCACGACGAGATCCTCGCTCAGTACGGCGCGGAGTACGCCGCCTGGAAGCGCGGTGAGCCGGTGCGCCGCGGCGGCGGCGAACTGGAGACCGAGGTCGCCGACCGGGCCGCCCCGGTCGTCCTGCACCACGCCGACAAGCTGCCCGACGACGGCACGCTGGTCGTCGTCAGCCACGGCGGCACCATCCGCACCACCATCGGGCGGCTGCTCGGCCTGGAGTCCCACCACTGGGAGGGGCTGGGCGGTCTGTCGAACTGCTGCTGGTCCGTGCTGGGCGAGGGGGCGCGCGGCTGGCGGCTGCTGGAGCACAATGCCGGCACCCTGCCGGAGCCGGTGCTCGGCGACGACGACTGAGCCACCGGGGCGGGGGCGGCCGGGCCGGATTTCGCATCTGGGCAGGTCGCAGGCTAAAGTTCTTCTTGTTCGCGGCGCCTCCGGGGAAACCCCCGGAGGAACGGAACAAGACCCGGGGCTATAGCTCAGTTGGTAGAGCGCCTGCATGGCATGCAGGAGGTCAGGAGTTCAATTCTCCTTAGCTCCACAGCCCGGAAGATCCCGCCTCCTGAAGGAGGCGGGATCTTTGCGTTACGGCCGGGTGTTGCGTCACGGCGGGGGCTGTCGCAGGCAGGTGGGCCTGACACCGCGCCGGGAGGCGGCCCGCCGCCGGCGGACCTATGGGCCACGTCACTCCGTTATGGAGCGCTGCTCTGCGGGCGCGGTGCCGCTGCGCTCCCACCTCCGCTCCAGGTCCGCGCTGGCCTCGGAGGCGGGCCGCAGATGCTCGGGGCAGCCGATGAGCGGGTCATGGACCGTGCGCAGCACCGCCGTCAGCCGGTGGCTCTCCTCGTCGGCCGGGGTGTAGACCACGATCCGGGTCTCGGGGACCCCGCCCACCGCCAGCGACGTGGAGAGCAGTCGTATCTCGCCGACCGAGGCGTGCTGGATCACCTTCGTGCGGTTGCCGTGCGGGGCGACGTCCCCGGCCGCCCACAGGCGGGCGAACTCCGCACTGGCCCGTGAGAGCCGGGCGATCAGGGTCTCCCAGGCGGGCTCGCCGACGTGCCGCCCGTAGGCGCCGCGGAGTTGGGCCACCAGCGCCGGGAACTCCTCGTCGCGGTTGCGGATCGTGCAGCAGCACGGGGGCATCGTGAACAGCTGCCACAGGATGTTGCGGGCCGGGCCGCGGGCGAGCGCGATGGTGGGGAAGACGCCTTGGTAGGCGGAGTTGGACGCGAGGACGTCGTAACGGGCGTTGTAGACCACCGCGGGCAGCGGTACCAGGGCGTCGATGATGCCGCGCACCTCCGGGCCGACGGACTGCGCGTCCGCCTCCCTGGCGGGCACGTACGGAACCTCGGCGAGGTGGTAGAGGTGCTCCCGCTCGGCGTCGTCCAGCCGGAGCGTACGGGCGACCGCGTCCAGCACGTGGCCGCTGGCGTTGATCGGGCGGCCCTGCTCCAACCAGGTGTACCAGGTCACCCCGACGCCGGAGAGCTGGGCGACCTCCTCGCGGCGCAGGCCGGGTGTGCGGCGTCGCAGCCCGGGCGGCATGCCCACGTCCCGCGGTGTCACCCGGGCGCGCCGGCTGCGCAGGAAGGCGGCCAGCTCGGGCCGTCGCCGCCGGTCCGCTCGGACTGAGGTCGTCATGCCGCTCACACCCCCATCGTCGGGGCAGGCCGGGGGGCCTGCCAGGTGCTGTCGGTACCAGCATCGACGGGCACTCGTTACCGGTATCCGTCCGCGGTCAGGCTCCCTGTCATGACCGACAACCTGACCGCGGACGCCACCGGCGACCGCACCCGGCGCCGCACCCGGGTCCTCTCCCCGGGGGCGCGACCTCCGCGTGCCGACACCGCGTCAACTCCACCTGCCATTAAAGACTCCGGCACTGACAGTGGCATCGCCGACGGCCGGTCCAGCGGCTCGACACGGGTGTTGGTGATCGTCCTCGCCGGGCAGTTCATGGCGCTGCTGGACGCCTTCATCGTCAATGTCGCCGCCCCCTCGATCGGCGTCGGACTGCACGCCTCGGGGGCCGCGCTGCAACTCGTCATCGCCGGCTACACCATCGCGTACGCGGTGCTGCTCATCACCGGGGCCCGGCTCGGCGAACTGCTGGGCCCGCGGCGGACGTTCCTGGCCGGACTCGCGGTCTTCACGGGCGCCTCGCTGGCCTGCGGACTGGCCGCGGACGCCGGACAGCTGATCGCGTTCCGGGTCGTCCAGGGGGCCGGCGCCGCGGTGATGCTCCCGCAGGTGCTGGGGCTGATCCAGCGGACGTTCACAGGCGCCGCGCGGACCCGGGCCATCGGGGCGTACACCGGGGTGCTGGCGGTGGGGGCGGTCAGCGGGCAGATCGCCGGTGGGGTGTTGGTCAGCGCCGACCTCTTCGGCGCGGGCTGGCGGCCGGTGTTCCTGGTGAACGTGCCGATCGGCGCGCTGCTGTTGGCGGCCGGGCCGCGACTGATCCCCCGGGACCGGCCGTCCGGTGCGGCGCGCGGGCTGGACCTGCCCGGACTGGTGCTGCTGGCCGGCGCGTTGGGCCTGGTGACGGTCCCGCTGGTGCTCGGCCAGGAGACCGGGTGGCCACAGTGGTCCTGGTGGTCGCTGGGCGGCGGCGGGCTCCTGTTGGTGGCGTTCGCGGCATACGAGGCGGCCCGGGCCCGGAGGGGCGGGGCGCCGCTGATCGCGCCCCGGGTGGCGGGTGCGCCGGGGATGCCGGTGAAGGTGGTGCGGATCGCCGTGGTGATGGCCGTCAACGCGGGCTACATGTTCGCGCTGACGCTGTACTTCCAGAACGCGCTCCACTACAGCGCGCTGCGCACCGGGCTGACCTTCGTGCCGACGGCGTTGGCCTACGGGGTGGTGGGGCTGTGGTGGCGGCGGTTGCCGCAGCGGGTGCACCCGCTGCTGGTCCCGTGCGGGTTCGTGCTGATCTGTGTGGCGCTGCTCGGGATCGGGTTGGCGCTCAAGGGCGGCGGGGACGGCGGGGGGTGGGTGTTCGTGGCCTATACCGTGCTGGGCGCCGGGTTCGGCTTCGCCCACAGTGCCAATCTGGCCGCCGCGTTGGCGTCCGTTCGTACGGAGGACGCGGCGGACGCGAGCGGGCTGGTGGTGACCGTGAACCAGGTCGGACTCCTGCTCGGAACCTCGCTTTTCGGGACGCTCTTCCTGAACCGACTGGCGGCTGAGGGGCCGGGTGGGGCGTCGCGGGCGCTGTGGGGGAGCGTTCTCGCGCTGAGCGGCGTGGCGGCGCTCGGCGGGCTGGTCGGGGTGCTCCGTAGGCGGACCTGACCCGGTGGGCGGTCCGTGGCAGAATCGGACGGCGCCGCCAGGGGAGGAGAGATCACGATGCCCACGAGCATCCTTGGGCAGGTCGACGACCTGCTCGGCCCCGCCGCCGCATGCGCTGCCGCGGACGTGACTCTCCAGTGCCCCTCGTGCGGCTCCTCCCATGTCGCACAGGTGCTGGGCGACAACGGCGGTGTTTCCTTCGTCTGTACGGCCTGCGGCCGCAGTTGGAGCTGATGGATGGGCGCCCACAGCAGGAAGTGCGACTGGTGCGGCAGCGGTACGCCGATCGTCCGCGACATGGAGCCGGTCAACGCCGATTACCAGTACTGGTGCGAGGAATGTGCGCGCGCCCTGGTCATAAAGGGCGACCCCATCGAGACCTACCGCGAGCTCGACGGGGAGCCGATCTACGGCCGGCTGCTGGAAGAGCACTGCACGCTGAAACGGTTCTATTCCTTCGCCACGGCCTGAGTGAGGGCGTGCGCCGGGCGGGCAGGGCCGGGATGGCCCCGAACGTCACCAAGCAATCATTTTCCGGCCCGTGTTGTGCGAGCGCGAACAGTTCCGATCGTTTCCGATGGTTCGGAACTCCCGCGGAGCGGCGAGGCGTTCACGCATCGGAACCCGCTGCCGACTCGGCCGGCCGCGGGACCGCGGCAGCGTGACGAAGAAGGCGGCACGACGGGGGCGGACATGACGACGATCGGCAGCACACGAGCGGTGGCGGGGACGGTCACGGGCCGGGGGGCTCGGCAGGACCGGACGGGGAAGCGGACCCGGATGCGGAATCCGGCCCGGACTCGGACGTGGCCCTGGCCCTGGCACTGGACGACATCGTCGGTTCGGATATCGCGGTGGCGTCCGCCGGTCGCCGGAGCCGGACCGCGGTCAGCACCAGCAGGGTGAGCCCGGCCAGCGGGTAGACCGCGGAGAGCAGCATCTGGCCGGCGTTCTGGTGGAGTTCCTCGTGCTGGTGCCAGCGGTGTGGCACCCACCACAGTGCGAACGAGCAGAACAGCAGCCCCATCGCGCCGGTCACCATCCACCAGCGGCGGGCCGTGGTGCCCGAGTGCCGCAGCGCCTCGGAGCCCAACAGGATCAGCATCGGGACGCCCCACACCCAGTGGTGCGACCAGGAGATCGGGCTGATCAGCAGGGCGGTGGCCGCGCAGGTCAGGACGGCCCAGGCGCGCTCGCCGCGCAGCAGCGCCCCGGCGGCCAGCGCCAGCCCGGCGGCGGCCGCCAGCGTGGCCAGGACGAGCCAGGCGGCGCCGGGGTCGTGGGTGTGCAGCAGCCGGGCCAGGGCGCCCCGCAGCGACTGGTTCGCGGTGATCTCCACCTCGCCGACCCGGTCGGCGGCGAAGACGATCTCGGTCCAGAAGCGGTGTGAGTCGCGCGGCAGCACGACCGCGGAGAGGAGGGCGGTGGCGCAGAACGTGCCGGTGGCGACGGCGGCCTGCCGCAGCCAGGGGTTCCAGGCGGCGCGCCACCCCGCGCCGGAGCGCAGTTGCCGGACGGCGCGGACCGTGCCGGCCAGGGCGAGGAAGACGGCGAACAGTGCCGGGGTCAGCTTGATTCCGGCCGCGATGCCGATGCCGATGCCGGCCCAGCGATTGGTGTCCCTGCGGGTCAGGTCCCACAGCACCAGTACGGCGAGCAGGAGGTTGATCTGTCCGTAGCGCAGCGTCGTCCAGACCGGTTCGCACCACACCAGTGGCGCGGAGAGTGCCAGCGTCGCGGCGAGCGGGGGGAGCCGCCGGGGCCGGCCGACCAGGCGGAGGGAGAGGTGGACGACGGCGACGAGCAACACGAGGTTCCCGGCCGTGGCCAGGGTGCGCATCACCGGGACGCCGAAGAAGGTGAGCGGGACGAACAGCAGCGCGGCGAAGGGCGGATAGGTGTTGGGCAGCCGTGCGGAGGTGGCCACCATGTCGTAGAGGTCCTTGCCGTCCCGGGCGGTCTGGCCCTCTGCGCGGTAGACCATGAGGTCCACCATCGAGACGTGCGCCAGCCGCTGTGCGACCCAGAGGGCGGCGAAGGAGGCCAGGCAGGCCAGCGCCGCGGCGAGCACCGGGTGGCGGCGGATCACGCCCGCGCGGGGGCGTGATCCGCGAGGCTCGGTGGGCTGGTCCGGATCCAGCGCAGTCACGGCGTACGGCTCCCCAGGACGAATCGGGCACGGCTCGCCGACAGTACCTCGCGTCCCGTCGGAGGGCCTGTGAGAGAACGATTTGGCAGAAGCCCGGGGGGTCCGTGTAATGTAGGCGATGCCGCAGCGGGGAGCCGAAAGGGAACCGCAGCGGAGACAAGACCTGGGGCTATAGCTCAGTTGGTAGAGCGCCTGCATGGCATGCAGGAGGTCAGGAGTTCAATTCTCCTTAGCTCCACAGAAGGCAGAGAGGGTCGTCCGTCACGGACGACCCTCTCTGTCGTGCGTGCGGGGACGGTCGGGTCCGCGGTGCGGGGATCTTCAGGGGTTGCCCTGATATTCGGTCAACAACGTGACCGGTGTGGCGAGTTGGGCGTCGTTTCTGTGACCGATTCTGCCCGATCGTTGCCGTTCTTTGGTCTCTTCTTGGTGATCGCATAACCCTGACATGAACGGTTCACCGAAAGAGTGGCGAATCGCGTGAGCGTCACATCCGACGCATTCACCGCTGATGGAGGTGGCGCGCACCGGCGCACCGGCGCGGCGTCACCACGCAGCGCACCGCATCGCCACAGCAGGGGGTTACATGAGAGCAAGCCGCACCAGATCACCGCGCGTCCGCGTCGGTCTGGCCTGGGCAGCGGCGCTGCCGCTGGTCGCCGGAGCGCTCGCGCTCGGTGCACCGGCCGCCGACGCCGCGGGCCACGACGGGGGCCGGCACGCGCTGCAGGGCACCAAGCCGCGGTGGGCCACCGACCAGGCCGACCAGGGTGCCACCGCCGGCGCCACCGAGGTCAATGCCCGGGTCTACCTGGCCGGCCGCGACGCCAAGGGCCTCGCGGACTACGCCAAGGCAGTCTCCGACCCGCACTCCGGCACGTACGGGAAGTACCTGAGCCCGACCCAGGTGCAGGCCCGCTACGGCGCCACGCAGGACCAGATAGCCAGGGTGACCGCCTGGCTGAAGAAGGCCGGCCTGACGGTCACCGGCACCACCGACCGCTATGTGACGGTCACCGGCGATGCGGCCGCCGCCCAGCGGGCCTTCGCCACCGGCCTGCACAACTACCGCAAGAGCGGTCACACCTACCACGCGCCGTCGACCACCGCCTCCGCGCCCGCGTCCGTCTCCGACGCGGTCCTGACGGTCACCGGCCTGGACAACGCGCCCCGGCTGGCCCGGCACCACTCCGCCGAACTGCCGCCGCCGTCCCCGGTCTTCCGCAACTCCGGGCCGTTCTCCACCTACTACGGCTCGCGGACCAACGAGAACCTGCCCTCGGCCTACGGGGGCAAGGCGCCGTACGCGATCAAGGGCTACACCGGTAAGCAGCTGCGCGCCGCCTACGGGGCGAAGAACTGGAACGGTAAGGGCGTCACCGTCGCGATCACCGACGCCTACGCCTCGCCGACCATCGCCAAGGACGCGGACACCTACGCCGCCCGCAACGGTGACTCCCGTTACCGCAAGGGTCAGCTGTCGCAGGTCCTGCCGAAGGACTACACGCACATCGACGACTGCAAGGCGGCCGGCTGGTACGGCGAGGAGACCCTCGACGTCGAGGCCGTGCACGCGGTCGCCCCCGCCGCGGACATCGTCTACGTCGGCGCCGCCTCCTGCAACGACGACGACCTGCTGGACTCGCTCGGCAAGGTCGTCGACGGGCGGCTCGCCGACATCGTCTCCAACTCCTGGGGCGACGTCGAGGCCAACGAGACCCCTGACACTGCCGCCGCCTACGACCAGCTCTTCCAGCGGGGCGCCGTAGAGGGCATCGGCTTCTACTTCTCCTCCGGCGACAACGGTGACGAGGTCGCCAACACCGGCACCAAGCAGGTGGACACCCCCGCCAACTCCGCGTGGGTGACCGCGGTCGGTGGCACCTCCCTGGCCGTCGGCAAGGGCAACAGCTACCAGTGGGAGACCGGCTGGGGCACCCAGAAGGCGGTGCTCTCCAAGGACGGCAACGACTGGACCGGCTTCCCCGGTGCCTTCAACGGCGGCGCGGGCGGCGGCACCAGTAAGTCCGTCGCGCAGCCCTTCTACCAGCGCGGCGTCGTCCCGGACGCGCTGGCCAAGGCCAACGGTGGCGGCGCCATGCGCACCGTTCCGGACATCGCGGCCGTCGCCGACCCCAACACCGGCTTCCTGGTCGGCCAGACCCAGACCCTGCCCAACGGCAAGCTCGGCTACGAGGAGTACCGCATCGGCGGCACTTCCCTGGCCGCGCCGGTGATCGCGGGCGTCCAGGCGCTGGCCCAGCAGGCCCGGCACGGCATCGCCATCGGATTCGCCAACCCGGCCATCTACCAGCGTTACGGCACCTCCGCCCTGCACGACGTGACCGACCACCCGCTGGGTGCCGGCCGTGACCTGGCGGTCGTCCGGGTGGACTTCGCCAACGGCATCGACGCCAGCAAGGGCACCATCACGTCGCTGCGCAGCCTGGGCAAGGACAGCTCGCTGCACGCCACCGTCGGCTACGACGACGTCACCGGCGTCGGCACCCCGGGGGCCGGCTACGTGAACTCCTACCGCCCCTGACGCAGGGGTGCCGCACCTCCCTCCCCGCAGACCCGTGACCTCACGGGCGTGGCGGTAGGACGGCGGGTGTAACGCGGCGGGGCCCGTGCCCGGGGGAATCCCGGGCGCGGGCCCTGGGTGCCCTGGGGTACCCTGGCGCCATGTGTGCCGTACGCCTTCTGCTTAGCGGGCCGCGCTGATCAGTCCCGACCGGGCCCTTCGCTGTGGCCGCCCGGGTCGGCATCGGCGCGGCTTCCCCTCCTGCGAGAGGGGCATTTTTGTTTCCGCAGGAGCCGTGTCCGCAGCAGCCGCAGGCAGAGACGATCGATGGAGCTTTGAGGACGATGAGCGAGACGACTAACTCCCCCGCTGCTGGAAGCGCGGGAGGTGCCCCCTCCGAGGTGGCAGCGCCGCACCGCTATACGGCCGTGCTGGCCGCGGACATCGAGGCACGCTGGCAGGACTTCTGGGAGGCGGAGGGGACCTACGAGGCCCCGAACCCGCGGGGCGATCTGGCCGGCGACGCCGGACTGGCGGCCCGCCCCAAGAAGTTCATCATGGACATGTTCCCCTACCCCTCGGGTGCGGGACTGCACGTCGGCCACCCCCTGGGCTTCATCGCCACCGACGTCTACGCCCGCTACCACCGCATGACGGGCCACAACGTCCTGCACACCCTGGGCTTCGACGCGTTCGGCCTGCCCGCCGAGCAGTACGCCGTGCAGACCGGCACCCACCCGCGGGTCTCCACCGAGGCCAACATCGTCAACATGCGGCGCCAGCTGCGCCGCCTGGGCCTGGGCCACGACCAGCGCCGCTCGATCGAGACCATCGACCCGGCGTACTACAAGTGGACCCAGTGGATCTTCCTGCAGATCTTCAACTCCTGGTACGACCCGGAGGCGGACAAGGCGCGGCCGATCGACACCCTGGTCGCCCAGTTCGAGGCCGGCACCCGGCCCACCCCCGACGGGCGGTCCTGGGCCGAGCTGTCCGGCACCGAGCGGGCCGACGTCCTGGGCCAGTACCGCCTGGCATACGCCTCGGAGGCCCCGGTCAACTGGTGCCCCGGACTGGGCACGGTGCTGGCCAATGAGGAGGTCACCGCCGAGGGCCGCTCCGAGCGCGGGAACTACCCGGTCTTCAAGGCCAAGCTGCGCCAGTGGAACATGCGCATCACCGCCTACGCGGACCGGCTGCTGCGCGACCTGGACGCGCTGGACTGGCCGGAGGCCATCAAGCTGCAGCAGCGCAACTGGATCGGCCGCTCCGAGGGCGCCCGGGTCGACTTCCCGGTCGGCGACTCCGACAAGATCACGGTCTTCACCACCCGCCAGGACACCCTGTTCGGCGCGACCTACATGGTCCTGGCCCCCGAGCACCCGCTGATCGCCGGCGCCGACAACGGCACCGGCTCCATCGTTCCCGACGCCTGGCCCGAGGGCACCCACGAGGTGTGGACCGGTGGGCACGCCACCCCCGCCGAGGCCGTCGCCGCCTACCGCAAGCAGGCCGCCGCCAAGTCGGACGTCGAGCGGCAGGCCGAGGCCAAGGACAAGACCGGTGTCTTCACGGGCGTCTTCGCCACCAACCCGGTCAGCGGCGAGCAGGTCCCGGTCTTCATCGCCGACTACGTCCTGATGGGCTACGGCACCGGCGCGATCATGGCCGTCCCGGCCCACGACAGTCGCGACTTCGCCTTCGCCCGCGCCTTCGAGCTGCCCCTGCGCTGCGTGGTCGAGCCCACCGACGGCCGCGGCACCGACGCCGCCACCTGGGACGACGCGTTCGCCTCGTACGACGCGAAGCTGGTCAACTCCGCCGGTGAGTCCCTCTCGCTGGACGGTCTGGGCGTGCCCGAGGCCAAGGCGGAGATCACCGAGTGGCTGGCCGCCAACGGCATCGGCGAGGGCACCGTCAACTACCGGCTGCGCGACTGGCTGTTCAGCCGTCAGCGCTACTGGGGCGAGCCCTTCCCGATCGTCTACGACGAGGACGGCGTGGCGCACCCGCTGCCCGAGTCGATGCTGCCGCTGGAACTGCCCGAGGTCGAGGACTACTCGCCGCGCACCTTCGACCCGGACGACGCCGACACCCAGCCCGAGACCCCGCTGTCCCGTAATGAGGACTGGGTCAACGTCGAGCTGGACCTGGGCGACGGCCGCGGGGTGCAGCGCTACCGGCGCGAGACCAACACCATGCCCAACTGGGCCGGTTCGTGCTGGTACGAGCTGCGCTACCTGGACCCGAACAACGACGACGCGCTGGTCGACCCGGCCGTCGAGCAGTACTGGATGGGCCCGGCCGAGGGGCAGCCGCATGGCGGTGTCGACCTGTACGTGGGCGGCGCCGAGCACGCCGTGCTGCACCTGCTGTACGCCCGCTTCTGGTCCAAGGTGCTGCACGACCTGGGGCACGTCTCGTCCGTCGAGCCGTTCCACAAGCTGTACAACCAGGGCATGATCCAGGCGTACGTCTACCGGGACACCCGCGGCATCGCCGTCCCGGCGGCGGAGGTCGAGGAGCACGACGGCGGCGTCTTCTACTACGAGGGCGGCAAGGTCTCCCGGCTGCTGGGCAAGATGGGCAAGTCCCTGAAGAACGCCGTCACGCCGGACGAGATCTGCGTCGAGTACGGCGCGGACACCCTGCGCCTGTACGAGATGGCGATGGGGCCGCTGGACGTCTCCCGGCCCTGGGACACCCGGGCCGTCGTCGGCCAGTACCGCCTGCTGCAGCGGCTGTGGCGCAACGTGGTGGACGAGGCGACCGGTGCGGTCACCGTCGTCGACGCCGAGCCGGACGAGGCCACTCTGCGGGCCCTGCACAAGGCGATCGACGGCGTCACCCAGGACATGGCGAACCTGCGCTTCAACACCGCCATCGCCAAGATCACCGAGCTGAACAACCACCTGACCAAGGTGGGTGGCCCGGTGTCGCGCACCGTGGCGGAGCAGCTGGTGCGGCTGGTCGCCCCGCTGGCCCCGCACATCGCCGAGGAGCTGTGGCGCAAGCTGGGCCACACCGACTCGGTGGTCCACGTGGACTTCCCGGTGGCCGATCCGGCGTACGTCGTCGATGAGACGGTGACCTGCGTCGTCCAGATCAAGGGCAAGGTCAAGGCCCGGCTGGAGGTCGCGCCGGCGATCTCCGACGCGGACCTGGAAGCGGTCGCGCTGGCCGAGCCGGCGGTGGTCGCGGCGCTGGGTGGCGCGGGCATCCGGAAGGTGATCGTCCGGGCGCCGAAGCTGGTGAACATCGTTCCGGCGTGAGCCGGGCAGCGACGCGTGGGCCGGGCGGCGGTGACCCCGCACCCGGCCCACGCGGCGGCCGAGCTGGCCGCCGGAATTCGCCAGGATCGCGCCTGACCTGGTCCTTTGTGGGCCGGGTCGGTGCGTGGGGCTGGTGTTCCGCACGCGTATAGGTGGTTTCCCCTACGGGCAGGTTGGGGGTTCGTTTGGAACCCGTGACCTGCCCGACGCGTTTACCGTGGAGGTACGGGCGCCGGCGTAGAACCGGCGCCGTCGACACCTCTGGGGAGTGCCCATGGAAGTTGCCGTTGCCATCTTCGGGTTGCTCTTCGTGCTGTTCGTGGTCGCCGGGGTGTTCCTCACGGTCAAGGCGGCCCAGGCGGCCAAGCGCGGCGTGGACCGCAAGGTCGCCCAGGCCCGGCGGACGGTCGAGGACACCACCCTGCGGGCCCGGCAGTTCACCCAGCCCGGAGCCGCCGGCGAACTGGCGCAACTGCGGCTCTCGCTGCGCACGTCCATGCGGGCCACCCAGGAGATCCTGCGTTCCGCCTCCTCCGACGACGCCTCACTCGCCGAGGCGGTCCGCCTCTTCGAACGGCTCAGCGCGCACGGCCGTGAGCTCGACGACGACCTCCGCCGAGTGGAACGCGAGCCCAACAAGGCCACCGTCACGGCCCACCTCCCCGAGCTCCGGGAGCGCCTGGAGCGGATCACGCACTCCGCGGAGTCGCTGCGCTGGGCCGCCCGCGACCGGGCCCGCAAGTTCGCCGACGACGACCTGGCCGCCCTGAGCGACCAGATCGACATGGAGGCGGGGGCCCTGCGGCACTGGACGGACGACGCGGCGGGATGGGAACGGCAGCAGGGTACGGATGGGGGGTCGTCCGGGGGCGGGGCTGGTTCCGGTTCCCGGTCGGGTGCGGATGCCGGGTTGGCGGGCGGTGCTGGTGCTGGTTCGGGCCGTGGGGACAAGGGGTATTCCTGGGGGTCGGCGGAGGACGAGGCCCCGGCGATCACCGCCCGGGATCCGCGTGCCCA
This sequence comes from Streptomyces sp. NPDC058000, assembly GCF_042886435.1. Classification (NCBI taxonomy): domain Bacteria; kingdom Bacillati; phylum Actinomycetota; class Actinomycetes; order Kitasatosporales; family Streptomycetaceae; genus Streptomyces; species Streptomyces sp. NPDC058000. The sequence goes on from NZ_JBHVQS010000049.1 coordinate 25,175, forward strand.
GCCGACGTACCCGTGGGAGAAGACCCCGGAACGGGAGACGTCCCGCCGAGCGGAAGGCAGCGGCGGAACAGCGGGGTAGGGCTGCGGCTCTGCGGTGCCTGGTTGGCTGTGGGGTTCCTGGGGTGGGGCTTGTAGCTCGTGGGCTCTCAGGTTCTGGGGTCCCTGGAGGTGCGGGGTGTGGGCGGGGTGGGCGTGGGGGAGCCCCCGAGAGCGACTGTGTCCGGGAGGGAAGCCTCGCGGGCAAGCCTCCGGGCCCGCGCCCGCGGCCGGCGGCCTCTGTTAGCCAGCCAGCCGCCGTGCGTACGCGCCCCCTGTTAGGTCCTGCTGCTCGTCGATGGGCCGTGACCTGGGCGGACTTGGCATAGCCTTGGTGAAACCCGGAAGATCCTGGGGAGGGGCCCGCACTGTCGGCCGTCTGTGTCCCCGGATAACCTCCCAGTCATGTCCCGCCATGTCGCGATCGTCACCGATTCCACGGCCTACCTGCCGCGGACCGCTGTCGAACGTCACCGCATCACGGCCGTACCGCTGACCGTCGTCCTGGGGGACCAGGCCCTCGAAGAGGGCACCGAGATCTCCGCGAGATCCGTCGCGCAGGCGCTCCAGAAGCGTCGGTCCGTGACGACTTCGCGGCCGAGCCCCGCCGTGTTCGCGGACACCTATCGCGCCATCGCGGCGGCCGGGGCGAGCGGCATCGTTTCTCTTCACCTCTCGTCGGAGTTCTCCGGCACCTACGACGCGGCGGTGCTGGCGGCGAAGGACGCCCCGGTGCCGGTACGGGTCGTGGACACCGGGATGGTCGCGATGGCCCTCGGGTTCTGCGCCCTCGCCGCTGCGGAGGCGGTGGAGGCCGGCGGGGATGTGGACGACGCGGTGGCCGCCGCGGAGAAGCGCGCGTCGGGCACCTCCGCCTACTTCTACGTCGACACCCTCGACTACCTGCGGCGCGGCGGCCGGATCGGCGCGGCGCAGGCGCTGCTCGGCTCGGCGCTCGCGGTGAAGCCGATCCTCCAACTCGCCGACGGACGCATCGAACTGCTGGAGAAGGTCCGCACGGCCTCCAAGGCCATCGCACGCCTGGAGGAGATCGCCGCGGAGCGGGCGGGGGCGGGCCAGGTCGACATCGCGGTCCACCATCTCGCGGCGGCGGAGCGGGCGGAGGCGCTGGCCCAGCGGCTCCGGGAGCGGGTGCCGGGGTTGAACGAGTTGCTCGTGAGCGAGGTCGGTGCGGTGATCGGCGCGCATACGGGGCCGGGGTTGCTGGGGGCCGTGGTCTCGCCGCGGTGAGGGCGTCTTGGGCGCCTTGGGCACCTGGGCGCCTTGGATGTCGTGGGTGTCCTGGACATCGCCGGCGTCCTGAATGTCGCGGCGTCGTGGGTGTGGATGTGATCCCTGCGTGACACCTGTGTGGCGGGTGTTTGGCCTGTGGCGGCTGCCGGCCCAGGGTGTCCGTGTGAGTGACGGAGTTATCCACAACTCCCCACTTATCCACGGGATTTGACGCAGATCGGCGGGATCCGCGCGAGGTGCTTACCGTCGAGGGCTATGAGCACTTTTCGAACGGCTTTCTTGCCGGATGCAACGTCAGTATCGGTGTCCGTTTCCGCGCCGGAGTCATCGGCCGGACCGACTTTCCCGTCCGCTGGTTCCTCGACCTCCGTCGTGCCGTCCGGGCGATGGGGGAGGCGGGAGCGGGAGCGAGTGCGGGAGTGGAAACGCGAGCGGATGCGGGCCCGAGCCGCGGTGATCTTCGGTACCGATCCGAAGGGTGGTGCGGGGGCGTATACGGGGGCGGAGAGAGGTTCCGGCGCGGGGAGAGCTGCCGATGTGGGGAGGGGCGCCGGCGGGGGGAGAGGCGTCGGTTCGGAGAGGGGCAGCGATCCGGGTGCTGGACCGGACGCGCACGGGCTTGGCGTGGAGGGGCTCGGTGCGGACGGGGGTGACGCGGATGGGGGCTCCGCGGACGGGGTGGGCCCGGGTGGTGGCGGTGTGGGCGGTCCAGTTGCTCCGAGCGCTTCGAGAGTTCTGAGGGCTTCGAGGGCTTCGAGGGCTTCGCGTGGCCTGAGCGGCGGTCGCGGTCCGTTCGATGCGGGGGACAAACCGTCGTATGCGCACCGTGGTCCGCCGCCGCGCGAACACGATCCGTCGTATGCCCGCCGGCCGGGGCGTTGGTGGCCGGCGGTGCGTGAACGGCTGCCGTTATGGCTGCAGTTACGGTGCGGCACGGACCCGAAGGCGTTGGCCGCGTTGGCCCTGGTGCTGGTCGTGGCCGTGGGGTTCGCCGTCCAGCACTTCTGGGTGGCACGTCCGGAGCCGGTGCGTGCGCCGGATGCCGAGCGGACGGTTGTGGCGCCCGGCCCCGGCGCCCGCTCGCCGGCCCCGCCGTGGTCGTCGGCGCACGCCTCGCCCCAAGGCTTGGCGGCGGGTGGACCACCGGGTGGCGCGGGCCGGATGGTGGTCGTGGACGTTACGGGGAAGGTCCGTCGACCTGGGATTCACCGGCTGCCTGCGGGTTCTCGGGTGACCGATGCCTTGGAGGCGGCGGGCGGGGTGTTGCGTGGGGCGGACCTCCGCGGCTTGAACCGCGCGCGGCTGCTGACCGACGGTGAACAAATCGTGGTCGGTGAGGAAGGCACCGGCGCCGCGGGTGGCGCGGGCAGTGGTGGGCAGACCGGGGCCGGTGGTGCGGCAGGTGCGGGAGGTGGTGCGGGCAGCGGGGTGCCGGGCCTGATGAGCGGGCCGCTGAGTCTCAGTACGGCGACGGAGCAGCAGCTCGATGCCCTGCCTGGCGTGGGCCCGGTCCTGGCCCGCCACATCGTCGAATTCCGCACCCAGCACGGCGGGTTCACCTCGGTGGACCAACTTCGGAAGGTGACCGGAATCGGTGAGCGTCGGCTCGCCGACCTGCGCCCCTTGGTGGCGCCATGACGTCGGCTCGGGAGGATGAGACCTCTGCTCGTGGGGCTGTGACCTGTGGAGCTGTGGCCCGTGGAGCCATGGCCTCGGCGGACGGTGGGGCGACGGGATGCGCCGCGGGCGAGGGGCGGGAGGGCTCGTCATCCGGTGCGGTGGGGGCATACCTGGACGGCCATCAGGGAGGCTCGTCGTACGGCGCGGCGGAGGCGCATCAGGAGGGTCCCGCTGACCTGCGGCTGGTCGGGCCTGCGCTGGCGGCATGGGTGGCGGCAGCGGTCGCCCTGGGCGCGCCCGGTAGCGCGGTGGCCGTCGGCTGTGCGGTGGCCGGGGCGGTTGCGGTACTCGCGCTGTGGCGGGCCCGGGCGCTCGCGTTGGGGGACGGCGGCCGGTTCGCGTGGGGTCGAGGCTTGGTACGCGGCCGGTCCGCGGGGGCTCTCGTGGCGCTGGCGGCGGTGTTGCTCTGTGCAGCGGCAGGGGCCGCGTCCGCCGCGTTGCACGCCGCGGACGTACGGCGCGGGCCGCTGCCCTTCTGGGCTCAGCGGTATGCCCAGCTCACGGTGGACCTGGAGGTGACCGACGATCCCCGGATGACCCGGCCCAAGGTACGCGGCTCACAACGGACGCCGCCGGCACTGGTGTTCACCGCCGACGCCGTCCGCGTTGCAGCGCCGGACGGCACGGCCACCGCCGTCCGCACCCCTGTGCTGGCCGTCGTGCAGCAGCGCAGAGCCTCGGGTGCGAAAGAGGCAGGTGATGAGGGTAGTGAGAGCGATGCAGGTGATGTGGGTGATGCGAAGGGAGCGGGGTCGGGGCGGCGGGCAGACGGGGGTCGGGGCGGGCTGTCGCCGGAGTGGCGGGGGCTGCTGCCGTCGACCCGTATCCGGGTCGTGGCGCGTGCCGCCCCGCCGCTGCTGGCGGCGGACCGGATGGCCGCGGTGCTGCGGGTCACCGCCGACGGGCCGCCGACCGAGGTCGGGCCGCCATCCGCCCTCCAGCGACTGGCCGGCAGCCTGCGTGCCGGACTGCGCGAGGCGACCGACGGGCTGAGTCCGGACGCGCGTGCGCTACTGCCCGGCCTCGTCGTGGGCGACACCTCGCGGGTGCCGCCGGATCTCGACGACGCCTTCAGCGCCACCGACCTGACGCATCTGCTCGCCGTCTCCGGGAGCAATCTGACCATCGTGCTCGCCCTGCTGATCGGCCCACCGCACCTCGCCGGCCAGGCCGAACGTCGGGGATTGGCACGGCATCTGGGGCTTTCGCTGCGCGGTACCGCCCTGGCCGGTGCGGCGCTCGCGCTCGGCTTCGTCGTCGTGTGTCGCCCGGACCCGAGCGTGTTGCGGGCCGCCGCCTGCGGACTGATCACGTTGCTCGCCATCGGCACCGGGCGCCGCCGCTCGCTGCTCCCCGCGCTCGCCGCCGCCGTGCTGCTGCTGGTCCTCTACGACCCCTGGCTCGCCCGGAGATACGGCTTCCTGCTGTCCGTCCTGGCGACCGGCGCGTTGCTGCTACTCGCTCCGCGCTGGAGCGCTGCCCTGCAACGTCGCCGGATGCCGCCACGGCTCGCCGAGGTGATCGCCGCCGCGGCCGCCGCCCAGGCGGTCTGCGCACCCGTCGTCGCGGTGCTCGCGGCGCGGGTGGGGCTGGTCGGTGTGCCCTGCAACCTGCTCGCCGAACTGGCGGTGGCTCCGGCGACGATCCTGGGCTTCGCGGCGCTCGCCATTGCCCCCGCCGCCCTGCCGGTCGCCAAGGCGCTGGCGTGGTGCGCGGGTTGGCCGGCCGAGTGGATCGCCGGTGTCGCCCGTACGGGGGCGGAGCTGCCGGGTGCGGAGGTCGGTTGGCCCGGCGGCTGGGAGGGCGGGCTGCTGCTCGCCGTCGCCACCGTGGTGCTGCTGGCGGTCGGCCGCCGGGCGTTGCGCCGTCGCTGGCTGGGTGTGCTGTGCGCGTTGGCCCTGGTGCTGGCGGTGTGCCGGCCCGCGCCGCTGACCCGTGTACTGACGGGCTGGCCGCCGCCGGACTGGCGGGTCGTGGCCTGCGATGTGGGTCAGGGGGACGGATTAGTGCTGGCGGCCGGTGACGGTACGGCGCTGGTGGTGGACACCGGGCCCGAGCCCCGGGCCATCGACCGCTGCCTGACCGGACTGGGCGTCCACCGGATTCCGCTTCTTCTCCTGACGCATTTTCACGCCGACCATGTGGACGGCCTGCCCGGAGTGTTGCGTGGCCGTTCGGTCGGTGCGATCGAGACCACGACGCTCCAAGCGCCGGATGGACAGGCGAAGTTCGTACGGCGAGTGGCGGCGGGTGCCGGGGTCCCCGTCCTCCGCGCCGTACCGGGGGAGCGGCGTCACCTGGGTCCCCTCACGTGGGAAGTCCTCTGGCCGGTCACCTCCCCGCTGACGCCACAGGCGGAAGCACCGCCAGGGGGAGATGCGATGCAACGGCAGCAGTCCCGGTTGGACCCGTCGATGCCGGTATTGGCGGCCGGTGACGGTGAGTTCTCCGGGCCCAACGACGCCAGCGTCACCCTGCTCGTTCGGACGGGTGGGCTGACCGTCCTGCTGCTTGGTGATCTTGAACCGCCGGCTCAACAGGAATTGTTGAGCGCCCATCCGGAGCTGGCGGCCGTTGACGTCCTGAAGGTTGCGCATCACGGCTCTGCCTATCAGGACCCGGAGTTGATACACCGTCTGATGCCCCGGATGGCCCTGATCTCTTGCGGCTCCGAAAATCCGTACGGACATCCCGCGCCTCGCACCATTGCGGCGCTGCGGGCCGGCGGCACGCTGGTGCTGCGTACGGACATCGACGGCGCCATCGCGGTCGTCGGCACTCCCGGCAGGCTCTCCGCGGTGGTTGGCGGACGCCGGTCCAGAGGCCGGTCGTCCCGGGGCCGGTCGTCCAGCGGGCGGCTCGGCGGGCGGCTCGGTGAGCGGCGGCGTAGAGGCCGGGGCAGTGGTCGGTACGGCAGCCCTTTTGAGTCCCACCGAATATGAAGATCCGTGCAGCTCACAGAGAAGTGTGCGGCAGGCTGGGAATTCGAGCGGCACGTGCAGAGCTGCGCGAGAGGTGGAGAGCCGTGCGACGCGAAAGGTGGAGGGCTGTGCGACACATGGAGAGGAAGAACATCTGATGGACGATGTCGCTGCCGATGCCTACCTCAGGCGAATATCCGCTGACCGACCGACCGTCCCTGACGCGGAGGCGTTGCGTGCGCTGCAACTGAGCCATCTGCGGGCCGTGCCGTTCGAGAACCTCGCCATTCATCTGGGTGAGGAGATCGTGCTGGCGGAGCAGCCGCTGTTGGACAAGGTCGTCGGCGCCGGTCGAGGTGGGTTCTGTTACGAGCTCAACGGCGCCTTCGCGGCACTGCTCAGAGCACTGGGTTACGAGGTCGAGTTGCTGTCGGCGCGGGTGTTCGGGCCCGAGGGACTGGGGGTTCCGTATGACCATCTCGCGCTGCGGGTGCACACGCCCACGGGACCCTGGCTCACGGACGTCGGCTTCGGGCGGGGCAGCCACTATCCGTTGCGGTTCGACAGCGCCGCGGACCAGAACGATCCCGGGGGTGTTTTCCGGATAGCGGAGACGCCGGAGGGCGACCTCGACGTCTACCGGGACGGGCAACCGCAGTACCGCCTGGAACAACGACCGCGCGAGCTGTCCGACTTCGAGGTGGGGTGCTGGTGGCAGCGCACGTCGCCCCTGTCGCATTTCAGGCGGTCGCTGGTCTGTTCACAGCTCACGGAGACCGGTCGGGTCACGCTGTCCGGGCGCGCGTTGGTGATCACCGGTGCGGATGGCACTCGGGAGGAGCGCGAGTTGGACGCGGACGAGGTCCTGCAGGCGTACCGCACCCACTTCGGCATCACGCTGGCCCGGGAGCCGATCCTGGTGAGTGCGTGAGTGCGTGAGTGCGTGAGTGCGTGAGTGAGCGACTGAGCGACTGAGCGAGGGTGGGCGCGGCGGCGGGAGGTGGGGGTGGGGCGGGGGAGGGGGAAGGGGAGGAGGGCTACTCGGTCTCGAGCCAGCCTTCGTATTCCGTGGCGAGGGCGTGCAGGCGAGCGGGGTCGTAGGCGGCGTCGGGGTCCTCGACCACGACCAGCCACTGCGCGTCCTCGGCGTCGTCCTCGCCGGCCAGGGCGTCCCGTACCAGCTGGGGTTCCTCGGTGACGCCGAAGCGTTCGGTCAGAGCCTCGGCCACCTCTTCGGCGGCGTCGCGGTCGGGGAGGACGAGTACGTGGCGGCTGTGGTGGGTGTCGTTCACCGGTCCATTGTCGGGTAGCGGTCGGCGGCGAGGCTTCGCCGGACGAGCCCTGGCTCCGGCCGCGGCCAAGCCCGCTCACGCCCTCGCTCCGCCGAGGCGATCGGGCTGGTTGATCTTGGGGCGGGCGGGTTTGTCAGTGGGGCGTGGGATGCTGGGACGCGATGGCCAGGAAGACAGCTAACGACGATCCGCTCGCCCCCGTCACGATCGCGGTGGGGCAGGAGGAACTGCTGCTCGATCGCGCGGTGCAGCAGGTGGTGGCCGCTGCCCGGGCGGCTGACGCGGACACGGATGTGCGGGACCTCGCTCCCGATCAGCTCCAGCCCGGCACCCTCGCCGAGCTCACCAGTCCCTCGCTCTTTGCCGAGCGCAAGGTCGTGGTGGTGCGCGCTTCCCAGGACCTGTCCGCGGACACCATCAAGGACGTCAAGGCGTACCTCGGTTCGCCAGCCGAGGAGATCACCCTGGTGCTGCTGCACGCCGGCGCAGCCAAGGGCAAGGGACTGCTGGACGCGGCCCGTAAGGTCGGGGCGCGCGAAGTGGCCTGTCCCAAGATGACCAAGCCGGCCGACCGGCTCGCCTTCGTCCGTGGCGAGTTCCGGGCTACCGGCCGCTCCGCCACGCCGGAAGCCTGCCAGGCACTGGTGGACGCCATCGGTAGTGATCTTCGTGAGTTGGCCTCGGCTTGCTCGCAGTTGGTCGCCGATGTCGAGGGCACGATCGATGACGCCGTCGTCGCGCGCTACTACACCGGCCGGGCCGAGGCGTCGAGCTTCACCGTCGCCGACCGGGCAGTCGAGGGTCGGGCCGCCGAGGCGCTGGAGGCACTGCGCTGGGCGATCGCGACCGGTGTTGCCCCCGTGATGATCACCAGTGCGCTGGCGCAGGGCGTCCGGGCCATCGGCAAGCTCGCCTCCGCCCCGCGCGGCGCCCGCCCCGGCGACCTCGCCCGCGATCTGGGGATGCCGCCCTGGAAGATCGACCGGGTCCGGCAGCAGATGCGCGGGTGGTCGGCGGACGGTGTCGCCACGGCGCTACGTGCGGTGGCCGAGGCCGATGCGGGGGTGAAGGGCGGTGGGGACGATCCCGAATACGCCCTGGAGAAGGCCGTGGTGACGATCGCGCGGGCGGCCCGCTCGCGGTAGAGACGCGTGCGGTAGAGACACGCGGTACAGGCAACGCGGTAGGGGGCGAGGAAGAAGCCGCGGCAGAGGCCGAGGCGGTGTGGGAGCTGCGGGGTAGCGCGCGGCACCATCCCGCCGCCCGCCGCCCGCCGCCCGCCGCCCGCCGCCCGCCGCCCGAGCGTCGCCCAGTGCCTCACCGCGTGCACGCGCACGCACAACACGCGCGCCCAGGCTCGGCCGCCCTGCGGCCTCACCCCACAGATCATCCCTTCCCCCCTTCCCCTCGTCCCCCATGCCTCCCCACCCTCATCGCCGCAGGTCGCCGCCTCATCCTCAGCCCGTAGCCGCTTTAAAGGTTTTCTTCGCGCTGGATTCAGCATGGTGGCGATCTAGGAGGGGCCGGCGGCTTCACGCGGCTGCTGCTCGTCGCGTAGCTGGACCAGGTCGACCGGTACACCCTGGTGCGCACTGGTATGCCGGGGGTGCCTGGTGTGCCCGGCAGTCGTAACCGCCCGGCCCCTGGTCTGGTACTGGCGGGGCGCCCGGTGGGGACCCGCGGGCCCGGCTGGGCGTAGCGATTCCGTGGAAGGGCACCGGGGGCCGCGGTGCAGGAGCCGGGCCGCAGGCGGGAGGCTGTGGCCCGGACAAGGGATAGTTCTGGTCCCCGGTAGTGGATGTGGCGGCAGAGGAGTGGAGGACTCCGGTGCCGGATCCGGCTCGGAGTGTTCGGCAATCGCCGCCCGGTGCAAGGCCCCACGCCCAACGAAGAACCCCGCCCCGCCCGGAAAAGGGCGGTGACGGGGTTCTTCGTATCCAGTTTGGATGGCTGCTCGGCGGGTTGAGTACCGCGAAGGAGCCGGGTGCGCCGCACCCGCGTGGCGAACGCAGGCCGTGTGCGGCGCGGTGGTGCACCGACAGGGAGCGGAGAGAGGGGCCGCTGGGTCCCTGGACGGCAGGGTGACCGCGTCAGGCGCGGTCAGGCAAAGGGTCAGCCCTTGAGAGAGGCGACCTTCTTGGCCAGCGCCGACTTCTTGTTGGCGGCGTTGTTCTTGTGCAGAACACCCTTGCTGACGGCCTTGTCGAGCTTCTGGGACGCCAGGGCCTGCGCGGCGGTGGCCTTCTCCAGGTCACCGGCCTCGATGGCCTCACGGGTGCGACGGATCGCGGTCTTCAGGGAGGACTTGGCAGCCTTGTTGCGCTGACGAGCCTTCTCGTTGGTCTTGATCCGCTTCATCTGGGACTTGATGTTCGCCACGAAAGAGCCTTTTCAGGTTCGTTGGAATTTCGAGTTGCGCCGCGCGCTAGAGAGGGCACGAAGCGCAGTGGGTCAGGCTACCAGGAGGGTTTACGGGCTCCCAAACCGGGCCTCGATCCCGGCCCGGGCCGCGCACCTGCGACCGCACCGCCCGTACAGACGATCGCGCCGCCCGCGCAGAAGGGCTGCACCTCCTAGGCAGAGGGCTGCACCGCCCGGGCAGAGGGCCGCACCGCCCGACTCAAGCGCGACAGCCGCCCGGCCCAGGGCTCATACAGGCAGGCCAGGGGCTCATGCCGCCCGGCCCCAGGGGCGCACCGCCGCCCGGCGCGAGGTCCGCGCCGCCGTCCGGCCCGGAGGCCACGGGGCCGCACCGCCCGCACCCGCCCGGATGACCGCTCCGTTCCGCCAGCACCGTGAGTCCCCCCACCCCACCCCGGACCCGCCGCCCCACCGGACCCCGACCCGGCCCGATCCAACCCGGCCCCGGCCTCGACGCTGACCCCGCCCCGGACGCCCGAACCGCCTCACCCCCGGCGCTCATGGGACGATGGGGAGACATCACAAGACCGAGTCCCGCCTACCCGCGTTCACTGAATGGACCCTGCGTGCCCGCGACCCCTACGAACGTGCCGGAGCCGAGCCGTACCGATCCGGCGCTCCTCCGTAACTTCTGCATCATCGCGCACATCGACCACGGCAAGTCGACGCTCGCCGACCGGATGCTCCAGCTCACCGGTGTCGTCGACCAGCGGCAGATGCGCGCGCAGTACCTCGACCGCATGGACATCGAGCGCGAGCGCGGCATCACGATCAAGTCCCAGGCGGTCCGGCTGCCCTGGGCGCCGTCCGAGGGTGAAGAGGGAAGTGGGACCACCCACATCCTGAACATGATCGACACCCCGGGTCACGTCGACTTCACCTACGAGGTGTCCCGCTCCCTGGCCGCGTGCGAGGGTTGCGTCCTCCTCGTCGACGCCGCCCAGGGCATCGAGGCCCAGACCCTCGCCAACCTCTACCTGGCGATGGAGAACGACCTCACGATCATCCCCGTCCTCAACAAGATCGACCTGCCGGCCGCGCAGCCCGAGAAGTTCGCCGCCGAGCTGGCGAACCTGGTCGGCTGCGAGCCCGAGGACGTCCTGAGGGTCTCCGCCAAGACAGGCGTCGGCGTGCCCGAGCTGCTGAACAAGGTCGTCCGCGAGGTGCCGGCCCCGGTCGGCGTCAAGGACGCCCCCGCCCGCGCGATGATCTTCGACTCGGTCTACGACGCGTACCGCGGTGTCGTGACGTACGTGAAGGTCGTCGACGGCACGCTCAGCAAGCGCGAGCGCATCAAGATGATGTCCACCGGCGCCGCGCACGAGCTGCTGGAGATCGGCACGAACTCGCCGGAGATGAAGGCGGCCGACGGGCTGTCCGTCGGCGAGGTGGGCTATCTGATCACCGGGGTGAAGGACGTTCGGCAGTCCAAGGTGGGTGACACGATCACCCAGCTCACCAAGGGTGCGGTGGTGCCCCTCGGGGGCTACAAGGACCCCAAGCCGATGGTGTTCTCGGGGCTGTACCCGCTCGACGGTTCGGACTACCCCGAGCTGCGCGAAGCGCTGGACAAGCTCCAGCTCAACGATGCCGCGCTGGTCTACGAACCGGAGACCTCGGCGGCCCTGGGCTTCGGTTTCCGCGTCGGCTTCCTGGGCCTGCTGCACCTGGAGGTCATCCGGGAGCGCCTGGAGCGCGAGTTCGGCCTCGATCTGATCGCGACCGCGCCCAACGTGGTCTACCGCGTGGAGATGGAGGACGGCACCGAGCACACCGTCACCAACCCCAGCGAGTTCCCGACCGGCAAGATCGACGTGGTGCACGAGCCGGTCGTCCGGGCCACGATCCTGTCGCCCAGTGAGTTCATCGGCGCGATCATGGAGCTCTGCCAGACCCGCCGCGGTTCGCTGATGGGCATGGACTACCTCTCCGAGGACCGGGTCGAGATCCGCTACACCCTGCCGCTCGCCGAGGTCGTCTTCGACTTCTTCGACCAGCTCAAGTCCAAGACCCGCGGCTACGCCTCGCTGGACTACGAGCCGACCGGTGAGCAGACCTCCGACCTGGTCAAGGTCGACATCCTGCTGCACGGCGACAAGGTCGACGCGTTCTCCGCGATCACGCACAAGGACAAGGCGTACGCGTACGGCGTGCGGCTGGTCGCCAAGCTGCGCGAGCTGATCCCGCGGCAGAACTTCGAGGTGCCGATCCAGGCCGCCATCGGTAGCCGGGTGATCGCCCGCGAGACGGTCCGCGCCATCCGCAAGGACGTCCTCGCCAAGTGCTACGGCGGTGACATCTCCCGTAAGCGGAAGCTGCTGGAGAAGCAGAAGGAAGGCAAGAAGCGGATGAAGATGGTCGGCAGCGTGGAGGTCCCGCAGGACGCCTTCATCGCGGTGCTGTCCTCGGACTCCGACGGCGAGAGCAAGGCGAAGAAGTAGCGGACGCAGAACGCACGCCGCGGGGCGCCGGTTCCTACGGGACCGGCGCCCCGCGGCGTGTCGGGGCCGGTCGCACGTGCTGCCGGCGACTTTCCGGTCAAGCGGGTGTCATGTGCACCTATCGCTCGGGTCACATCGTGAACCAGTCGGGTGCAGCCCCTTACATGGCGGCGTCACGCGTTCTAGTCTGATCACTGCTCAAAGGTTACTCGCGAGTCACCAGCAACGAAGCGGGCCCCGGAGGACGCCGTGACCGACACTCACACGCTGATCGACAACCGGCCGCCTTCAGTGGCGGCCCTGTTCCTGGAGCGGGTCGCGGCCACACCGGACGCCGAGGCATACCGCTACCCCGTCCCCCCGGCCGCCGGCACAGGACCGGACGACTGGAGGGTGCTGACCTGGGCCGACGCCGCCGAGCGGGTGCTCGCCGCGGCCGCCGGACTGATCGCGCTCGGCGTGCACCCCGAGGAGCGGGTGGCACTGGCCGCCAACACCCGGGTGGAGTGGATCCTCGCCGACCTCGGCGTGCTCTGCTCCGGCGCCGCCACCACCACCGTCTACCCCTCCACCAGCGCCGAGGAGACCGCCTTCATCCTGGCCGACTCCGGCAGTCGGGTGCTGATCGCGGAGAACGCCGGACAGCTCGCCAAGGCTCGTGAGAAGCGCGCCGAGCTGCCCGAACTGGCGCACGTCGTGGTCATCGACGAGGCCGACGCACAGCCCGTCGAGGACGACCCGGAGGGCTGGGTGCTCTCGCTCGCCGAGCTGGAGAAGCGCGGCACCGCCTATCTGGAGAAGCACCCGGAGTGCGTCGAGGAACGGGTCGCCGCGCTCCGCTCCGACCAGTTGGCCACCTTGATCTACACCTCCGGGACCACCGGCCGCCCCAAGGGCGTCCGGCTGCCCCACGACTGCTGGGCGTACATGGCCCGCGCCATCCAGGCGACCGGGATGGTCACCGCGGACGACGTGCAGTACCTGTGGCTGCCGCTGGCGCACGTCTTCGGGAAGGTGCTGACCGCCGGGCAGATCTCCGTCGGCCATGTGATCGCGGTGGACGGCCGGGTCGACAAGATCATCGAGAATCTGCCGGTGGTCCGGCCGACCTACATGGCGGCCGTCCCGCGGATCTTCGAGAAGGTCTACAACGGCGTCGCGGTCAAGGCCCGGGAGGGCGGCGGCGCCAAGTACAAGATCTTCCAGTGGGCGGCCGGGGTGGCCCGCGAGTACGCCAAGGCATCCCAGGACAACTTCCGGCGCACCGGCAACGCCTCGGTGCCGTTCGCGCTGGCCGCCAAGCACAAGGTCGCCGACGCCCTGGTCTACGCCAAGCTGCGGGACGCGTTCGGCGGCCGGCTGCGCGCCGCCATCTCCGGCTCGGCCGCCCTCGCCCCGGAGATCGGCTTTTTCTTCTCCGGCGCCGGCATCCACATCCTGGAGGGCTACGGCCTGACGGAGTCCAGCGCCGCCAGCTTCGTCAACCCCGGTGAGGCGTACCGCACCGGCACGGTCGGCAAGCCGCTGCCCGGCACCGAGGTGCGGATCGCCGAGGACGGCGAGATCCTGCTGCGCGGCCCCGGCATCATGCAGGGCTACCACGGCCTGTCGGACAAGACCGCCGAGGTCCTGGAGGAGGACGGCTGGTTCCACACCGGCGACATCGGCGAGCTGTCCCCGGACGGCTACCTGCGGATCACCGACCGCAAGAAGGACCTGATCAAGACCTCCGGCGGCAAGTACATCGCGCCCGCCGAGGTGGAGGGCCAGTTCAAGGCGGTCTGCCCGTTCGTCTCCAATGTGGTGGTGCACGGCGCCAACCGGAACTTCTGCACCGCCCTGATCGCCCTGGACGAACCGACCATCCTCAAATGGGCCGAGGAGCACGGCCTGGGCGGCAGGACCTACGCCGAGGTCGTCGCCACCGACCAGGTCCGCACGCTGATCGACGGCTACGTGGAGCGGGTCAACGAGGGGCTCCAGCGCTGGCAGCAGATCCGCAAGTTCCGGCTGCTGCCGCGCGACCTGGACATCGAGCACGGGGAGATCACCCCCAGCCTCAAGATCAAGCGGCCGGTGGTGGAGCGGGCGTTCAAGGACCTGCTCGACGAGATGTACGCCGGGGCGCGGGAGGCGTAGCGACGGGGGCGGGGCGGCCCAATGCGCGAGCGAACCCGAGGGCGTGGCGGGGGCGGTCCGGGCGGACTCCGGCCGGACCGCCGGCCAACTGTCGTGCCGCGTCAGCCGAATTGACCCCTCTGACCACGCACTTCCGTGACTCACCGTTTATGGGTCGGCTCGTTCTGTCACTCTGGCGGTGGCGCATCCGGCGCCGCTGGGGAACTGCTCGGGAGTTGCTCAATGAGGATGACAACTTCGGCCGGACGGAACGACGTTGCCGGGGCCGCTGCCCGCTCCCTGCGGGCCACGCTGCCCGGCGACCCGCGGGCCGCGGCGGCCGCGCGACAGTTCGTCCGGACCGCCTTCGCGGACTGGACCGAGCGGCGGCTGCCCGGTGCCGACCGGCTCACCGACCGGTTGGCGGACGAAGCGGTACTGCTGGTCAGCGAGTTGGTGACCAACGCGGTGGTGCACGCGGGCACCACCGTCGAGCTGCTGTGCCGGCTCGACCCCGCCGAGGAGCCGGTGCCGCACCTCGACGACCCCCCGGACGCCGTCCCCGAGGAACCGCCCCGCCCCGGCCTGGTCGTCGAGGTCTCCGACCGGCACCCCACCCAGCCGGTGCGGGCCCGCGAGGACACCGGGGCGTACGAGGGCGGCGGCCACGGGCTCCGGCTGATCAGCGCGGTGGCCGAAGCCTGGGGCGTCACCTACCGGCGGTCGATGAAGACGGTGTGGTTCCGGCTGCCGGTCGGCGGCCCGGACGTCGCCTGGCCGGAGCCGGAATCCCCAGCGGACGCCTACGACGCCTGCGATGCCTACGACGCCTATGAGACCTGCGACGCGTATGACGCCCACGGCACCTGCGATGCCTACGGCGCGCACCACACCTACGGCGCCCTCGACGACCAGAGGTTCCGGCGGGAACTGCGGGCCTCCGAACTCCTCGCCCCGGTACCGCGCCGTGCCGCCCCGCCCGAGGACCGCCCCGTACGGGACCGCGGCGGAGTCGACAGCGGTGCGCTGTCCTTCCTGGCCGAGGCGTCCGACCTGCTCTCCGGACAGCTGGACGCCGACCAGGTCGCCTCGCTTGCCTGCCAACTGATCGTCCCGCGGCTCGCCGACTGGTGCGCGGTATGGCTCCACGACGGCGACGGCGGCGCCCCCGGACGCGGTCTCACCGAGGACGGCGAGGCGCCGCGGCTGGCCAGGGTCTGGCACCTGTCCGAGGGCCGGATCGACTCGCTGCGGACCGCCCTGGAGAAGGAACCGCCGGGCCGGTGGGCCGACGGCGCCACCGACCACCGTCCGGCCCCGGTGCCCTGGCCCTGGCCGCACGAACCGACCGACCGCGAGCCCGACGGCGCGGCCCTGGCCTGCCCCCTGGTCGCCGGCGGCCGTCGGCTCGGCACCCTGCTGCTCGGCCGGGCCGGGCTGCGGCGCTTCCCCGGCGAGGTGGTCGCGCTCACCGAGGACCTGTGCCGCCGGGCCGCCCGCGCGGTGGCCACCGCCCGCGCCTACAGCCGCCAGGAACGCATCAGCCGGGTCCTCCAGCGCCGGCTGCTGCCACAGGGGCGGGCCCAGGTGCCCGGCGTGGCGTCCGCGGTGGTCTACGAGCCGCGCGAGGGCGCCTGGGCCGGCGGCGACTTCTGGGACCTCTTCGACGCCGGCGACGGCCGCTGGTGCTTCGCCCTCGGCGACGTCTGCGGCAGTGGTCCCGAGGCCGCCGCGGTCACCGGGCTGGCCCGGCCGGTGCTGCGGCTGCTGGCCCGCGACGGCTTCGGTGTCGCCGAGGTCCTCGACCGGCTCAACAAGACCATGGCCCGGGAGGCCGCGGACTCCGTCGCCGCGGTCGCGGCGGCGGTGGCGGCGGCCGGCGCGGGCGCCGAGGCCCCGGTGGAGATCCGCGAGGAGGGCGAGCAGGCCCGTTTCCTCTCGCTCCTCTACGGCGAGATCGTCCCGTACCGCGGCGGTTCGGGCGGTGCCCGCTGCACCCTCGCCAGCGCCGGCCACCCGCTGCCGCTGGTCCTCGGCGCCGACGGCGCGGTCCGGGTCGCCGCGGCCCCGCAGATGCTGCTGGGCGTCGTCGAGGACGCGTCGTACGTCAGCGAGTCCTTCGACCTCTGCCCCGGGGAGACGCTGCTGTGCGTCACCGACGGGGTGACCGAACGCCGTTGTGGCCGGCGGCTCTTCGACGACGAGGACGGGCTGGCCACCGCGCTCGCCGCGACAGCCGGGCAGAGCGCCGAAGCCATCGCCGAGCACATCCGCCGCACGGTGCACGCCTTCGGGCCGACCCCGCCCGACGACGACCTGGCGCTGATGGTGCTCCAGGCGGCGGGCGGGTGCCCGTAGGCGGGTGGTCGCAGGCGGGTGCCCGTAAGGGGAGGTCGAACAGGTCCCGTAGGGGGTGCGAGGCCCCCCTGCGGGGCCACAACCGGGCGGGCGGGGGCGGTATTCCGGATCCCGGGCAGTCGGTGCCGACCACCGGAGGGGCCCGGGGCGCCCCTCAGAGCGGCGCCCGTCGGGCGTCTCCGGCCGCCCGCCGACCGGCCGCCCGCCCGATCGCCGACCGCCCGATCGCCGAGCGCCCGACCGACGACAGTCCGCCCGCCGCCCGCCGAGTGCCCGCTCGCCGCTCGCCGCTCGCCGCCCGCCGACCGCCCGACCGCTGACGCCCGATCGCCGACCGCCCCCGGCACTCCGCTCACCGCCTCCATCCGGACCGCGGCCCGCCTCCATCCGGGCCGCGGCCCGGCACCGTCCGGCATGACGGACAATGGACCCCATGCCTTCCGCACTGCCAGATGGTGAGCCGATGCCCGAGGACGGGGCGCTGCCCCGCCATGCGCTGACCGGTGCCGCCCAGCGGCCCCTCGGCTTCTATCTGCACGTGCCGTACTGCGCCACCCGCTGCGGCTACTGCGACTTCAACACCTACACCGCCAGCGAGCTGCGCGGCCCCGGTGGCGCCCTGGCCTCCCGTGAGACCTACGCGGACACCCTCGTCGAGGAGGTCCGGCTGGCCCGCAAGGTGCTGGGCGACGACCCCCGCCCGGTCGAGACGGTCTTCGTCGGCGGCGGCACCCCGACCCTGCTGCCCGCCGCCGACCTCGGCCGGATGCTGGCTGCGCTGCGCGACGAGTTCGGCCTGGCGCCCGACGCCGAGATCACCACCGAGGCCAACCCGGAGTCGGTCGATCCGCGCTATCTCGCCGAGCTGCGCGCGGCCGGCTTCAACCGCATCTCCTTCGGCATGCAGAGCGCCCGGCAGCACGTCCTGAAGATCCTCGACCGCACGCACACCCCGGGCCGTCCCGAAGCCTGCGTCGCCGAGGCCCGCGCGGCCGGCTTCGCGCACGTCAACCTCGATCTGATCTACGGCACCCCCGGCGAGTCCGACGACGACTGGCGGGCCTCCCTCGACGCCGCCACCGGCGCCGGCCCGGACCACATCTCCGCGTACGCCCTGATCGTCGAGGAGGGCACCCAGCTGGCCCGCCGGATCCGCCGCGGCGAGGTCCCGATGACCGACGACGACGTACACGCCGACCGCTACCTGATCGCCGAGGAGCGCCTCACCGCCGCCGGCTTCTCCTGGTACGAGGTCTCCAACTGGGCCACCACCGAGGCCGCCCGCTGCCGCCACAACGAGCTGTACTGGACCGGCGCGGACTGGTGGGGCGCCGGCCCCGGTGCCCACAGCCACGTCGGCGGCGTCCGCTGGTGGAACGTCAAGCACCCCGGCGCCTACGCCCAGGCCCTCGCCGAGGGCCGCTCCCCGGGCGCGGGCCGGGAACTGCTCGCCACCGAGGACCGCCGCGTCGAGCGGATCCTCCTGGAACTCCGCCTCGCCGCCGGCTGCCCGCTCTCCCTCCTCGCCCCCGCGGGTGCCCGCGCCGCCGCCCGCGCGGTGGCCGACGGCCTCCTGGCGCCCGGGCCCTACGAGGAGGGGCTGGCGGTGCTGACGCTCCGCGGGCGGCTGCTCGCGGACGCGGTGGTGCGCGACCTGGTGGACTGACCGTTCCGACCGCTCTGACCGCTCTGCCCGCGCTGACTGCCCGCTCCGACCGCTCTGCCCGCTCCGACCGCCCCGCCGACGCCCCGGCGGTCACCGCCGGGCCAACGGCTCAAGGGCCAACCGATCAAGGCTCAGCCGATCAAGGGTCAGCGGCTCAAGGATCAACGGACGTCAGTGGGTCAGCGGGTAGGACGTCCGGCCCGACGCCGTGTCGATCTCGTCGTGGGCCTTGGTCAGCAGCTGCATCGCCAGATCGTTGAGGGCTCTGGCCCCCGCGACCTCCTCGCCGACCCGGGGCTGATTCCCGTCGGCCGGGTGGCGGCTGGCATAACCATGGGACCGCACCTCGGTCCCATCGGGCAGCCGTACCAGCGCGGCGGCCCGGGTGCGGTGGGTGTCCTCCTCGAATTCCATCTCGACATGCCATCCGACAGCGGTCTTCAACATGGCGGTCACCTCCGGAATCGCTGCTACCAGAGTGCGCTCACCGCCGGCCCGGCGCACGGTGTGCCACCAGGGGCGCACACCGCCCCCAAGGGCCCTCAGCGGCCGTCCGTCCCCTCCGGCGCCGTCACGAAGTCGATGAGTTCCTCCACCCGCCCCAGCAGCGCCGGCTCCAGGTCCTTGTAGGACCGCACCCGGGACAGGATCCGCTGCCAGGCCGCGCCGGTGTTCTCCGGCCAGCCCAGCGCCCGGCACACCCCGGTCTTCCAGTCCTGACCCCGGGGGACCTGCGGCCACGCCGCGATGCCCACCGAGGACGGCTTCACCGCCTGCCAGACGTCGATGTACGGATGGCCGACGACCAGCGCGTGCGCACCGGTCACCGCCGACGCGATCCGGGACTCCTTCGAGCCGGGGACGAGGTGGTCCACCAGTACGCCGAGACGGGCGTCCGGACCGGGCGAGAACGCATCGACGATCGCCGGGAGGTCGTCGACGCCCTCCAGGTACTCCACGACGACACCCTCGATCCGTAGGTCGTCGCCCCAGACGCGCTCCACCAACTCCGCGTCGTGCCGCCCCTCCACATAGATGCGGCCGGCCCGGGCGACCCGGGCGCGTGCCCCTGGCACCGCGAGCGAACCGGACGCGGTGCGCGCCGGGCCGTTCGACGCCGGCCGGCCCTGCGGCCGGACCAGGGTCACGGTCCGGCCCTCCAGGAGGAAGCCGCGCGGCACCATCGGGAACACCCGCTGCTTGCCGAAGCGGTCCTCCAAGGTGACCGTCGGGCCCTCGGCCGTCTTCTCGCACCGCAGGACCGCGCCGCAGTAGCCCGTCACCACCTCCTCGACGACCAGCCCGGGGTCGGCCGGCACCTCCGGCGCCGGCTTCGGCTTCTTCCAGGGGGGAGTGAGGTCGGGGCTGTAGTGCCTGCTGTGCATGCGGGTCTGCTTCCCTACAGGTCGGCGGGGCGGCGGGTCGGTGGGGTCAACGGGCTTGCGGGGCTGCTGGGCGACGGGCCCGGGAGCCAAGGGGGCGGCCCGGCCGGGCGGGGCGGGCCGCCCGAGGGCTCGGCGGCCCGGCGGCCGGGCCAACGGGCCTCGCCTCAGGGGGAGTCGACGCCGAAACGGGCTGCCAGGGCATCGCGCTGGGCGCGGACGAAGCCGGCGTCGACCACCGCGCCGTGGCCCGGCACGTACAGCGCGTCCTCGCCGCCCAGCGCCAGCAGCCGGTCCAACGCGGCCGGCCACTGCCCGGGCAGCGCGTCGCGGCCCGCCTGGGGCTCTCCGGACTCCTCGACCAGGTCGCCGCAGAAGACGATCTCCCGCTCGCCGGCCCGGCCGGGCACCAGGACGGCCAGGTCGTGGGCGGTGTGCCCGGGGCCGACGTTGGCGAGCAGCACCTCCCGGTCGCCGAGGCCGACGGTCAGCTGCCCGTGCACGTGGTGGTGCGGGACGACCAGCAGGTCCGCGGCCTCCGCCGCGGCGTCCGGGTCCACACCGTGCCGCACCGCGCTGTCCCGCAGCGCGTCCTTGCTGTGCCGCAGCAGCTCGTCCAACCCGGTCGCGCCGAACACCTGCACCCCCGCGAAGGCCGCGGTGCCCAGGACATGATCGAAGTGCGGGTGGGTGAGCGCGACATGCGTCACATCGCGGCCCAGTACGGCGCGGACGGTGCGGCGCAGTTCCGCCCCGGCGCCGATGGTCGCGCCGGTGTCGACGATCAGTACGCCCTCCGAGCCGGCGACCACGCCGATCGTCTCGTCCCAGCCGGGCATCCGACGCCGGGTGACACCGTCCCCCAGCCGCTCCCAGCCCGCCTCTTCCCACGTGATACCCATACCGAGACGCTAGCCTCTGCCGGCACCTTCCCGCCTGCCTTCCCCGCGCGAGCGCGCACCGGGCGGACGGCGGGAGGGCAGCGGCAGGGACCGGCGCCCCGCGACAACGTCGCCCGTCACCCCGCCCCCGCACCCGGCGGAAGCGGCCGGGCGGCGGCGCCATAGGGGTGCTGCCCCGGGTGCGGATCAGGGGCCGTGGCGGGGCGGGATCGGGGTTTCCTCGGGGAGGGATCAGGGGGCTCTCAGGGTCGGCCCGGGGGTCGGATTCCGCGGCTGTGGGTAAGTCCTCAGTGCGCCGGCCCTTGCCGCATCCGCGCTACCCGGCCGTACACTGGCTCCGGGTTTGGCACTCGGCCCAGGTGAGTGCCAGGAGTGACGACACGGCGGAACGGCCGACTGGAGGTGGCGGAATGCTCAGCGAACGCAGACTGGAAGTGCTGCGCGCCATCGTCCAGGACTACGTCGGGACGGAGGAGCCGGTCGGCTCCAAGGCACTCACCGAGCGCCACCAGCTGGGGGTCTCCCCGGCCACCGTCCGCAATGACATGGCGGCCCTGGAAGACGAGGGCTTCATCGCCCAGCCGCACACCAGCGCCGGGCGGATCCCGACCGACAAGGGCTACCGCCTCTTCGTCGACAAGCTGGCCGGCGTCAAGCCGCTGTCCGTCCCCGAGCGGCGGGCGATCCAGAATTTCCTGGACGGCGCCGTCGACCTGGACGACGTGGTGGGGCGCACGGTGCGCCTGCTGGCGCAGCTGACCCGGCAGGTGGCGGTGGTGCAGTACCCGTCCCTGACCCGGTCCACGGTCCGCCACGTCGAACTGCTGGCACTGGCCCCGGCCCGGCTGATGCTGGTGCTGATCACCGACACCGGACGCGTCGAGCAGCGACTCATCGACTGCCAGACGCCGTTCGGCGAGACGTCCCTGGCGGACCTGCGCGCCCGGCTCAACAGCCGGATCGTCGGCCGCCGTTTCGCGGACGTCCCGCAGCTGGTGCAGGATCTCCCGGAATCCTTCGAACAGGACGACCGGGCCACCGTCTCGACAGTACTGTCGGTACTGCTGGAGACTTTGGTGGAGGAAACCGAAGAGCGGCTGATGATCGGCGGCACCGCCAATCTGACGCGCTTCGGGCATGATTTCCCCTTGACCATCCGGCCGGTGCTGGAAGCCCTTGAGGAGCATGTGGTGCTGCTCAAGCTGCTCGGGGAGGCCAAGGACTCGAGCATGACCGTACGCATCGGGCATGAGAATGCTCACGAGGGCCTGACGTCCACCTCGGTCGTCACCGTCGGATACGGTTCGGGCGACGAGGCCGTCGCGAAATTGGGCGTGGTCGGACCGACCCGCATGGACTACCCCGGAACGATGGGAGCGGTACGCGCAGTGGCACGTTACGTCGGACAGATCCTCGCGGAGTCGTAAGTGGCCACGGATTACTACTCGGTCCTCGGTGTCGGTCGGGACGCCTCGCAGGACCAGATCAAGAAGGCGTTCCGGCGGCTGGCGCGCGAGCTGCACCCGGACGTGAACCCGGACCCCAAGACCCAAGAGCGGTTCAAGGAGATCAACGCCGCCTACGAGGTCCTGTCGGATCCGCAGAAGAAGCAGGTCTACGACCTCGGCGGCGACCCCCTCTCGCAGACCGGCGGAGCCGGCGGCGCGGGCGGCTTCGGCGCGGGCTTCGGGAACTTCTCCGACATCATGGACGCGTTCTTCGGCACGGCCTCGCAGCGCGGCCCGCGCTCGCGGACCCGCCGCGGCCAGGACGCGATGATCCGCCTCGACATCGAGTTGGGCGAGGCTGCGTTCGGCACGACCAAGGACATACAGGTCGACACCGCCGTCGTCTGCACCACCTGCAGCGGTGAGGGCGCGGCGCCGGGCACCTCCGCGCAGACCTGTGACATGTGCCGCGGCCGCGGTGAGGTCTCGCAGGTCACCCGGTCCTTCCTGGGTCAGGTCATGACCTCCCGGCCGTGCCCCCAGTGCCAGGGCTTCGGCACCGTCGTCCCGACGCCGTGCCCCGAGTGTGCGGGCGACGGGCGGGTCCGCTCCCGCCGCACCCTCACGGTCAAGATCCCGGCCGGTGTCGACAACGGCACCCGGATCCAGCTGGCCGGTGAGGGCGAGGTGGGCCCCGGTGGCGGTCCCGCCGGCGACCTCTACGTCGAGATCCACGAGCTGCCCCACTCGGTGTTCCAGCGGCGCGGGGACGATCTGCACTGCACGGTCACCATCCCGATGACCGCGGCGGCCCTGGGCACCAAGTGTCCGCTGGAGACGCTGGACGGGGTGGAGGAGATCGACGTCCGGCCCGGCACCCAGTCCGGCCAGTCGATCCCGCTGCACGGTCGAGGCGTGACCCACCTGCGCGGCAACGGCCGGGGCGACCTGATCGTCCACGTCGAGGTGCAGACTCCGAGCAAGCTCGAACCCGAGCAGGAGGAACTGCTGCGCCGGCTGGCCAAGCTGCGCGGCGAGGAGCGCCCGCAGGGTCAGTTTCAGCCGGGTCAGCAGGGGCTGTTCTCCCGCCTGAAGGACGCCTTCAACGGGCGGTAAGCACACCGTTCGGGGCGGGGTCCGGGGAGTTCTCCGCGGCCGCCGCCCCGGTTCGGGGTACGGCGCGGGGCGTGACACGATGTGTGCATGCCCACCGCGCTCACCGATTTCTGCCGCCACCCCATCGTGCAGGCCCCGATGGCGGGCGGTGGCTCCGGACCCGAGCTGGCCGGCGCCGTCTGCGAAGCCGGCGGACTCGGCTTCCTGGCCGCCGGCTACAAGACCGCCGACGGCATGTACCAGGAGATCAAACAGCTGCGGGGGCTGACCCGCCGCCCCTTCGGCGTCAACCTCTTCATGCCGCAGCCCGCCCTGGCCGACACCTCCGCCGTCGAGGTCTACCGCGAGCAACTCGCCGGCGAGACCGCCTGGTACGAGACCGAGCTCGGTGACATCAACGGCTCCTCCGACGACGGCTACGAGGCCAAGCTCGCGATCCTCCGCGACGACCCGGTGCCGATCGTCTCCTTCACCTTCGGCTGCCCCACGCGGGCGGTCCTCGACGCGTTCGCCAAGGTCGGTACGTACACCGTCGTCACGGTCACCACCGCCGCCGAGGCGCAGGCCGCGCAGTGGGCGGGGGCGGACGCGGTGTGCGTGCAGGGCGTCGAGGCGGGCGGCCACCAGGGCACCCACCGGGACGATCCGCACGCCGACGGGACCGGCTCGGGGCTGGGGCTGCTGGCGCTGCTCACCCAGGTCCGGGAGACGGTGCAGATCCCGGTGATCGCCGCCGGCGGGCTGATGCGCGGCTCGCAGATCGCGGCGGTGCTGGCCGCCGGTGCCTCGATGGCGCAGCTGGGCACCGCCTTCCTGATCACCCCCGAGTCCGGCGCCAACCCGCTGCACAAGCAGGCGCTGACCAACCCCCTCTTCACGCATACCGAGTTGACCCGGGCGTTCTCCGGCCGACCGGCCCGCGGACTGGTGAATCGTTTCCTGCGGGAGCACGGCCCGTACGCGCCGGCCGCCTACCCCGCCGTGCACTACCTCACCTCCCCGGTCCGCAAGGCCGCCGCCAAGGCCGGCGACGCGCAGGGGATGAACCTCTGGGCGGGGCAGGGACACCGACTGGCGCGGGAGATGCCCGCCGGGCAGCTGGTGGAGGTGCTCGCCGCCGAACTGGCGGCCGCCCGCGCCTCGTTGGGCCTGGGTGGCCCGGACTACGGCATCGGCGGTGCGGTGTGACCGCGCCCGTTTTCCTCGTCGATTCGCTCGCCGGCGTACGGGCCGGGGGCACGCTGACCCTGGACGGTCCCGAGGGCCGGCACGCGGTGTCGGTGCGGCGGCTGCGGGTCGGTGAGGAGGTCGTGCTGACGGACGGCGCCGGGACCGGCGCCGAGGGCACGGTCGCCGCCGTCGAGGGCAAGGACAGGCTCACCGTCGCCGTCACCGGACTGCGCACCGAGGAGCCGCCGGTGCCCACCCTCACCGTCGTGCAGGCGCTGCCCAAGGGCGACCGCGGGGAACTGGCCGTGGAGACCATGACGGAGACCGGGGTGGACGCCATCGTGCCGTGGTCCGCGGCGCGCTGCGTCACCCAGTGGAAGGGCGAGCGGGCCGCCAAGTCGCTGGCCAAGTGGCGCGCCACGGCCCGGGAGGCGGGCAAGCAGTCCCGCCGGCTGACGTTCCCGCGCGTCGCCGACCCGCTGTCCACCAAGCAGGTCGCCGCGCTGCTCGCCGATGCCGACTTCGCCGCCGTCCTCCATGAGGAGGGCAGCACCCCGCTCGCCACCGCCGCACTCCCCACCGAGGGGTCGATCGTGCTGGTCGTCGGCCCCGAGGGCGGGGTCTCGCCGGAGGAGCTGGCGGCCTTCGCGGAGGCGGGCGCCAAGCCGTACCGCCTGGGCGCGAGCGTGCTGCGGACCTCCACGGCCGGGACCGCGGCGACCGCCCTGCTGCTGGGTCGCACCGGCCGCTGGAGCTAGGTCCTGTCCGGTGGATCAGTCGTATTCCCGTCGTCGAACTCCCGCCTGCCGGGCGGCATTTGGACGGACCGGGGTCTGCCCGGTGGATCACGGCCGGTTCCGCGGCTGATCCACCGGACAGGGCCTACGGGAGGGGGGCGACGGCCCCGGGCCGCCGGCCGCAGAGCGCCCCGCCGTCGTGATCAGCTCCGCGAGGGCGCCGGCGTGCGCGGATATTCGCCCCTCGGACGGGGGTTGGGGCGGTGCGGGATACAGTCGTCGCCGTGACTCAGCAACCTGCGGTTCCCCAAGGCTGGTATCAGGATCCTTCCGGCGCACCGCTGTTGCGCTGGTGGGACGGGTACCGCTGGACCGAACACACCCAGGCGCCGGTGTCGGCGCCCGCGCCGGCCCCCGCCCCCGCACAGGCGCCGCCGCAGCAGTACGCGCCGCAGGCCCCCGTCCAGCAGCAGCCGCAGGTTCCCGCTCAGCAGCAGCCCTATGCCCCGCAGGCCCCGGCGCAGCAGCAGCCCTACCCGCCGCAGGCCCAGGCCCAGCAGCAGCCGTACCCGCCCCAGCAGCAGTACGCCCCGCAGGCCGCCGTCCAGCAGCCGCAGGCCCCGGTCCAGCAGCAGTACCCGCCGCAGGCCCCCGTGCCGCAGCAGCCGTATCCGCCGCAGGCCCAGCAGCCGCAGCAGCCGTATCCCCCGCAGGCCCAGCAGCCGCAGGTTCCCGCCCAGCTGCAGTACGCGCCCCAGATGCCCGGGCAGCAGCAGTACCCGCCGATGGGCGGCGGTCCGGAGGCGCTGCTTTCGGCCGAGGTGCTCGCGGTCAACCAGGACTTCAAGTGGGTTGACATCACCACCAGTTACTCGGTGCTGGACCGCCAGGGCAACGAAGTGGGGTCGGTCGCCGAGGTCGGCCAGAACGCCGCCCGCAAGGTGATGCGCTTCGTCAGCAACATGGACCGTTACCTCTCCCGGCGGTTCGAGATCCGGGATCCCGCCGGTGTCCCCTTCCTCGTGCTGAGTCGGGGCACCAAGGTGCTCAAGGCGAAGGTGGACGTCGCCCGCCCGGACGGGACGCCGGTCGGCGAGATCATCCAGGACCGGGTGGTCACCTTCGGCAGCTTCGACCTGATCGTCAACGGCGGCACCGTCGGCCACATCCAGGCGAGCTGGAGCGCGTTCAACTTCACCATCACCGACCACACCGGTGCCGAGGTGGCCAGGATCGGCCGTTCGCTGCTGGACCGCGTCCTGGATGTCACCTTCGGGGCCGATTACTACTACTACGAGGTGCTGCGCCCGATGGCGGAGCCGCTGCGCTCCATGTCCCTGGCGGCCGCGCTCACCATGGACACCCTGCTCAAGCCGGACGCGGACGGCGACGCGTAACGGCGTGCCGGCCGGCCCCAAGGACCGACCGGCACACCGTCGTTGGCACGTCAGCCGAGCAGCTCGGCCTGGAGCGTGATGTTCTTGACGCCCGCCAGCGCCTGGCTGACCGGGCAGTTCTTCTTGGCGTCCTCGGCCGCGGCCTGGAAGTCCGCCTCGGACAGGCCGGGAACCCGGGCCTTGACGGTGAGCACGATGCCGGTGATGCCCTCGCCCGGCTGGAATGTGACGTCGGCTCGGGTGTCCACGGCCTCGACGGTGAAGCCCTTGCCGGCCAGGCCGTGCGAGAACGCCATCGAGTAGCAGGAGGAGTGGGCCGCCGCGATCAGTTCCTCGGGGCTGGTCTTGCCGCCGGGCTGCTCCGAGCGGGCGGGCCAGCTCACGTCGTAGCTGCCGATCTTGGAGGACTCCAGGGCGACGGTGCCCTTGCCCTCCAGGAGGTTGCCTTCCCAGTGGGTGGCGGCGGTGCGTGTGGTTGCCATGGTGCATAACTCCCGTTTGTGGGGCCAATGCGGTCTGGAAGATCAGCTTAGGGTCTGCCGGGCCGCGAACCGGGCGACCGGCACCGGGCCGCCTCCGGCCGCCTCCGATCGGCCCCCGGTCGGTCCCGGGGACCGGCCCCCGGGGCCGCCCGGGGTGATCGGCTAGCATCCGGAGGGCGTACGCACGATGCGTGTCGCGCGACCCGGGAGGAGTCCACCGGTGGCGGGAGAACCGCAGGCCGACTGCCTGTTCTGCAAGATCGTGGCGGGGGAGGTCCCGGCGACGATCGTCCGCGAGACCGAGACCACCGTCGCGTTCCGCGACATCAACCCCCAGGCGCCGACGCACGTCCTGGTGATCCCCAAGGTCCACTACCCGAACGCGGCGTCGCTCGCCGCCGCCGAGCCGAAGGTGATCGCCGACATACTGGGCGAGTCCCGCGAGGTCGCGGCCGCGGAGGAGATCGAGGAGACCGGCTACCGGGTCATCTTCAACACCGGCGCCGGCGCCGGCCAGACCGTCTTCCACGCCCACCTGCACGTCCTCGGCGGCCGCGGCCTCCAGTGGCCCCCCGGATAACGAGCCATGTCAGTACGCGAACTGGTCGTCCTCGGGACCGCCAGCCAGGTCCCCACCCGGCACCGCAACCACAACGGCTATCTGCTGCGGTGGGACGGCCAGGGGCTGCTCTTCGACCCCGGTGAGGGCACCCAGCGCCAGATGTTGCGGGCCGGGGTCGCCGCCCACGACATCAACCGGATCTGCATCACCCACTTCCACGGCGACCACTCGCTGGGCCTGGCCGGGGTGATCCAGCGGATCAACCTCGACCGGGTACCGCATCCGGTGACCGCCCACTACCCGGCCAGCGGTGAGCGGTTCTTCGAGCGGCTGCGGTACGCCACCGCCTACCGCGAAACGGTCCGGATCGCCCAGCGGCCGGTCTCCACCGACGGCGAACTGGACCGCGCCAAGGGGTACGTCCTGACGGCGCGCAAGCTCTCGCACCCGGTCGAGTCGTACGGCTACCGCCTGACCGAGCCGGACGGCCGGCGGATGCTGCCCGACCGGCTGGCCGCCCACGGCATCGCCGGACCGGACGTCGGCCGCATCCAGCGGGCCGGCGAACTGAACGGCGTCACCCTCGACGAGGTCAGCGAGGCGCGGCCCGGCCAGAGCTTCGCCTTCGTCATGGACACCCGGCTGTGCGACGGCGTCCATGCGCTCGCGGCGGACGTGGACATGCTGGTGATCGAGTCCACCTTCCTCGACGAGGACGTCCAACTGGCCGAGGAGCACGGGCACTTGACTGCCGGCCAGGCGGCCCGGGTGGCCGCCGACGCCGGGGTGCGGCACCTGGTGCTGACGCACTTCTCGCAGCGTTACGCCGACCCCGCGGACTTCGAGCGGCAGGCGCGTGCGGCGGGCTTCACCGGTGAACTCACCATCGCCAAGGACCTGCTGCGGGTGCCGCTCCCCAAGAGGCGCTGAAGAAGCCCCGGCGCCCTGGGGAAGGCGCCGGGGACCACCGCCTACGGCAGGTAGTACATCGGGTTCGGCAGCTTGAAGGCGCGCTGCGCCGCGCCGCCCTCCAGATCGCTGTACTGGTCGCCGAAGTTGGCGACGACGCGGTAGCCGAGGGACTCGATGTGCCGGCGGGTGCCCGACTTGAAGTCGATGGTCGAGCAGGTCGTGCCGCACGGCAGGTAGGCGGGCGGGTGCTCCTTGTCCCGCAGGTAGACGTGCGGGCGGTCCAGCGGGACGTCGTAGCCGACGTTCTTGAGGTTGCGCACGCTCCAGTCGCGCTGCGCCTCCTTGCGGCCGGTGAGGAAGAAGACCTCGGCACCCTTCTTGTGGGCCCAGTTGACCAGGTCGTTCATGCCGAAGACCGCGGCCATGTCGGTGTGCTCCAGGTACGC
Source organism: Streptomyces sp. NPDC058000 (assembly GCF_042886435.1). NCBI lineage: Bacteria > Bacillati > Actinomycetota > Actinomycetes > Kitasatosporales > Streptomycetaceae > Streptomyces > Streptomyces sp. NPDC058000. The sequence goes on from NZ_JBHVQS010000049.1 coordinate 53,916, forward strand.
GTCCTGGGACTTGGGGGTGAAGTTGAAGCCGACCTTCAGCTCGTAGTTGTAGGTCAGCAGGGTGGTGTCGTCCATGTCCAGGACGATGGCGGGCTTGGCCTTCCCGGTGTTCTTCTTGGCGAGCGCGCCGGCCAGGTAGGTGCGTGCCTTGGCCTCGATGCCGCGGATCTGGCGGGCGTAGTTGCTGGTGGGGGAGGCGTAGTGCTCGCCGTCGGCCGTCACCGTGTCGCCGTAGTACGCCTTGATCTTGTCCTGCACCTGGGTGAGGTTGGGAATTTCCTTGTCGGTGCGCGGCACGGAGTGCTCGGCGGTGGCCTGGCCGGCGCCGAACACCGCGGTGCCGGCGACGACGACGGCGGCCACTGCACCGCCCAGGCGGACACGGCGGGAGAGGGCGGGGCGGGGCATGCGCGGCTCCTTAGGGAAGCGTGGGTGGTCCCGGGTAGATGTAACAGAGGTGGCGAGCAGCTATCTACGCGCGAAGATTAAAGGGTTGGCAAAGGGTGGCGCGAGGAGGTCGCCCAACTGACCGGCGTGATGCGGCTCTTGACGGGTCGTGCGTGCGCTCCTTAGCCTCCATTCCTGTCCATGGATGTTGTCTACATATGGAGACGAACGCCGATGGTCGCCCTCCGCCCCACGGACCTGGTCGTCACCGAGGTCCGACTCACCCCGGTCCTGGTCGCCGACCCCCCACTGCTCAACACCCAAGGCGTGCACCAGCCGTACACCCCACGTCTGATCATCGAGCTGGTCACCGCCGGCGGCGCCACCGGCCTGGGCGAGACCTACGGGGACACCGAATACCTCGACCTGGCCCGCCCGTTGGCCACCGCCCTGATCGGCCGCCCGGTCACGGACCTGAACGGCCTGTCCGCGCTCGCCGACCAGGTGGGCGGCGCGACGGAGGAGCCCGGCCCGGACGGCGTCGATGCCGCCGGACTGCGCGGCGTCCGCACCGCAGGCAAACTACGGCGCTCGGTCCGCTCCGGCTTCGAAGTCGCCTGCCTGGACGCCTGGGGGCACGCCGCCGGACTACCCGTACACGCCCTGCTCGGCGGCGCGGTGCGCGACCGGGTCGACTACAGCGCCTACCTCTTCTACCGGTGGGAACGGCACCCCGACGGCCTGGGCGAGCCGGACGACTGGGACGCCGCCCTCGACCCGGCCGGCATCGTCGCCCAGGCCCGCCGGTTCGCCGACCGCCACGGCTTCACCTCGTTCAAGCTGAAGGGCGGGGTCTTCCCACCGGACCGGGAGACCGCCGCGATCCGGGCACTGGCCGAGGCGTTCCCCGGGCGACCGCTGCGACTGGACCCCAACGGCGCCTGGTCGGTGGAGACCGCGCTCCAGGTGGCGGACGAACTGGCGGACGTCCTGGAATACCTGGAGGACCCGGTGAGCGGCACCGGGGCGATGGCCCGCGTCGCGGCCGGCACACCGGTCCCGCTCGCCACCAACATGTGCGTCACCACCTTCGAGGAGATCCCCGAGGCGCTCGCCCGCGACGCCGTCCGGATCGTGCTCTCCGACCACCACTACTGGGGCGGGCTGCACGCCACCCGGGAACTCGCCGCCCTCTGCCGCACCTTCGGCCTCGGCCTGGCCATGCACTCCAACACCCACCTCGGCATCAGCCTCGCCGCCATGACCCAGGTGGCGGCCACCGTCCCCGACCTGGACCACGCCTGCGACACCCACTACCCCTGGCAGACCGAGGACGTCCTGGCCGACCGCCTCACCTTCCGCGACGGCCACCTGGACGTCGGCGACGCCCCCGGCCTCGGCGTCACCCTCGACCGGGACCGGCTCGCCGCGCTGCACCGACGCTGGCTGGACGACGACGGCACGTACCGCAACCGCGACGACGCCGCCGCGATGCGCCGCGCCGACCCCGGCTGGATCACCCCCGCGGTGCCCCGCTGGTGACCCGGGCGGGCACGGCCATGATCCTGTGCCCCGGGGCGAGCACCGGCCCCACTGGACCGGCTTGCACCGCGCCCCCTGCCGCGCCCGCGTACGGTGTGGCACGAGACGGTGGCGGTGCGCCACAGTGGTCCCGTACGTGATCTTCGAAGAGGGGCGGTACCGATGGCACAGGAAGTGCGCGGCGTCGTGGCGCCGGGGAAGAACGAAGCGGTCCGGCTGGAGACGATCCTGGTGCCCGATCCGGGGCCCGGGGAGGCCGTGGTGAAGATTCAGGCGTGCGGGGTGTGCCACACCGACCTGCACTACAAGCAGGGCGGGATCAACGACGACTTCCCGTTCCTGCTCGGCCACGAGGCGTCCGGAGTGGTGGAGTCGGTGGGCGAGGGCGTCACCGACGTCGCCCCCGGGGACTTCGTCATCCTCAACTGGCGTGCGGTGTGCGGCTCCTGTCGGGCGTGTCTGCGCGGGCGGCCCCAGTACTGCTTCAACACCCACAACGCGCAGCAGAAGATGACGCTCAAGGACGGCACCGAGCTCACCCCGGCGCTCGGCATCGGGGCGTTCGCCGACAAGACGCTGGTCGCCGCCGGCCAGTGCACCAAGGTCGACCCGGCGGTCTCACCGGCCGTCGCGGGGCTGCTGGGCTGCGGGGTGATGGCGGGCATCGGCGCCGCGATCAACACCGGCCAGGTCGGCCGCGGCGACTCGGTCGCGGTCATCGGCTGCGGCGGCGTCGGCGACGCGGCGGTGGTCGGCGCCCGACTGGCCGGCGCCGCCAAGATCATCGCCGTCGACATCGACGACCGGAAGCTGGAGACGGCCCGCACCATGGGGGCCACCCACACCGTCAACTCCCGCGCCACCGACCCCGTCGAGGCCGTCCGCGAGCTGACCGGCGGATTCGGCGCGGACGTCGTCATCGACGCGGTCGGCCGCCCGGAGACCTACCGCCAGGCGTTCTACGCCCGCGACCTCGCGGGGACGGTCGTCCTGGTGGGCGTGCCCACCCCGGAGATGACCCTGGAACTCCCCCTCCTGGACGTCTTCGGCCGCGGCGGCGCCCTGAAGTCCTCCTGGTACGGCGACTGCCTGCCGTCCCGGGACTTCCCGATGCTGATCGACCTCCACCAGCAGGGCCGGATCGACCTCGGCGCGTTCGTCACCGAGACCATCGGCATCGACGACGTGGAGCGGGCCTTCGACCGGATGCACGCCGGTGACGTGCTGCGCTCGGTGGTGGTGCTGTGATGACCGCCCGCATCGACCACCTCGTCACCTCCGGGACGTTCTCGCTGGACGGCGGCACCTGGGACGTCGACAACAACGTGTGGATCGTCGGCGACGGTTCGGAGGCCGTCGTCATCGACGCCGCACATGACGCCGACGCCATCCTGCGGGCCCTCGACGGCCGCGCGCTGCGCGCCGTCATCTGCACCCACGCGCACAACGACCACATCGACGCGGCCCCGGCGCTCGCCGCCCGCACCGGGGCGCGGATCCTCCTGCACCCCGCCGACCTGCCGCTGTGGAAGCAGACCCACCCGGACACCGCCCCCGACGGAGAACTGTCGGACGGCCAGGTGCTGACCATCGCCGGCACCGACCTGACGGTGCTGCACACCCCCGGCCATGCGCCCGGGGCGGTCTGCCTGTACGCCCCCGACCTGAACACCGTCTTCACCGGGGACACCCTCTTCCAAGGCGGCCCCGGCGCCACCGGCCGGTCCTTCTCCGACTTCCCGACGATCATCGATTCGCTCCGCGACCGGCTGCTGGCCCTGCCGCCGGAGACCGTGGTCCACACCGGCCACGGCGACTCGACGACCATCGGCCAGGAGGCACCACACCTGGCGGAGTGGATCGCCCGGGGCCACTAGGGGTCGGGCGAACAGATCCCGTAGGGGGCCTGAACGCCCCCTGCGGGGCCACAACGTGGCGGGGGCGGGGCGTATTCCTGTGGCGCGGGGGAGCGGGGGGCTTTCCGGCCCGTGCGGTGGCGCGGAGCCGTTCCCGCACGTGCGGGGCGGTGCGGGGTCTTTCCTACGCGTGCGGTGGTGTGGGCCTTTCCCGCAACTGCGGCCGCGCGGGGCATTCCCGGCCCGTGCCGGCGGCGCGGCGGATTCCCGAGCGCCGGGGATTCCCATGAGCGGCACGACGGGGTGGTCCCGCCCCCCCCCCCCGCGGTGCGGCGCCGTAGGGGCGCCCCCCGCGCGCCGGGGCCGGGGCAGGCCCCGGCCTCAGCGTTCCGTGGCCGCTCGTTGCAGGATGCGGGCGGCCACGGCTGCCGAGTCGACGAGGGGGTGCAGGGCGAGGGCCCGTAGCGCCGCGTCGCGGTCCTTGAAGAGGGCGGCTGCCACCGTTGCCCGTTCGACGGCCTTGACCTGGAGCATCAGGCCCAACTGGTCCTCGCGCAGCGGCGCGCAGGGCAGCGGCCGGGCCCCCTTGGCGGTCACCTCGCACACCGTCTCCACGATCGCGTCCGGCGCCAGCTGCGGCACCGTCGTCCCGTTGCGGACGTTGAGGATCAGCCGCCGTCCGGAGTCGCCGGCGATGGCGTGCATCAGCGCCAGCGCCACCCGGTCGTAGCCGCCGCCCTCCAGGTCGTGACTGTCCCGCTGCCAGCCGCCGGTCGCCTCCCGGCTGTGCGCCATGTACGTCTCCTCGCGCTCCAGCCGGGTCCGCTCCCACAGGTCGTACACCGCCTCCGCGGAGCCGGCAGCCCCGGCCCGTTCGAAGAAGCCGCCCTGTTGCCGGTCCAGGAACTCCCCGCGGGTCTCGTCGGTGTCCCGTACGGAGTGCAGGGTCTCGCGGCGGAAGTAGTAGTAGTGCAGGTACTCGTTGGGGAGGGCGCCCAGGACGCGGAGCCACTCCGGGCCGAAGAGCCGGCCCTCCTCGAAGGAGCCCAGCGCCGCCACGTCGCCCAGGAGGCCGGGCAGGACATCGGTGCCGTCGAGTGTCAACGAGCGCAGCCAGCCGAGGTGGTTGAGCCCCACGTAGTCGTAGCCGGACCGGGTCGGGTCCTCCAGGACCGCGGGGTCCGCGCCGGCCGCCCGCGCCGCCCGGCGCACCAGCCCCACGGGCGAATCGCAGATCCCGATGACCCGGTCGCCCAGCACCTGCGCCATCGCCTCGGTCACCATCCCCGCCGGATTGGTGAAGTTGATGACCCACGCCCCCGGGGCGAGCGCCGCGACCCGTTCGGCGATGTGCAGCGCCACCGGGATCGTCCGCAGTCCGTAGAGGACCCCGCCGGCGCCGACCGTCTCCTGGCCCAGGACGCCCTCCGACAGCGGGATCCGCTCGTCCCGGATGCGACCGGCGGTCCCGCCGACCCGTATGGCGGAGAACACGAAGTCGGCTCCGGTCAGCGCGGCGTCGAGAGTTTCCGCCACCCGCACGGGTACCGGTTCGGTACGGCCCCGGGCCAGTTTGGCCAGCACCTCGGAGATCACCGCGACCCGGCGGGGATCGGTGTCGTACAGCGTCAGCTCGGAGACGGAGCGTGTGGGGTCGTCCAGCAGCGCGCGGTAGATCAGCGGCACCCGGAAGCCGCCACCACCGAGAAGGGAGAGCCTCATGGGGCGGAACGTACCGCAGCATCAGGCACACTGGCGGCACGAGTTGAGTACGAGAGGGGCGAGCGCGGTGAACACAGGCCGACGCGATGTCCAACCGCCCGAGGGGCCGGCCGCCGTGCCGCCGGGGCTCGATCCGCTGGCCGCGGTGCGCCACGAGGACGATCCGCCCACCGACGTCTACCTCACCGGCACCGTCTTCCTCGACATCATCTTCACCGGCCTGGACTCCGCCCCGATCCGCGGCACCGAATCCTGGGCCCGCGGCATGGGCTCCAGCCCCGGCGGCGTCGCCAACATGGCCACCGCGCTGGCCCGGCTCGGACTGCGCACCTCCCTGGCCGCCGCGTTCGGCGACGACATGTACGGCGAGTACTGCTGGGAGGCGCTGGAACAGGGCGAGGGCATCGACCTGGCGCTCTCCCGGAAGGTCCCCGGCTGGCACTCGCCGGTCACCGTCTCGATGGCCTACGAGGGCGAGCGCACCATGGTCTCGCACGGCCACGAGGCGCCGCCCCCGGATCACGCCTTCGACGGGGCGCACGCCCCCGGCTGCCCGCCGCCGGCCCGGGCCTGTGTCGCCTCGCTCGTCCCCGGCCGCCGGGAGGGCTGGCTGGGCTGTGCGGCCGGTCGAGGCAGCCGGATCTTCGCCGACGTCGGCTGGGACGACTCCGGCCTCTGGGACCCGACCGACCTCGCCGACCTGGAGCACTGCGAGGCGTTCCTGCCCAACGCCGAGGAGGCGATGCGCTACACCCGCACCGACTGCCCGCGCACCGCCGCCCGCAGGCTCGCCGACCTGGTGCCGCTCGCCGTCGTCACGCTCGGCTCGGAGGGCGCGTACGCGGTGGACGCCCGCACCGGCGAGAGCGCCGAGGTGCCCGCCATCGTGGTGGAGGCACTGGACCCGACCGGCGCCGGGGACGTCTTCGTCGCCGGCTTCGTCACCGGCACCCTCGCCGACTGGCCGCTGGCCGACCGGCTGTCCTTCGCCGGGCTGAGCGCCGCCCTGTCGGTGCAGGAATTCGGCGGTTCGCTCTCCGCGCCCGGCTGGGCGGAGATCGCCGCCTGGTGGCGCCGGGTCCGGGCCTGCGACACCGGGGCCGCCGCCGGGCTGCGCCACCAGTACGGCTTCCTGGACGCCGTATTGGCCGAGTCGGGAGTGAGCCTCGGCCCTACGGGAGCGGCGGACTCCACGTGCCCGACCGGGTCCGCGCCGCTGGCCCGCGCGGTCCCCACGATCGGGTTCCGCCGCCCGGCCTGAGCGCGCCGCCCGGCCCGCCCTCCGGTGCCCTCCGCGGCCGTCCCGGAAAAGCCGACCGGCTTGTCGGTGCCCCGTCGTACTCTGGTAGCGCAAGGAGCCAGTGCGGGCACCGCTGTCGAGGTCCGCACCTGTGATGAGCAAAGGATGGGGGTTGAGCAGGCCACCCGGCCTACCCATGACGCAGACACCCACACGAGCGCAGGCGAGCGCCCAGTTCACGGTCCCGGCCAAGCACCCGATGGTGACGATCCTGGGATCCGGCGACTCGCTCCTGCGTGTGATCGAGGACGCCTTCCCCGCCACCGACATCCACGTCCGGGGCAATGAGGTCAGCGCGGTCGGCGACGCCCGGGAAGTCGCCCTGATCCAGCGCCTTTTCGACGAGATGATGCTGGTGCTCCGCACCGGTCAACCGATGACGGAGGACGCAGTGGAACGCTCCATCGCCATGCTGCGCGCGGCGGAGAACGGCGACGGAGCCAGCGAGACCCCGGCCGAGGTGCTCACCCAGAACATCCTCTCCAACCGCGGCCGCACCATCCGCCCCAAGACCCTCAACCAGAAGCGCTATGTCGACGCCATCGACAAGCACACCATCGTCTTCGGGATCGGGCCGGCCGGCACCGGCAAGACCTACCTGGCCATGGCCAAGGCCGTCCAGGCCCTCCAGGCCAAGCAGGTCAACCGCATCATCCTGACCCGCCCCGCCGTCGAGGCCGGAGAGCGCCTGGGCTTCCTGCCCGGCACCCTCTACGAGAAGATCGACCCCTATCTGCGCCCGCTCTACGACGCGCTGCACGACATGCTCGACCCGGATTCCATCCCGCGGCTGATGGCGGCGGGGACGATCGAGGTCGCGCCGCTGGCGTACATGCGCGGCCGGACCCTCAATGACGCCTTCATCCTTCTCGACGAGGCGCAGAACACCAATCCCGAGCAGATGAAGATGTTCCTCACCCGGCTCGGCTTCGACTCGAAGATAGTCATCACCGGCGACGTGACCCAGATCGACCTGCCGGGTGGCACGAAGAGCGGTCTGCGCCAGGTCCGGGACATCCTGACCGGCGTCGACGACGTGCACTTCTCCGAGCTCACCAGCAGGGACGTGGTCCGGCACAAGCTCGTCGGCCGTATCGTCGACGCCTACGAGAAGTACGACAGCCGCAACGGCAAGTAGCCCGCGCTGCGCGACCAAGAAGCGAGACCCACCTTCCCCATGTCGATCGACGTCAACAACGAGTCCGGTACGGACATCGACGAGCAGGCGATCCTGGACGTTGCCCGCTATGCCCTGGCCCGGATGCGGATCCACCCGCTCTCCGAGCTGTCCGTCATCGTCGTGGACGCCGAGGCCATGGAGCAGCTCCACCTCCAGTGGATGGACCTCCCCGGCCCGACCGACGTCATGTCCTTCCCGATGGACGAGCTGCGGCCGCCGGCCAAGGACGACGAGGAGCCGCCGCAGGGCCTTCTCGGCGACATCGTGCTCTGCCCGGAGGTCGCCGAGAAGCAGGGCAAGGAGGCCCCGACGGAGCACAGCATGGACGAGGAACTCCAGCTGCTGACCGTCCACGGCGTGCTGCACCTGCTCGGCTACGACCACGAGGAGCCGGACGAGAAGGCCGAGATGTTCGGCCTCCAGGCCGCGATCATCGACGGCTGGCGGGCGGAGCACGGGATGACCGGTCCCTCGCCGGCCCCGACCCTGACCTGACGGGGCGCGCGATGACCACCCTGATCGCCGTCGCGGTACTGCTCGTCGTCGTCGCCTGGCTCGCCGCCTGCGCGGAGGCCGGACTGACCCGGACGACGAGCTTCCGCGCCGAGGAGGCCGTGCGCTCCGGCCGCCGGGGCAGCGCCAAGCTCGCCGCGGTCGCCGCCGACCCCACCCGCTACCTCAACCTCGCGCTGCTGGTGCGGGTCGGCTGCGAGGTGGCCGCCGGCGCCCTGGTCACCTACGCCTGCCTGCGCTCCTTCGACACGACCTGGCAGGCGCTGACCGTCGCCATCGCGGTGATGGTGCTGGTCTCCTACGTCGCCGTGGGAGTCTCCCCGCGCACCATCGGCCGCCAGCACCCGCTCAACACCACCACCGCGGCGGCGTACGTCCTGCTGCCGCTGGCCCGGGTGATGGGCCCGGTGCCGCAGTTGCTGATCCTGCTCGGCAACGCCCTCACCCCCGGCAAGGGCTTCCGCAAGGGCCCGTTCGCCTCCGAGGCGGAGCTGCGGTCCCTGGTGGACCTGGCCGAGAAGGAGTCGCTGATCGAGGACGAGGAGCGCCGGATGGTGCACTCGGTCTTCCAACTCGGCGACACCCTCGTCCGGGAGGTGATGGTGCCCCGCACGGACCTGGTCTCCGTCGAGCGGTTCAAGACCATCCGGCAGGCGCTGACCCTGGCACTGCGCTCCGGCTTCTCCCGGATCCCGGTGACCGGGGAGAACGAGGACGACATCGTCGGCGTGGTCTACCTCAAGGACCTCGCCCGCAAGGTGCACATCAGCCGCGACGCGGAGAACGAACTGGTCTCCACGGCGATGCGCCCCGCGGTGTTCGTCCCCGACACCAAGAACGCCGGCGATCTGCTGCGCGAAATGCAGCGGGACCGCAATCACGTCGCGGTGGTGATCGACGAATACGGCGGCACCGCCGGCATCGTCACCATCGAGGACATCCTGGAGGAGATCGTCGGCGAGATCACCGACGAGTACGACCGGGAACTCCCGCCCGTGCAGGACCTGGGCGGCGGCCGCTACCGCGTCACCGCCCGCCTCGACATCGGCGCGCTGGGCGAGCTGTACGGCCTGGCGGAGCTGGACGACGAGGACGTGGAGACGGTCGGCGGACTGCTCGCCAAGCAGCTGGGTAAGGTCCCGATCGCCGGGGCGACCGCCGAGATCGACCTCTCCGACGACGCCTCGGACCCGGACCTCAAGGCGCTGCGGCTGATCGCCGAGGCGCCCGCCGGCCGCCGCAACAAGATAGTCACGGTGCTCTGTGAACCGGTCCGCGCGGCGGACGCGGAGGGTGACGGCGCCGGCCGCTGACCGCCCGCCCGGCGCCCTCCGCGGACCGCGGCGCCACACCGCACCACCGCCCATTCCGGGGCATCCGGCCCCGCACGGCTACTGATCTCCAGTACAGCGGAAATATCCTCAAAGCCATTTCCGGCAATGCTGGATTCCCTCACTAATTCCGTGGAAAGATCTTCGAACCGGCGCCGGAAAGGGCGTCGGTATTTTGCGGCAGAGGGAAGCTGAACGAAATGCGTGGAAGGAAAGCCGTGGTGATGCCCACCATCGCGGCGGCTCTGCGGGCGGTCCGTCCGGGCGGAACCGACGCCCTCGCCGCGAGCCGAAAGACCAGAGGTGAGGAATCCGGGGGCGCCGTCGACAACGCGGCGGATTTCCCCGGTGCGGCCCTTTCGACAGGAGCCGCCGGGCGGTGACGGAAAGATCACCGCAGTATTCGCGATGACGTCCGGCCAGGCCGCGGACATCGCGAGCACGGGCACCGGGAGGGGGCCGGACACCGACGACGGTGACCGGCGACCCGGTGGTCACACACGACTCCGCATCGGGCGATCGCCCCGCAGGCACGCCTGCGGCGGCACCGCCCGCTGCGGACCCGGAAACGACGTTGGCTGGAGAGCCGGGTGCCCCGGCACAGGGGAGCGGGGCAACCGGACTCTTCAGCCATCGTGCGTCCCCCCCACAGCCTCGATCTCCCGTATGCCCCCTGCCTCCTGTCCTCGACGCCTCGGTCGCGGGGGCACGGGACGTCCCGGGCGTCCGGCACGGACCGTGGGGCCCGTCCCCGTACGCCCCGGTCGGGCCCCGCATATGCTCGCCCGTATGACCGAAGCCGCACCGCTGGACCCCGAAGACCGCAAGATCATCACGCTCGCGCGCTCGGCGCGGGCCCGTAACGGCGTCCCCGAGGGCGCCGCCGTCCGCGACGAGACCGGCCGCACCTACGTCGCCGGCACCGTCGCCCTGGACTCCCTGCAGCTCAGCGCGTTGCAGACGGCCGTCGCGATGGCCGTCGCCAGCGGCGCCACGTCCCTGGAGGCCGCGGCCGTGGTCACCGACGCCGAGCAGGCCGCCGACGCCGACCGGGCCGCCGTCCGTGACCTCGGCGGCCCCGACACCCCCGTCCTGGTCGCCGCCCCCGACGGCACCCTGCGCGCCAGCGTCCCCGCGGGCCCCTCGGTCTGACCGCACCACCGGGCGGGGCGCCCGCCGCCCTGCGCGCCCCGCCCCGGAACGGCCGGAGCGCCGGATGGTCGGAGCGGCCGCGGGGATCGGGGAGAATGGGCGCCATGAGCGTTCGCACAGAGTCCACTGCCCCCCACCGCGCCGGCTTCGCCTGCTTCGTCGGCCGCCCCAACGCGGGCAAGTCCACCCTGACGAACGCTCTCGTCGGGACGAAGGTGGCGATCACCTCCAACCGCCCGCAGACCACCCGCCACACCGTGCGCGGCATCGTGCACCGGCCCGACGCCCAGCTGGTCCTGGTCGACACCCCCGGGCTGCACAAGCCGCGCACCCTCCTCGGCGAGCGGCTCAACGACGTCGTCCGCACCACCTGGTCCGAGGTCGACGTGATCGGCTTCTGCCTCCCCGCCGACCAGAAGCTCGGCCCCGGCGACCGCTACATCGCCGCCGAACTGGCCGCCATCAAGAAGACCCCCAAGGTCGCCATCGTCACCAAGACCGACCTGGTCGACTCCAAGGCGCTGGCCACCCAGTTGATCGCCATCGACCAGCTCGGCAAGGAACTGGGCATCGAGTGGGCCGAGATCATCCCGGTCTCCGCGGTCGGCGACAAGCAGGTGTCGCTCCTCGCCGACCTGCTCGTACCGCTGCTCCCCGAGAGCCCGGCCCTCTACCCGGAAGGCGACCTCACCGACGAGCCGGAGCAGGTTATGGTCGCCGAGCTGATCCGCGAGGCCGCGCTGGAAGGCGTCCGCGACGAGCTGCCGCACTCCATCGCCGTCGTCGTCGAGGAGATGCTGCCCCGCGAGGACCGGCCCGCCGACAAGCCGCTGCTGGACATCCACGCCAACGTCTACATCGAGCGCCCCAGCCAGAAGGGGATCATCATCGGCCCCAAGGGCAAGCGGCTCAAGGAGGTCGGCACCAAGTCCCGCAAGCACATCGAGGCGCTGCTGGGCACCCCGGTCTTCCTGGACCTCCACGTCAAGGTCGCCAAGGACTGGCAGCGGGACCCCAAGCAGCTCCGCAAGCTGGGTTTTTAGCCTCGTACGTTTGCGGCTGCCCCGCCGTGGGGGTTGCTCACCGGTCCGCTGCGCTTGGCTATGCGTCGTACGTTGCTGGGTTTCTCGCCGTGTCGCCTGCGGCGGGCGGGGTCCGCTGCGCGGGGCTTTCGGGGGGCGGTGTCGGGTCTGCGGGGTCGGTGTGCAGGACTGCTGCGCTTTACGTCCTGC
>NZ_JBHVQS010000050.1:0-65385 GCF_042886435.1 Streptomyces sp. NPDC058000
GGGGGGGGGGCGCCCGCGGGGGGCCCGCCCCCCCCCCCCCCCCACGGCCCCGGCTCGAAGCTGCGCGTTCAGATGAGAGATCCGCGCTGACCGGCCGCCGGCCCGCCGGGCGGCGCCAGGTACTCAGGTACTCACCGGTCGCCGGGGGAGCGGGGAGGAGTACACCACGCTCGTGGTCACCTCGCCCAGCGCGCCGATCCGGCCCGACACCTCCTCCAGGTGCTTCATCGACCGCGCCGCGACCTTGAGGAACAGCGAGTTCTCGCCCGTGACGTGGTGTGCCTCCAAGATCTCCGGCGTCGCCGCCAGCAGGTCCCGGAACGGCTGACCGGTCGCCCCCGGCTGCCGCAGCCGGACGAACGCCAGCACCGGCAGCCCGACCCGCTCCGGATCGATCACCGCCGCGTACCCGGATATCACCCCGGACTCCTCCAGGCGCCGCACCCGCGCGGCGACCGCGCTCGGCGACATGTTCACCGACCGTGCCAGCTCGGCGTGGCCCACGCGCCCGTCGTGCTGGAGGACGTCGAGGATGCGCCGGTCGGCGTCGTCAGGGGAGTATCCGGTCATCCCCGCTGTCTAGCAGGGGAATCACCGGCAGAGCAAGGGTCCAGGGGTACCGGTTGTGACGGCCGCCGGGGCCGGGGCGGGGGCAGGTGTGCGGAGCCCACGACCCTCGCGGCCGGCCACCACGTGATCACCGGTGGCCGGCCCGTCCCGGACCCGCCGCCGCCGGAACGGGCCGGCGGCGGGTCCGGGACACCCCGGTCAGAGCGCCGAGAGTTCGGTCAGCAGATCGTCCAGGCCGAGCGAGCCCTGCGACAGCGCCGCCATGTGCCACGTCTTCAGGTCGAAGTTCGCGCCGTGCCGGGTCCGGGCGGCCTCCCGGCCCTGTAGCCAGACGCGCTCGCCGAGCTTGTAGCCGATCGCCTGGCCGGGGATGCCCTGGTAGCGGATGATCTCGCTCTCGACGAAGTCGGCCGGGCGGCTGCTGTGCTGCGCGAAGAACGCGTGTGCCAGCTGCGGCGTCCAGCGCTCACCCGGGTGGAACGGGGAGTCGGCCGGGATCTCCAGCTCCAGGTGCATGCCGATGTCGATGATGACGCGGACCGCGCGCATCATCTGCGCGTCGAGGTAGCCCAGCCGCCGCTCCGCGTTGGACAGGAAGCCCAGCTCGTCCATGAGGCGCTCGGCGTACAGCGCCCAGCCCTCGGCGTTGGCGCTCACCATGCCGACGGTCGTCTGGTAGCGCGAGAGCTGGTCGGCGACGTGCACCCACTGCGCCAGCTGGAGGTGGTGACCTGGTACCCCCTCGTGGTACCAGGTGGAGACCAGGTCGTACGCCGGGAAGCGGGTCTGGCCCATGGTCGGAAGCCAGGTGCGGCCGGGCCGGGAGAAGTCCAGCGACGGCTGGGTGTAGTACGGCGCCGCGGCGCTGCCCGGCGGGGCGATCTTGGACTCCACGCGGCGGACCCGCTCGGCGAGGTCGAAGTGGGTGCCGTCCAGGGTGTCGATGGCCTCGTCCATCAGCGACTGGAGCCACTGCCGGGTCTCCTCGACGCCCTCGATCGCCTCACCGTGCTCGTCGCACCAGGCCAGCGCCTCCCACGGCGTCTTGGCGCCGGGCAGCACCTTCTCGGCCTCGGCCTCCATCTCGGCCAGCAGACGGTGGAATTCGGACCAGCCGTACGCGTACGCCTCTTCGGGGTCGAGGTCGGAGCCGTTGTAGTAGCGGGCGAGCCGGGCGTACCGCTCGCGGCCCACCACGTCCGGCGCGCCCTCGACCGCCGGCGCGTAGACGTCCCGGAACCAGTCGCGCAGCTCCACCAGGGCGCCGGTGGCGGCCGTGGCGGCCTCGTCCAGCTCGGTGCGCAGCGCGTTCGGGCCGGGCGCGGTGAACTCGGCGAACCAGCTGCGGTCGGTGCCGATCCACTCGCCCAACTGGCCGATGACGGTGGCGACCTGGAGCGGCCCGCCGGGGAGCTGCTTGTCCAGGCCGGCCTGGAGAGCCGCGCGGTAGCCGGTCAGCGTGGCCGGTACCGCGCGCAGCCGCTGGGCGATCGCCGCCCAGTCGTCCTCGGTGTCGGCGGGGGTGAGGGTGAAGGCTTCCCGTACGGCGTGCAGCGGCGAACCGAGGTTGCTGACCGCGCGCAGTCCCTCGCCGGCGTCGTGCACCGCGAGTTCCGCGGTGAGCCGTTCGCGCAGCAGCCGTGCGCAGACCTGCTCGGCCGTGCTGTCCGCGCCCGGCCGGGCCTCGGCCTCGGCGAGCCTGTCCAGGGTGGTGCGGGCGAGCTGTGCCACCGCTTCCTGGCCTGTGGGGGAGAGGTCGGGGAGCCTGCCGGAACTCTCGGCGGCGCCGAGGAAGGTGCCGATGATCGGATCCAGTTCGACGAGGGCGTCGACGTAGGCGTCGGCGACCTGGCGGGGCAGCGGACCGCCCGCGGGAGTAGTGGTGTTGGACATGCGGGCCATCCTCGTACGGATGGGCCCGCCGCGTCACCATCATTCCGGCGAACGATCCTGTCGCGTCCGGGGCCCGGGCGCTCCGGTGCCGGGGGCCTCAGCCGTGGCGGGAGCCGTCCCGCAGGCGGATCGCCGTACGGTCCTCCCGGTGGGCCGGGGTGCCCGTCGGGCGCGCCGTGATCACCAGCGTGCCCTCCTCGATCTGGTAGTCGAGCGGCAGACCCAGGCCGCGCATCGCCGCCACCATGCCGGTGTTGGACGCCTGGGTGATGGCGTAGACGCTCTCGCAACGGGTCTCGGCGGCCATCGCGACCAGCCGCCGCAGCAGCTCCGCGCCGATGCCGCGCTGTTGCCAGGAGTCCTCGACCAGCAGTGCCACCTCGGTCTCGTCGCCGTCCCACAGCAGATGGCCCAGGGCCACCAGCCGCCCGGAGGCGGTCTCCACGGCCAGTGTGCGGCCGAACCGCGGGCTGAGCAGGTGCCCGAGGTAGCGGTCGGCGTCCCCGACCGGGCCGTGGTAGCGCTGCGCCAACGTCCGGTCCGAGCACCGCTCGTGCATCGCGCGGGCGGCGGCCAGATCGCCGGTGCCGGCGCGGCGGACCGTGATCTCGTTGCCCTCGGGCAGCGTGAGCACGTCACGCCGCGGCGGCACGCGCTGGCCGAGCCGGGTGTCCAGCTCGACCAGCGCGCGGACCCGGGCGAACTCGGTGGGGGTGAACGGCACCTGCGGCCTTTCGATGGTGAGCGAGCCCCCGGAAGGGTCGCGGAACTTCATGGTGTGCTCCTCCAGCACGCCCTCGGCGGGCACCTCTTCGGCCAGCGGCTGGCCGGTCAGTGACCGCGCGGGCACCGAGTGGATGGTGCAGCGCCCCAGCAACTGCCGCAGTGCCAGGGGGAGTTCGGCGGAGTCCAGGGCGGTGC
Organism: Streptomyces sp. NPDC058000; assembly: GCF_042886435.1. Taxonomy (NCBI): domain Bacteria; kingdom Bacillati; phylum Actinomycetota; class Actinomycetes; order Kitasatosporales; family Streptomycetaceae; genus Streptomyces; species Streptomyces sp. NPDC058000. The sequence goes on from NZ_JBHVQS010000050.1 coordinate 3,385, forward strand.
GGGTGGCCATGCCCAGCATCCGGGTCGGCGCGTCGACCAGGTCGTGCGCGTCGGCCCGCTCCAGCCAACTGTGCGTGCCGCCCGCGCCGGCGACCGTACGGGTCAGCTCCGCGGGCGCCAGCCCGGCCGGCGCGCGCAGCAGGAACTCGTCGACCGTCCCCTTGGACAGCGGATGGGTCTGGAGGCTGAGGATGTCCACGCTCAGGGTGGCCAGTGCCGTGCACAGGGCGGCGAGGCTGCCCGGCTCGTCCCGGACGGTGGTCCGCATCCGCCACAGCACCGTCTCCCGGGCGCCGGCCGCGGGGGCCGGCGGTGCGGCGCCGGCGGCAGCGGTGTCCGTCGGTGGTGGGGCGTGTTCATGGCGGCGTGCCCACCAGACGTGGAAGCCCGCCGTGGCGAGCAGGGCGACCGCGCCGGCGCACAGCAGCACCGGCCCGGAGGGGCCGTGGGCGATCGTGTTGGCGACGGCGTCGGCCACCGCCACGGCGGTGAACAGGGCGGCGAGCTCGACGACGTCCCGGCGCCAGTGGTGGCGCCGGGCGGAACGGGCGGAGGTGGCTTCAGTCATGCAGACAGCCTCGCCGACGGGTGTTGCCTGGTCGCCAACACCTTGTGTCGGACGGGTAAAAGGCGCAATCGACGCATTGGCCTCTACTGTCCTACCCGTCCCGGTTGCAACGTCTTCGTGAACAAGACCTCTCCGCCCTCCTGGCGCAGCCGCACCGTCAGCTCCCCGCTTCCCCCGTCGATGTCGACCTCGCCGAAGTACTGCGGACTTTCCGCCGGGGAGACGTTCGCACGGTCCGGCGCCTTGAGGAACGGCTGCTCCGGCCCGAAGGTTCCATCCAGTTTCACGGCCGGGAAACCACCCGCGCTCAGCGGCCCGGAGACGAACTCCCAGAACGGCTCGAAGTCCTTGAACGCCGCCCGCTCGGGCGCGTAGTGCTGCGCCGAGGTGTAGTGGACGTCCGCGGTCAGCCAGAGGGTGCCGGTGATCCGCTGGTGCTTGATATGCCGCAGCAGCTCGGCGATCTGCAACTCCCGCCCCAGGGGCGCGCCCGGATCCCCCTGGGCCACGGCCTCGAAGTTCGCCGGGCCGTCCGTGACGACCAGCCCCAGCGGCATGTCCGAGGCGATCACCTTCCACACCGCCTGCGAGCGCGACAGCTCCCGCTTGAGCCAACGCAGCTGCTCGGCGCCCAGGATGCCCTGCGGGTCGTCGGTCTGCCGGTCGGGGGAGTTGGCGTTGCGGTAGCGGCGCATGTCCAGTACGAAGACGTCGAGCAGCGGGCCGTGCCGCAGGACGCGGTACACCCGGCCTCCCCCACCGTCCGGGCGGAGCGTGCGGATCGGGAAGTACTCACGGAAGGCGCGCAGCGCCCGCGCCGAGAGCACGTCGACGTCCTTGACGCGGTACCGGTCGTCGTCCAGCAGCTGGCCCGGGTACCAGTTGTTGTGCACCTCGTGGTCGTCCCACTGGGTGATCGTCGGAACCTGGGAGTTGAACCGGCGCAGGTTCTCGTCCAGGAGGTTGTAGCGGAACGCGCCCCGGAACTCCGCCAGCGTCTCGGCGACCTTGGACTTCTCCTGGGTCGTCACGTTCCGCCAGATCCGGCCGTCCGGGAGGGTCACCCGCTCCGGGATCGGGTTGTCGGCGTAGATGTTGTCGCCGCTGCACACGAAGAAGTCCGGATTCCGGCGCCGCATGTCCTCGAAGACCCGGTAGCCGCCGCGCTCGGGGTTGATGCCCCAGCCCTGCCCGGCCAGATCCCCCGACCACAGGAAACGGATGTCCTTGCGCCGGTCGGGTGCCGTGCGGAACGTGCCGGTCACCGGCTCGCCGGCGCGCTCCGGATGGTCGGGGTCGGCCAGCAGCACCCGGTAGTGGATCTGCTCCCCGGCCGGCAGCCCGTGCAGCGTGGTCACCCCGGTGAAGTCCGTACCGGGCCCGAGCAACGGCCCGTGCCAGGTACGGGCGTTGCGGAACGACTCGGTGGCGGCGGTCTGCACCACCATCCGGGCCGGCCGGTCGGACCGCGTCCACACCAGGCCGGACGACGCGGTCACGTCACCGGCCTGCACCCCCCAGTCGGCGCGCGGCCGCCCGCCGTGCACCAGGGCCGGGGCGGCCGCCGCCGGCGCGGCCCCGGCCGCCGCGGGCAGCGCCAACGCCGCGGACCCCGCCGCCGCGCCCTGAAGGACCGCCCGCCGTCCCACGCCGCCGCCGGAACCCTGCGTCATCTCGCACCTCCGTGATGCGTCCGATCTGGTCACGCCCCGTTCGTATCGCCGCCCGATGCCGGGCGGGCGAACTCCCGGTGAACAGCGGTCGGATGGGTCGTGGACCGGGACCAGGGTCGCAGGACCAAGGACCGATCGCCAGGAACCGGCCCGGACGTCTACGGTCCGGTAACGCGCCGCCGCCCGGCGGCCCCCACGGAAGGCGACACCCATGCCGGCCCTCGGCTCCGCACACCTCCGCCTCGCCCGCCCGTCCCGCGACCTGGCCGCCGCCGGCCACTTCTGGCGGGACGGGCTCGGCCTGCGCGAACTCCACCGCCACACCTCGGAGGCGGGCGAGCACTCCCTCCTGATGGTGGGATGGCCGGACGCCACCTGGCACCTGGAACTGACCCACGACCCGTCGGGCACGCTCCGCCCGTCCCCCACACCGGACGACCTCCTCGTCGTCTACCTGGGCGAGCCGGTCCCGGACGACCTCGTCGCCCGGCTGGAGCGCTGCGGCGGCTCCCGCGTCCCGGCTCACAACCCCTACTGGGACGAGTGGGGCGTCACCATCGAGGACCCCGACGGCTACCGGCTGGTCCTCTGCACCCGCGACTGGAACAACGCGCGAGCCCTGGGAACTTCCTGAACTCCCGCTCCTGAACGGCACGTTGAAGGGGCGGGGGTGGGGCCGGCACCGGCGACCACGGGGTCGCGCAGTGGGGCGGCAGCCTGTTGGTCGGCGTCGGAGTGGCCCTCGGGCCGGGCGTGCTCCGCCGGGGCACCGGACGAGCCCCGGCCGCGGGCACCGAACGCCCCGCAGCCGAGGAACCCCGCCAGCCGGCCGCACCGCGGGGCTGGCCCTACCGCACCGGACGACACGAGCCGACACGAGCCGACACGAGACGGAGGCAACACCCCGGGAACGCTCCGCCGATGCCGTTCCCGCTGGACAACGCACCATGCGCCCGCTGGGATGGGACGGTGCTGACCGATCCCGCCACCGAGGTCTTCGAGGCCCACCGTCCGCTGCTCCACGGCGTCGCCTACCGGATGCTGGGCCGGGCGGCCGACGCCGAGGACGTGGTCCAGGACGCCTGGCTGCGCTGGTCGGCCGCCGACCGGGCCGAGGTCCGCGAACCGCGCGCCTATCTGGTCCGGATCACCACCCGGCTCGCCATCGACCGGCTCCGGCAGGTCCAGTCGCGCCGCGAGTCCTACGTCGGGCCCTGGCTGCCGGAACCGCTCGCCACCGACGTCCTGGCACCCGGTCAGCCCGCCCCGGACACCGCCGAACAGGCAGTGTTCGCAGAGACCGTCACCCTCGCCGTCCTCGTCGTCATGGAGGCACTGTCCCCGTTGGAGCGCGCCGTGTTCGTACTGCGCGAGGCGTTCGGCTACCCGTACGCGGAGATCGCCGCGGGGCTGGAGCGCAGCGAGGCCGCGGTGCGCCAACTGGCGGGCCGGGCCCGGCGCCACGTGGAGGAGGGCCGCCCCCGGTTCGACGTCGATCCGGACCGGCAGCGCGAGCTGACCGAGCGATTCCTGTCCGCTGCCGCCGGGGGCGACCTGGACGGGCTGCTGAACCTCCTCGCGGCGGACGCCCGGCTGGTCGGGGACAGCGGCGGCAAGGCCAAGGCCCCGCTGCGGATCATCGAGTCCGCCGACAAGATCGCCCGGTTCCTCATCGGCGTCGTCCGGACCGTCCCGGCCGACACGGAGCTCCGCTTCGTCGAACTCAACGGCGGTATCGCGCTGCTGGTCCTCGCGGGCGGCTGCCCGGACTCGGTCTTCCAACTCGGTATCCGGGAGGGCCGGATCCAGACGGTCTACATCGTCCGCAACCCCGACAAGCTGGCGTCACTGGCCGATTAGGGCCGATCCGGTGGATCAGCCGCGGACCGTCCCGAGCCGGACCGCGGCCCGCAGGCCGCTGCGCGGGCTGGCCAGCACCGGCACGGCTGCGCCGGTGCCGAGCGGCCCGTGGTCCGAGAACCGTTCCGCGGCGGGTGCCATGGACGCCTGGGCCAGGACCAGGGCGTCGGCCCCGCCGGCGTCCCGCTCCCGCCGCACCGCGTCGGTGACCGCCGCCAGACTGCCCTCCTGGTCGCCGGCCTGGAACCGCTCCCAGGCGTCCGGAACGAGCACGGTACGCACCTGAACGGCGCGCCCGGCCCGGCGGGCCTCGTCGGCGATCAGCTCCGTGGTGGGCGCCAGGGTGCTCTCCACCGTGGCGAGGACCGTGATCCGGGGGCCGGCGGCGACGGCCTCCGCGGCCATCGGCCGGTCCACCCGCAGCACCGGCACGCCCAGCGCCGTCCCGGCCGCCTCGGCCACCGTGCCCAGTGTCGAGCAGGTGCACAGCACCGCCCGCGCCCCGGCGTGCACCAACGCGCCGAGCGCCTCGGCGACCTCCTCCGCGATCCCGTCGGGCCCGGTCTCCCGCGCCGCGGCCAGGAGTTCCGGCCGTACCAGATGCCGCAGCGGCAGCCCGGGGGCCTCCGCGTCGCGGAGCGCATCGAAGACGGGGACGTGAACTGGCGAAGTGTGCAGGAGAGCGAGCATGACCAGGAGGGTAACGGGCGCCCGACGGGTGACGGTGGCCGGGTGACGCCGCGGTGGGCGGGCGAAACGGTGCGGGATTGGTCTTGACCAAGGGTGGGGGTGGTCATATCGTCGGGATACTGCAACAACCTTTAATAAAGAAGCGCTCATTATGAGGGCCCGCCTGCGGGCCCGCGGCTTTGGGGGGTGGGGACCACGCAGCTCGAAACGGCTCCGGAGCCCAAGTACTGGCATCTCAAGACGGTGCTCAGCGATGCGCTGGACACCGAGTTCAGGGTCGGCGAGATCCTGCCCAACGAGCGGGACTTGGCCGCGCGGTTCGGCGTCGCCCGGGCCACGCTCCGGCAGGCGCTCGAACAGCTCGAACTGGAGGGCAGGCTCCAGCGCCGCCGCGGTGTCGGCACCACCGTCGCCCCGCCCCGGGTCGGCGTCGCCGTCGACCCCGCGCGCCACACCTGGCCCGGTGCCGCCGGCGACGACTGGCAGCCGGTCGCCGCCAGCGAGACCGACGCGGTCCCCGCCGCGGTGGCCCGCCTGCTGGAGTCCGCCCCCGGCGAGGCGGTCCACGTCGTGCGCCGCAGCCGGGTCTCGGCGGGCCAGCCGGTCGCCGCCGAACTCCTCTACGTCCGGGCCGACACGCTCCCCGACTCCGTCGACGAGGAAACCGTCGACCCGGGCGTCCGCGCCCGGGCCGTGCTCCGCGCCCTCCAGGCGCTCGACCTGGACGGCCAGGACCGCACCGTCGAGTTGGGTTCGGCCCGCGCCGAGGACGCCAGGCAACTGGACCGACTGCCGGGCTCGCCCGTGCTCGTCGTCACCACCCGTTACGTCTCCCAGGGCCGGGCCGCGGCCGTCGCGGTCTCCACCTACCGCGCCGACACCTGCCGGCTCACCTTCGGGGAGCGCGCGGCGGAGCCGGTGCTCGCCGGCTGACGAACGGGCCTCTACGGACGGGCCCGCACCGGGGCACTCCCGGTGCGGGCCCGTTGCCGTCCTGATGCCAGGCCCGGGGCGCGCGGTTCACCGCCGCCCCGTCACCGTCCCCTCCACCGCGAAGAGTTCGCCCTCCACGTGGTCCAGGGCCAGCCGCAGCGCGCCGGTGGTGATCGCGGCCGGGCCCAGCCGCGACAGCACGACCTCCGGCGGGCGCAGACAGTAACGGGCCAGCTCCCGGCGCAGCGGCGGGAGGACACCCGCCAGGCCCGACGCCCAGCCGCCGATCACCACCAGCTCCGGATCGAGGGCCAGCACCAGCGCGGCGACGTCGTGCACCAGCCGCCGGATGAAGCGGTCCACCGCCTCCCGCGCCTGCGCGTCCCCGTCCCGGGCCGCCGCGAACACCGTCGCCACCTGCGCCTCGTCCAGCGGGTTCAGCGGCTCCCCGGTCGTCGACAGCAGCGTCTCCGGCGTCGCCTCCCGGCCCAACAGGTGCAGGGCGCCGATCTCCCCGGCCGCACCGCCGAATCCGCGGTGCAGCCGCCCGCCGATCAGCGACCCGGCCCCCGGGCTCAGCCCCGCCAGGACGAACACCACATCGCCGGAACCGGTCGCCGCGCCCTGCCAGTGCTCGGCCACCGCCGCCGCGTTGGCGTCGTTCTCCACCAGCACCGGGCAGCGGAACGACCGTCGCAGCCGCTCCCCGAGCGGCAGTCCGGTCCAGCCGGGCAGTGCGGTGCACAGCCGTACGGTGCCGTCGGCCTCCACGATGCCCGGACCGGCCGCCCCGACCGCCCGCAGCGAACTGCGGGCCACGCCCGCCCGGCGCAACAGGTCGGCCACCAAGGCCCGGACCCGCTCCAGCCGTTCGTCGGCCGGCGCGGTCTCCGTCACGTCACGCTGCGCCGAGTCCAGTACCCGCCCGCTGAGGTCGGACAGCAGCGCCGCGACCCGGTGCGGCCCGATCTCGATGCCCAGCAGGTGCCCCGCCTCGGTACGGAAGCGGAACCGGCGGGCCGGCCGCCCCTGGCGCCGGGTCTCGCCCTCCTCGGCGGGGGCCTCGGCCACCAGCCCGGTCTCGACGAGCCCCTCGATCACGCCCTCGACGGTCGGCCGGGACAGGCCGGTCACCTGGACGAGATCGGTGAGCGTGGGGGAGTCCGCGGCGCGCAGCGCGTGCAGCACGACCGCGGAGTTGATCCGTCGCAGCAGGGAGGGGTCCCCGCCGGTGAGCCGACTCAAGGTCCGTCTCCTCGCCTCGCCTGTCTGGCGGATCGTAGCCGGTCAGCGGGTGTGCGGCGAGCCCCGAGGACCCCGCGGACGCCGGACCCCGGCGGCCTCGCGACGGTGGTGCGGACCGCGCGGACGGCCAATTGTCAGACCCCGGCGGTTTACTGACGGTATGACGACAGAACCGAACCGCAGCACACGGACACCGCCGATGTCCCCGATGCGCCCGACGACCCCGATGCGCCGGACGCCCCCGACGACCCGGACGCCTCCGATCGCGCCGGCGGCCCCCGCGCCGCAGGGGCCCGCGCCGCCCGGTGGACCGCCCGCCGCGCTCGCCCTGCTCGACGCCTTACGGGCCCGCGCCTTCCCGGAGCGCAGGGAGCACACCACGGTCGGCACCAGCGGGCCGGGCTTCCACGTGGCGCGGCTGTGGACGAGCGGCCCGCTCTGGGACGCGGATCCGGCGGACGCCGCGGCGGCCCGCGAACAGTGCGTGGACGAACTCGCCGCGCTGGTCGCGGTGGCGTCCTTACGGTGGGGCGAACCCGTCGTCCACGATCTGGCGGACGCGCTGGACCGGAGCGCACAGGGGCTGCCCGTCCCGCCGCCGCTGGACCTGCTGTGCGGGCTGGTGCCGCGGGTGTACGCCTGGTCGGTCGGTGCCCGCTGGATCGCGGTCGGCGCCGGGCCGCTGGACCCCGGGCAGCCGTGCCAGGTGCTGGCGGCCATAGCGCAGGGCCCGCTGCCGGGGGCCGGATAGCCGTGCCGTCGGTAGCCGGCCGCCGATGGGCTCGGGCGCGTCGCGGTCCGCCGCGCTGCGCCGCCCGCGGTCCGTCAGGACTCGCTGAAGGCCGCGGTGCGCAGCCGCCCGTACTCCTCCGCCATGGTCTCCAGCGTCCAATGGGCGTTCAGGCCGCTGGGGTTGGGCAGCGCCCAGATGCGGGTGGTGCCCAGAGTGCGCTCCTGCGGGCCGATCGCGGCGTGCTTGTCGTCGAAGGCGACGCGGTAGGCGGTGACGCCGGCGACCGCCAGCCAGCGGGGCCGCAGCCGGGCCACCTTCTCGGCCAGCAGCCGGCCGCCCTCGCGGTACTCCTCCGCGGTGAGCTCGTCGGCCCGGGCGGTCGGCCGGGCCACGACGTTGGTGATGCCCAGCCCGTGGTCGAGCAGTTCGTCCTGCTCGGCGGGGCGGAGCTGCCGGGGGGTGAAGCCGGCGGCGTGCAGGACGGGCCAGAAGCGGTTGCCGGGCCGGGCGAAGTGGTGCCCGGTGGCCGCCGTCATCAGTCCGGGGTTGATACCGCAGAGGAGCACCCGCAGCCCGCTCGTGACCACGTCCGGGACGACGCGGTCACGAGCGGCCTCCAGTTCCTCGGGGGTGAAGCGCACGTCAGCCCCGGGTCAGAGGATCGCGCCGGGGGCGTAGGCGGCGGCCTCGGGGTGCTGCTTGGCGATCTCCTCGATCCGGGCGACCACCGCCGCCACCTGGTCGCCGGCCGCACCGGTGAAGGACAGCTTGTCCGCCATCAGGGCATCCAGCTGGGCCTTGTCCAGCGGGATGCGGTGGTCGGCGGCCAGCTTGTCCAGCAGCTCGTTGCGCTCCGCGCCCTGCTCGCGCATGGCCAGGGCCGAGGCGACCGCGTTCTCCTTGATCGCCTCGTGGGCCTCCTCGCGGCCCACCCCGGCCCGCACCGCGCCCATCAGGACCTTGGTCGTGGCGAGGAAGGGCAGGTAGCGGTCGAGCTCGCGGGCGACCACGGCGGGGAAGGCGCCGAACTCGTCGAGCACCGTCAGGAAGGTCTCCAACAGGCCGTCCAGCGCGAAGAACGCGTCCGGCAGCGCGACCCGGCGGACCACCGAGCACGAGACGTCGCCCTCGTTCCACTGGTCGCCGGCCAGCTCGCCGGTCATCGAGGCGTAGCCGCGCAGGATCACCATCAGGCCGTTGACGCGCTCGCAGGAGCGGGTGTTCATCTTGTGCGGCATCGCCGACGAGCCGACCTGGCCGGGCTTGAAGCCCTCGGTGACCAGCTCGTGGCCGGCCATCAGGCGGATCGTCTTGGCCAGCGACGAGGGCGCGGCGGCCAGCTGCACCAGCGAGGTCACCACCTCGTAGTCCAGCGACCGGGGGTAGACCTGGCCGACGGAGGTGAACGCCTGCCCGAAGCCGAGGTGGGTGGCGATCCGCTGCTCCAGCTCGGCGAGCTTCCCGGCGTCCCCGCCGAGCAGGTCGAGCATGTCCTGGGCGGTGCCGACCGGGCCCTTGATACCGCGCAGCGGGTAGCGGGCGAGCAGCTCCTCGGCCCGCGCGAAGGCGACCAGCAGCTCGTCGGCGGCGGTCGCGAAGCGCTTGCCGAGGGTGGTGGCCTGCGCGGCGACGTTGTGCGAGCGGCCGGCCATGACCAGCTCGGAGTGCTGGGCGGCCAGCGAGCCCAGGCGGGCCAGTACGGCGACCGCGCGGTCCCGCACCAGTTCCAGCGACAGCCGGACCTGGAGCTGCTCGACGTTCTCGGTCAGATCGCGGGAGGTCATGCCCTTGTGGATCTGCTCGTGCCCGGCCAGGGCGTTGAACTCCTCGATCCGGGCCTTGACGTCGTGCCGGGTGACCTTCTCCCGCTCGGCGATCGAGGCCAGGTCGACGGTGTCCAGCACCCGCTCGTAGTCGGCCAGTGCCTGCTCGGGGACGGCCACACCCAGGTCCTTCTGGGCGCGCAGAACCGCCAGCCACAGCTTCCGCTCCAGCTTGACCTTGTACTCGGGGGACCACAGCACGGCCAGCTCCGCGGAGGCGTAGCGGCCGGCAAGGACATTGGGGATGCGAGGCTTCGCAGACACAGCAGTCACGTGGTGAGAGTCTACTGGCGGTTTGCGCAGGCCAGCGCCCCGGTCCCGGCTGTGCTTTCCTACAGTCGCCGGGTCCGGCGCGAGCGCGCGCCGCCGGGCACGCTCCGGCCCGCGCCGTCAGTCCTCGTCGTCCTCCGCCCGGCGCTCGCCCTCCGCCTGGGACGGCTGGGTGCGCATCGTCTGGGGGTGCCGCGGCTCGGCCGGGTCCATGTCCTCTTCCAGTCGCTCGCCCTCGGCCTGCGACGGAGTCGTGTACTCGTCGTACTGGCTCATGGTCGCCTCCGTACGAATCGGAACGTATATCGACAAAACGAGCGTAACGCCTGGATCGACCGGCGGCCCGGGCCGTGCCCACTCCACCGTGCTACCCCGGTACGCCCCCGCCCGCCGCGTGCCCTAGCCTGCAACGCCGTGCACGGGGCGGCGCGGGGCCCGTCACGCTGTCAACCAGGGGGATGCGTCATGCGTTTGGCGACCACACTGCTCTTGCTCGGTGCCCTGTTCGGGGTCGTGCCGACCGCGGTCGCCCATGCGGCGCCCTCGGATCGCCCGGTCTCGTACGCGGCGTTCGGGCGGAGCGGGGGCAGCGGTAGTCACGGCAGCCACAGCGGTTTCGGCGGCGGCGCCAGCAGGGGAGGGTCCTCCCGCGGCCGCACGAGTTCCGGCTGGCACCGTCACACCGGCACGAACGGCAGCTCCCGCCACGGGATGAAGCCGTGGGAGGTGATCCTCGTGCTGATCGTCTTCGTCGGCTTCTTCGGTTACCTCGGCCACCTCGGCGTCAAGAAGGTGCGCAGGCTCCTCGGGTAGGGCGCCCGGCGGCCCGACCTTCCCGGCGCGGGGGGCCGCAGCCGGGGCGGGCCGAGGATCACACCCCCACCGCTCGCCAGTCGGTCACCGGGCCGGGGTCGGCGTGGTCCGCAGGGCTTATCCAGAAGGCTTTGCCCAGGTCGGCGCTGAACTGGGCACCCGTCCGGCCGTCCCCCGAGGAGCGTCCGGTGAGCCGGCGGCCGATCCACGGCACCAGGTGCTCGCGGGCGAACCGCAGGTCGGCGGTCCGCCGGTCCGCCCAGCGGGGTGGGGCCGCGGGTGGCAGCGGTGCGTCCCAGTCCGAGGCGGCGGGCAGCCCCAGGGCCTGCCAGACCGCCTCGGCGACCCGGCGGTGCCCCTCGGCGTTCAGATGCAGCCGGTCGTCGGCCCACATCCGCGGATCGGCCAGCGCCTCGGAGGCGTAGAGGTCCACGACCAAGGCGCCGTGCCGGGCGGCCAGTTCGTCGATCCGCGCGAAGAGCTGCTCCATCCGCGGCCGGAACCGCTCCAGTACCGGCCCGCGGCGGCCCGGGCTGCGCATCAGCACCAGCTGCCCGCCGCCGCGCGCCAGGAGTTCCGCGCAGTCCGTGAGGCGTGCGCACACCTGCGCCACGTCGCACTTGGGACGCAGTACGTCGTTGAGCCCGCCGACCAGCGTCACCAGGTCCGCGCCCATGGAGGCGGCCGGGCCGCACTGCTCGTCGGCGATCTGGTCGATGAGCTTGCCGCGCACGGCGAGGTTGGCGTACCGGAAGCCGGGCGGGCCCGCCGTGGTGGTGGGCTCCCCGGCCGGCTGCTGCGGGAGGGCCGCGAGCCGGGCGGCGAGCAGGTCCGCCCAGCCCCGGTAGGAGCCGTCCGGGAGGCCGTCCGACATGCCTTCGGTGAAGCTGTCGCCGACCGCGACGAAACTGGTGTATGGCGCATTCATCTCCATGGCGCGGTGATCCTATCCCGCGGTGTACGGTCGACAGCGGCCGGAGTGCGGGCCACCCAGAGGTGCGGAAAGGCAGAGGTGGGCGTGGGATGAGTCCTCGGCGGAGCGCGGATCCCGAGGCGGCGACGTTCACCGAACGGGCTCGTCGGCAGCAGCTGATCGACTGCACCATCGACCTGATCTCCACCCGCGGCTACCCGGCCACCTCGCTGTCCGCGATCGCCGAGCGGGCCGGGGTCTCCAAGGCCGCGGTGCTCTACCACTTCTCCTCGAAGGACAACCTCACCCGCGCCGCGCTGACCCAGGTGCTGGACCAGTTCGGCGGTTACGTCCGGGAACGGGTCGAGCGGGCCCCGGACCCGCTGGCCGCCGTCGTCGCCTACGTCCACGCGATGATCGGCTACCAGCGGGACAACCGCCGCCAGGTCCGGGTGATCACCGAAATGCTGCTCGACGACGACGGCGGCACCCGCCTGAAGACGCCCGGGTCGCACGACACCTACGACCGCTGGCAGGCCCTCGCCGCGCTCCTGACGGAGGGTCAGCAGGCAGGTGTGCTGCGGGAGTTCGACCCGCGCACGGTGGCGCTGGCGATCGGCGGCGCGATCGACGGGGTGATCGGGCACTGGCTGGCCCACCCGGACCTCGATCTGGACGCCGCCGCCGCCGAGTTGGAGACCTTCACCCTCAGCGCCGTGGCGCGCCGGGAGTGACCTTGGCGAAGTCCGGGGTCGGCTCGGGCCGGATGCCGATGCCACCGAGGTAGCCGGTGACGGTCCGCAGCGCCGGCACCCGCCGCAGCAGTCTCATCGGCACCGGCAGTCGGTCCCCGTGCAGCGTGCCGTCGAGCGCGGAGCGGATCATGGCGTGCTCGCCCTCCTGCGACTTCTGGACCACCGCCATCGGCCACGCCCGGCGCCGTTGGACCCGGGCCAGGTCGTCGCTGCCGACCGTGCCGCGGCGCAGGGGTGCGGCCAGGAGCCGGGCGGCGGCCACCGCGTCCTGGAGGGCGAGGTTGACGCCGACCCCGCCGACCGGCGACATGGTGTGCGCGGCGTCGCCCAGGCACAGCAGACCGGGCCGGTGCCAGCGCCGTAGCCGCCCGAACGTGACCTCCAGCAGTTTGACCTCGTCCCAGGAGCCGATGGTGCCGGTGACCTCGTCGTCCCAGCCGAACAGCGCGCCCAGCCGGTCCCGCAGCCACTGGATGTCGTGGCGGCGCATGGCGGCGTCCTGGCCCTTGCCGATCAGGTAGGAGGTCTGGAAGTACGTGCCGCGGTCCATGGTGACCGCGGCCTGGCCGCCGCCGAACCGGCCGAAGACCCGGCCGCCCTTGAGGGCGTCGGACGGCGCGTCCACCCGGATCTGCCAGACGTCCATCGGAACGTCGAAGTACCGCTGCCGCATCCCGGCCGCCGCGCGGATCGGCGAGTCCCGGCCGTCGCAGGCGACGGTCAGGTCCGCGGCCAGCTCCCCGGGCTCGCCGTGCTCGTCGACATAGCGCACCCCGGTCACCCGGCCGCCCTCGGTGCGCAGCCCGGTGGCCCGGGTGCGCATGCGCAGGGTGAACGAGGGCTCCTCGGCGGCCGCGCGGGCGATCAGGTTGAGGAAGTCCCACTGCGGGACCATGGCGAAGTACTTGTGCCGGCCGGGGATGCGCCGCATGTCGGCCAGCACCACGGTGGTGCCGCCGATCTGGGCGCGCATCTCCTCCAGCTTCGGGAACGGCAGCCGGGCGAACTCCTCGCCGAGGCCGAGGTCGTCCAGCAGGTTCAGGGTGGACGGGTGGACGGTGTCGCCGCGGAAGTCGCGCAGGAAGTCCCCGTGCTTCTCCAGGACGGTCACCTCGATGCCGGCCCTGGCCAGCAGGAGCCCGAGCATCATGCCGGCCGGGCCGCCGCCCACCACGCAGCATGTCGTGCGGTCCGTGGTCTTCATGGGTTTGCCCCCTCGTCGCGTGCGCGTACGGATGCGTGACCGGGGCGCCGCGGTGCTGCACACACGCGACTGACCGATCGGTTAGCAATCTAACCGATCGGTCAGTGAGGGGTTTTTGCGGGGTGCCTCCGGGGGCCGGCGACGCGAGGTCGCCACCGGCCCCCGGCGGGCACGACGATCAGGCCGCGGGCTGTTGCAGCACCAGCTCCCGCAGGACGTCCTCCATGGTCACCAGTCCGGCCAGCCGGCCGTCGTCACCGATCACCGCGGCCAGGTGCGTACGCGAGCCGCGCATCGCGGTCAGCACGTCGTCCATCGGGGTCGCCGCCCGGACCCGGGCGATCGGGCGCAGCGCCGACACCGGGAACGGCGCGGTCCGCGGGGCGGCGTCCAACGCGTCCTTGACGTGCAGGTAGCCGAGGATGCGCCGGGTGTCGTCGACGACCGGGAACCGCGAGAACCCGGACTCGGCGGCCAGATGCTCCAGCTCCTCCGGGGTGGTCCCCATCCGCGCCGAGACCACCTCGCCCACCGGGAGCACCACATCGCGCACCGGACGGCGGCCCAGCTCCAGGGCGTCCCGGAGCCGCTCCTGGGCCCGCTCGTCGAGCAGCCCGGCGGCCCGCGAGTCCTCGACCATCTGGGCCAGCTGGGCGTCCGAGAAGGTGGCCGCCACCTCGTCCCTGGTCTCCACCCGCAGCAACGCGAGCAGGCCGTTGGCCAGCGCGTTGATGGCGAAGATCACCGGACGCAGCGCCCGGGTCAGCGCCACCAGCGGCGGGCCCAGCAGCAGCGCGGTGCGGACCGGCTCGGCCAGCGCCACGTTCTTCGGGACCATCTCGCCGAAGAGCATGTGCAGATAGGTCGCCACGGCCAGCGCGATCACGAACGAGATCGGGTGGATCAGCGCGTCCGGGATCGACACCGCGTCGAACACCGGCTCAAGGAGGTGCGCGATGGCCGGTTCGGCGACCGCACCCAGCACCAGCGTGCACAGCGTGATGCCCAGCTGCGCCGCGGCCAGCAGCGCCGAAACGTGCTGCAGACCCCACAGCACGCTGCTCGCCCGGCGGTTCCCGGCCTCCACGTACGGCTCGATCTGGCTGCGGCGCACCGAGATCAGCGCGAACTCGGCGCCCACGAAGAAGGCGTTGACGACCAGCGTCAGCAGACCCACGAACAGTTGGAGCGCGGTCATCGGCCGACCTCCTGGGCGTCCGGGGTGCCGGCCGGCGGGGCGTGCAGCAGCACCCGCGCCGCACGGTGGCCGGAGGCGTCGAGCACGTCCATCGTCCAGCCCGCCACCTCCACGCAGTCGCCGCCCTCCGGGATCCGCCCCAGCTCGGTGGCGATCAGCCCGGCCAGGGTCTCGTACGGGCCGTCCGGCAGCCGCAGCCCGATCCGTGCCAGCTGGTCGGCGCGGGCCGCGCCGTCGGCCTGGTAGACCGCCCGCCCGTCCGCGTCGGTGCCGGCCGGGGCCAGGTCCGGGATCTCCAGCGGGTCGTGTTCGTCGCGGACCTCGCCGACCACCTCCTCGACGATGTCCTCCAGCGTGGCGACCCCGGCCGTGCCGCCGTACTCGTCGATGACCACGGCCATCGTCCGCCGGCCGGACAGGCGGTCCAGCAGCCGGTCCACGGTCAGCGTCTCGGGAACCAGCAGCGGCTCGCGCAGCAGCTCGGAGACCGGACGACGGGGCCGCAGATGGGCCGGAACGGCCAGCACGTCCTTGATGTGCGCCACACCGACGACGCTGTCGAGGTTGCCGCGGTAGACCGGGAAGCGGGACAGTCCGGTGGCCCGGGTCGCGTTGGCGACGTCCTCGGCGGTGGACTGCACCTCCAGGGCCACCACCTGCACCCGCGGGGTCATCACGTTCTCCGCGGTCAGATCGGCGAGGTTGAGCGTCCGGACGAACAGCTCGGCGGTGTCGGCCTCCAGGGCGCCCTCCTTGGCGGAGTGCCGGGCCAGCGCCACCAACTCCTGCGGGCCGCGGGCCGACGCCAGCTCCTCGGCCGGCTCCAGGCCCAGCCGGCGCACGGTCCGGTTGGCGGTGTTGTTCAGATGGGTGATCAGCGGTTTGAAGGCGGCGCTGAATCCGCGCTGGGCGGTGGCGACCCGCTTGGCGATGGCCAGCGGGCTGGAGATCGCCCAGTTCTTGGGGACCAGCTCGCCGATGACCATCAGGACGACGGTGGAGATCGCGGCTCCCAGGACCAGCGCCACCGAGTCCGCGGCGGACCGTGGCAGCCCGATCGCGGTCAGCGGACCGTCCAGCAGGGTCGCGATGGCCGGCTTGGAGAGCATGCCGATGATCAGGCCCGTCACGGTGATGCCGAGTTGGGCGCCGGACAGCTGGAAGGTCAGGCCGCGGACCGCCTTGAGGGCGCTGTCCGCGCCGCGCTCGCCGCGGGCGGCGGCGCGCTCCAGGTCGCCGCGTTCGACCGTCGTCAGCGAGAACTCCGCCGCGACGCAGACGCCGCAGGCCAGGGTCAGCAGGAGTGCCACGGCCAGCAGGAGCAGGTCGGTCATCGGTTCACCTCCGTCCCATGGTCGGACACGTTCGGGAGGTTCGCGCCCCGTCGACGGGACGCACGACAACGACAACTAGGAGGCTCGTCCATGGCCGGACGCTCACACACCTTTCGTAGGGGAAGGAGTTCCGGGAGTCGGCGCTCCCGGACGTCCATGGTAAAGGATCGGCAAAGTCCGCGGGTGGGGGAGTGCCGTGGCAGGGGGAGAGGAAGCGGCGGAGCCCGCCCCCTGGTGCGGGGACGGGCTCCTCATGGCCGGTACGGGACTCAGGCGTCCAGCGGTTTGACCCAGCGGCTCCACTGCGGCTCCGGCGCGTACCCGGCCGCCCGCCACGCGTGGTGCGCCGAGGCGTTGCGGTCCAGCACCATCGCGTCCCCCCGCCGCCCGCCGAGCGCGCGGAACCGCTCCTCGGCCGCCGCCAGCAGGGCACCGCCGATCCCGCGCCGGCGGTGGTCCGGATGGACCGCCAGCCGGTACAGATGGCACCGCCAGCCGTCGAAGCCGGCGATCACCGTGCCCACCAGCTCCCCGTCGTGCTCGGCCAGCAGCAGTGCCTCGGGGTCGCGGGCCACCAGGCGCGCCACGCCGTCGGTGTCGTCGCTGATGCTGGTGCCCTCCGCGGACACCTTCCAGAAGGCCAGGACGGCGTCGAGATCGGCCGGGCCCCCGGCCCGGATGTGGAGATCAGTCATGGTCGGATCCCATCACCGGGCCCGGCGCCCTGTCGATGCCGTTTCGCGCTGCGGACCGGCGGCCGGCCCTTGGGTCAGCTGCCCTTGAGCTCCTCGATGACCGGTGCGAACGCCTCCAGGGACGGATCCAGGACGGTGACGTACGAGAAGCCGTACCGTTCCCGGCGTTCCCGCAGCTGTTCGGCCATCTGCGCCGGCGTACCGATCAGCACCGTCGGCACCTCCAGTGCCTGGTCCTCGTCCACCCCGACGCCGCGTGCGGCGAACTCCCGGGCGGCAGCCCGCCGGTCGTCGGTCACCAGCACCTGCTGGACGAGGATGTTCAGCTCGGCCGGCGCCGCGCGGTCCGCGGCGTACTCCTGGTACGCGGCCACCGACGCGGCCACCTTCTCGGCCGGCAGCAGCTCCAGCGTCCCCTCCGGCTTGCCCGGCGCCTGCCGCCCGCCGGTGAACGCCGCGATATCCGCGTGCCGCGCCGCCAGCCGCAGCATCCGCGGGCCGTTGCCGCCGATCAGCAGCGGCGGGCGGGGCCGCTGTACGGCCTTCGGCAGGTGCTCGGGGTCGCCGAGCAGCCGGTCCAGCTCCGTGATCGTGCGCTCCAGGTGGTCCACCCGCTGACCGGGCGTCCCGAAGGGCAGCCCGGCCGCGTCGTGTTCGGCCTTGACGTACCCGGTGCCCAGGCCCAGCTCCAGTCGTCCGCCGGTGAGCGCGTCGGTGGTGGCCACCTCGCGGGCCAGCAGGGCTGGGTTCCAGAAGCCGGCGTTCAGGACGAAGGTGCCCACCCGCGGGCGCTCGGTCGCCTCCGCCGCGGCCACCAGCGCGGGGAACGGCGACGGCCACCCCAGGTGGTCCGGCACGAGCACGACGTCGTAGCCCAACTCCTCGGCGCGGCGGCACTTCTCGCGCCAGGCAGTACCGGTGTCGAGGGTGAGCATGTTGACACCGAAGCGGAACGGATGCGGCATGAGGCCCCCTGGAGACGTGGTCACCGCCGACGCGGACGACCGACAACGGGTATGCAACCACGATCGGTTCGACGCCGTACGTGAGGGAGTCCCGGACCGCGGCGGGCGGCACCGGGACTCCCGGGTCGGGAGCCCGCGGCCCGGTCAGACCGAGACGGTCAGCTCCTCGTACACCAGGGTCACCGATTCCTCGGCGGTTGCGTCGCCCGTCCCGTCCACCGGGGCCTCCCATGCGGTCGGGAGGGCGCCGGCGAGGTGGTAGCGGCGCAACGGGGTGCGGTCGGCGGCGTAGTGGACCACCGTCACCGCCTGCCGGGACCGGTCGGCGCCCCGTTCGACCAGGCATCTGATGAGCCAGTCGGTGAAGGCGGCGCTCTGGTCCGGGCCGCGCACGATGGTGACCTCGCCGGGCCGCCCCACGCCGTCGGCGAGCGGGTCCCCGCCGGGCGGTGCGGTGTCGAACGCCGGGCCGGACACCGAGCGGACCGTTTCCACCTGGAACGCACCGAGTTCGACGGTGACCGCCGCCGGGTGCCAGGCGTCGGGAGTCTCTTCGATGGGCATGGTCCTCCTCCGTGCACAAGGACGGGGCCGGCCGGCCCCGTGCCGGTAGCCCGACCGCTGCCCGAGCAGGTCCGGGCGCATTCCGGGGCTCGCTCGAACGGCGGCAGGAAGAACGATTCGGCTCGCCCGAACGGCGCTGTGCCCCGCCGGCGACCCGATAGGAACCGGCTATCGGCCGCATTCGCAAGCTGTGGATGGTGCCCGGCCGCGCCCTGGGCCAGCCTGGCGGCAACCAGACGTGCGACGAAGGGGCAGGACATGACCGACGTTCCGCAGCGGCAACCCGTGGCAGCGCACCATCTGCTGAACTTCATCGACGGCCGCTGGGCCCCCGCCGCATCGGGGCGTACCCGGACCAACCGCAACCCGGCCGATCTCCGCGACGACATCGGGGAGTTCGCCGAGTCCGACGGCGCGGACGCGGAGCGGGCGGTGGCCGCGGCGGCGACCGCACTGCCCGCTTGGCGGGCGCTGGGACCGATCCGGCGGGCCGCCCACCTCACCGCCCTCGGCCGCCAACTCGCCGACCGGGAAGAGGAGTTCGCCGCCGCCATCACCCGCGAACAGGGCAAGCTGCGGGCCGAGGCGCGGGCCGAGGTGGCGCGCGCCCGCGCGGTGCTGGAGTTCACCGCCGGCCAGGCCCGGCTCCTCGGCGGGGTCACCGCGCCCGCCGAGGAGGACCGCACCTTCGCCTACACCTTCCGCCGCCCCCTGGGCGTCGTCGGACTCGTCTCGCCCTGGAACTTCCCGCTCGCCATCCCGGTCTGGAAGGTCGCCCCGGCCCTGCTCTCCGGCTGCACCGCCGTACTGAAACCCTCCCCGCTGACCCCGCTGACCGCCGCACTGTTGACCGACGCGGCACAGCGGGCCGGGGTCCCCGACGGTGTGCTCAACCTCGTCCAGGGGGACGCGGCAGCCGGCGCGGCCCTGGTCGCGGACCCTCGGGTCGCCGGCATCAGCTTCACCGGCTCGCTCGCCGTGGGCACCGCCATCCACACCGCCGGCGCGCCCCGCCTGCTGCGCACCCAGCTCGAACTCGGCGGCAAGAACGCGGTGATCGTGCTGGCCGACGCCGATCTGGACCGGGCCGTGGACGCGGTGCTGCACGGCGCTTTCGGGCAGGCCGGGCAGCGGTGCAGCGCCACCAGCCGCGCGGTGGTCGACCGCCGGGTCCGGGACGCGTTCCTGGAGCGGCTGGTGACCCGGGTCGCGGCGCTGCGGGTCGGCCCCGGTGACGACCCGGACTCCGAGGTCTGCCCGGTCGTCGACCCGGTCCGGATGCGGGCCGCGCTGGACGCCGTCGCGGGTGCCCGGCGGGACGGCGGGACGGTCCTGTGCGGCGGCGGCCCGGCCGCCCGGCCCGGCCTGCCGGAGGGTTGCTACGTCCAGCCGACCGTCATCCGGGACATGCCCTGGGACAGCGAACTGGCCCAGGAGGAGGTCTTCGGCCCGGTTCTCGCGGTGGTGGACGCGGACGGCTTCGACGACGCGATGCGGATCGCCAACTCCGTCAGGTACGGGATGTCCGGCACCGTCTTCACCGCCTCCCAGGCCCGCGCCTTCGAGGCCGTGGACCGCTTCGAGGCGGGCATGCTGCACGTCAACCGGCCGGGCGTGGGGGCCTATGCGCACCTGCCGCACGTCGGCGCCAAGGCGTCCCAGTACGGCCCGCCCGAATGCTCCCCGCAGGTCTGGGACTTCTACACCGAGTGGCACTCGGCCTGCATCCGCTACTGACCGCCCCGGCGCAGACCACGGCCCCGGCCGCCGCACCCGCGGCAGCCGGGGCCGGAGACCGGGCGCCTAGCGTCCCAGCACCTCCTCCGCCAGCCCGAACGACAGCGTCATCCCGGCGCCCCCCACGCCGTTGACCACCGTCACCCCGGGCTCCGGATCGGCCACCAGCTCGGTGCGGCCGTCCCGCAGCGACGGGTAGCAGCCGGTCCAGCGCTCGGTGATCCGCGGGTCCGGGATCCGCGCGAACTCCCGCAGCGAGCCGAGGATCGCCTGGTTGACCTCCTCACTGGCGAACGGGTCGTGGGTGGCCGCGTACGCATGGCTGTCGCCGATCGTCAGCCGGCCGTCCGCGGTCTGGGACAGCAGCACGTGGATGCCGTGCTCCCGGTGGAACGGCAGCTCCGCACGCATCCGGGCGTCCAGTGCCGCGCGGGCCGTGCAGTCCTCGAACGCCGCGTAGTGCAGCAGGGTCAGCCCGCCGCACAGCATCGGCCCGAGCCGCCAGCCGTCCGGCTGCGCCCCCGTCCGCAGCATCTGGAGCTTGCAGCGCACCAGCCCGCTCTCCCGGAACACCTCCGGATAGAGGGTGGCGAAGTCGTTGCCGCTGCACACCACGATCCGGTCGGCCCGCCACTCGCCGTCGGTGGTGGACAGCCGCGGCGCCGCGATCCCGCGCACCGTCGTACCGAAGCGGACGTCCACGCCGTACTCCTCGGCCAGGTGGGCCGCGACCGCGGGTACCGCCCGCCGGGGGTCGACATTGACCTCGGTGGGGCTCCACATCGCGCCGAGCAGCCCCTCGGCGCGCACCGCGGGTCCGCGCCGCGCCGCCTCCGCCGCGGTGATCATCGTCGTGCCGTGCTCCCGGGCGGCCGGGGTGGTCGCCACGAACTCCTCCAGGACGGCGAGTTCGTCGGGCCGGTGCGCCAGGTGCAGCGAACCGGCCGGCTCCGCCCACATCCCGGTCTTCGCACTGAGCTCCAGCCAGATCTCCCGGCTGCGCAGCGCCCGTTGGTAGACCGCACCGCGCTGCTGGCCGACCGCCCAGATCATCCCGAAGTTGCGGATCGAGGCGCCGACCGCGTAGGTGTCCCGCTCGAAGAGGACGACCCGGTCGCCGCGCCGGGCGGCGGCCAGCGCGTGCGCCAGGCCGACGATCCCGCCGCCGACGACCGCGGTGTCGGCGGCGCGGACCGGGCCGGCGCCGCGGACGGTGGTCGGGCCGATGGTGGGCGCGGTGGTGGGGTCGGGCGTGCGGTGCGTGGGGTGCGTCATGGGGTTGCCTCTCTGGGGACGGGGTGGGTCACGAGGAGGTGCCATGCGGGTGCCGGAGCAGCATCGCTGATGCGTCGTCAGGATGCGGTGGCCGGGCGGCGGTTCCAGTGGGGGAGCAGCAGCAGACCGGCCAGGAGTGCGGCGGCGGCGAAGCCGTGGAAGAGGGCGGTGCCGGAGAGGAAGCCGGGCAGCAGCCCGCCGAGCACCGCGCCGATCGAGCCGCAGCCGTTGACCACGCCGGCCGCGGTGCCGGCGCCGCCGGCGCTGCCGAAGTCGACCGCGGCGACGCACGAGATCATCGCGTCCGCGGCGTAGACGGCGAGCCCGATCACCGCCAGCACGGCGATCATCACGGCCGCGCTGCCGGTCGCGGTCAACGGCATGAACAGCGCCAGTGCCCCGGTCAGTACGGCCAGCGCCAGCACACAGGGCGGCATCCGGCGGGACCGGAAGACGGTGTCGGAGAGCCAGCCGATCAGCATCGGCGCCAGCACCCCGGCCACTCCGAAGGAGATCGGGATGACCGTGGCGCCGACCTTGCCGACCGCCGGCAGCCGGT
This sequence comes from Streptomyces sp. NPDC058000, assembly GCF_042886435.1. Classification (NCBI taxonomy): domain Bacteria; kingdom Bacillati; phylum Actinomycetota; class Actinomycetes; order Kitasatosporales; family Streptomycetaceae; genus Streptomyces; species Streptomyces sp. NPDC058000. The sequence goes on from NZ_JBHVQS010000050.1 coordinate 25,192, forward strand.
GGCTGACGAGCACCGGGCCCCACAGCAGGATCGCGTACCGGGCCGGTTTGAGCAGGAAGTAGGCGGCGCCGAGGGTGAGCACCATCCGGTCCTTGAGCGCTTCGCGGTAGAGCGCGAGCGGCGCCCGGCGCGGGGCCACCGGCGGGGCGGCTGCGTGCGCGGCGGAACCGGGGACGGGGACGAGGTTGGGGCCGGGGCCGGGGACGGTGTCGGTGTCGGTACCGGGGGCCGGCCCGGGCCCGGAGTCGCGTTCCGGGGCGTCCGATCCGGCGCCGTCCGGCGGGGTGTCGCGCTGGAAGACCAGGAACACCACCAGTACCACCGCCAGCGTGGCCGCCCCGACCACGAAGGCGGCGTGCCAGTCGTCGAAGACCTGGTACGCCCACCAGCCCAGGAAGGGCGGCGCGGCCAGGCCCCCGAAGGCGTAATTGGTGCTCCACAGGCCGAGCACCCGCCCGCGGGTGCGCACCGGGAAGAAGTTCCCCATGTTCTTGCAGAGCGGCGCCCAGCCCGCCGACTGCGCGAGCCCCTGGACGGCCATCGCCCCGCCGAACACCAGCAGGGCGCTGCTCATCCCCATCGTGCAGGACGCGGCGATGGCGCCGAGCATGCCCACGGTCACCACCACCCGCGGCCCGAACCGGTCGGCCCACATCCCCCACAGGAACTGGCCGACGGCGTACGCCGCGAGGTAGACCGCGTCGATCACCCCGAGGACCTGCTCGGTGAGCACGCCGTGCACCGCCGGGTCGTCCAGGATTCCCAGTTTGGCGACCGCGAACGCCTGGCGGACGAAGTAGAAGCCCGCGTAGGCGAGCCAGGTGACGGCGAAGATCTGCCGCCGCCAGCGGAGCGCGGTGCGGAGCGCGGTGCGGGTGGTTTTCGGGGGGACGGGCGGCTCGGGCGGAACGGGCTGCGGTGCGAGGTCGGCCATGGCGGTGTCCTGTCCTCGACGTGAACTGCGGGGTGTGGAGCGGGAGTTGGGGGGCTGGGAGGGGGGGGAGGGTCGGTGGAGGTGGGCACGGCGGGGCCCCGGCGCGTGCCTCGGCGGCGCGCCGGGGCCGGGAGAGGAGAGGGAGAGGGGAGGGGCGGTCAGATGGTCGGCGGCCGTCCGGCGGCGAGGGCGGTGCCGATCCAGTAGCTGTCGAAGTTCCGCAGTCGGTGCCCGTCCGGCAGCGGTCCGACGGGCGCGTTGACCAGGAACGGGACCCGTTGCTCGGTCAGCCCGCCGTGCGAGCGCAGCGGTTCGGTGAAGCCGCTCAGGTCGTGCCGGGCCGGGGTGGTGCCCAGCGCCGTGTTCCGCTCGGCGAGCACGACCAGCTCGCCGATCCGGTCGCCCGGCAACTCGAACCGTTCGCACGCCGCGGCCCGGGTCAGCACCGAGTCCACCCCGTCCAGCGCGGCCAGCCCGGCGGTCAGCGAAGCGGTGTCCGCCGGACCGGTCCTCGGCGGGAGGTGCACCGTGGCGTACGAGCCCAGCGCGCCGTGATGGACCGTGTACGGGTCGGTGATCGGCAGCACCACCCGGGCCTGCCCCGCGCCCAGCCGACGGTCCAACTCGTCCTGGAGGAACACCACTTGAGCCCGGCCCGCGCCGTCGCTCTTGGCGTTCATCCCGTGGTCGGCGGTGACCACCAGCACCGCGCCGAGCGCGTCCAGCCGCGCGAAGTAGCCGTCGAGCATGGCGTAGAAGTCGTTTGCGACCGGCGAACCGGGGGCGTGTTTGTGCTGGATGTAGTCGCTCAGCGAGAGGTACATCAGGTCCGGCCGCTCCCGTTCCAGTACGTCCACGCCCGCGGCCAGCACCAGTTCGCTCAGCTCCGCGCTGTAGACCGGCGGCAGTTCCCTGTCGGTGCGCTCCAGCACCTTGTCGATGCCGTGTTCCGCCTCGGTGGCGCGGTCGGCCTGCTCGGCGGAGAAGCAGATGCCGTTGACCAGACCGTGGCCCAGCAGTCGGCGCAACTTGTCCTTGGCGGTGATCACCGCGACCCGCGCGCCGCGTGCGGAGAAGACGGCGAACAGCGTCGGGGCGCGCAGCAGCGCCGGGTCGTTCATCATGACCTCGCTGTCCGAGGCCGGGTCGTAGAAGTAGTTGCCGCAGATCCCGTGCACCGAGGGCGGTGCGCCGGTGGCGATCGAGAGGTTGTTGGGATTGGTGAAGGACGGCATCGTGCAGTCGGCGCGCAGATCGCTGCCGCGCCGCAGCATCCCCTCCAGGAACGGCATCCGGCCGTCGGCGAGGGCCCGTTCGTGGTAGGCGTCCTCGCTGCCGTCGACGCACACCACCACGACCGGCCGGGCCGGCCAGGCGTAGTCGCGGCCGTTCACGGTCAGCTGCTGGGCACCGGCTTCCTTCATCTGCGGATCCACCCCTGAGGTCGGTCGACTGGGACGGCGGTCGGTGCCGCCCCACCCCTCATGGGTAGCACCGCCGCTCAGCGCCGCAGAACCACCGAAAACGCTATGCGCGCCATAGCCCCGCGCACCGCGCCGCCGGTCACCGCCGGGCGGTCCGGGCCCGCGCCCCGTCCTGCGCGGCGCCCGTGCCCGCCGCTTCCTCCTCGGCGGCGGCCTCCGCGTCGAGACCGCCCCAGATCTCGCCGGACAGCGTCACCGCGGTCGCGGTGTCGCCGGCCGCGCAGGCGTCGATCAGCGTGTCGTGGCGGGCGGCGGAGGCGCGCGCCGCGGTGCTGGAGAAGCGGCGGCGTTCCAGTCGCCGCAGCAGCGGGGTGTACCGGCGCACGGTCTCGGCCAGCGCCTCGTTGCCGCACGCCTCGATCGGTACGGCGTGCAGGGCGTCGTCGGCGGCGACCGCGGCGGCGGGGTCCTCGGCGTCCAGGGCCCGGACGAAGGCGGCGTTGGCCGCCCGCATCCGCGCCAGGTCCTCCCCGGTCAGACGGGGGACCGCGGTGCGGACCGCGAGGGCGTGCATGGCTTGCACGACGGCGAGCGCGTCCCGGATCTCCTGGGCCACGACCGGGGCGACCCGGGTGTAGCTCTGCGGTTTGGAGACCACCAGCCGCTCGGCGGTGAGGCGGGCCAGCGCCTGCCGTACGGGGGCGCGGGAGAGGCCCAGCCGCTCGGCGAGCTCGCCGTCGTGGAGCTTCTGTCCGGGTGGCAGCTCGCCGGAGACGATCGCTTCCAGCAATGCGTCGTACGCCTCGTCGCGCAGCAGCCTTCTCGGCACCGGTTCCAGAGCGGTCACCCCCCGATCCTAAGCGGCCGCACCCGGCCGCCGGCACCGGACTCCCAGGCACTAACATTTCAGATGTCAGTTTCCCGATCCGATCCCCTCGGCTCGGGAAACCCCAGGTCAGTCCGATCGAACGACGTCCTGTAACGGTGTTACGGAAGGGAGAGCCGTGCCGATATCCGCCCGCGGCGCACGGAGCGGCGTCGTCCTCCCCATGGGCCTCGGCGTCCTCGCCGCCGCCTGCTTCGCCACCACCTTCGTGCTCAACCGCATGATGAGCGTGGCCGGCGGCTCCTGGATGTGGAGCGCGAGCCTGCGCTACCTGCTCATGACCGTCCCGCTGCTCGCCCTGGTCGCGCTGCGCGGCGGGATCCCCGCCGTGCTGCGCAGCCTGCGGGCCCGACCGGGAGTCTGGCTGCTCTGGTCGACGATCGGCTTCGGGCTCTTCTACGCGCCGCTGACCTGGGCCGGGGAGCACGGCGCCGGATGGCTGGTGGCCGCCACCTGGCAGCTGGTGATCGTCGCCGGCATCGCCCTCGGCGCGTTGGGGGGCGGCCGGGTCCCGCTGCGCACCCTCGGCGTCTCCGTGCTGATCGTGGTGGGCGTCGTCCTCACCCAGTTCGGGCACGCCGGCGGCATCACGGTCGCGGACACGCTGCGGGTGGTGCTGCCGGTCCTCGTCGCCGCCGTCGCCTACCCCCTCGGCAACCGCCGGCTGCTCGGCCTCGACGGCCTGGACGGGGTGCAGCGGACGCTCGCCATGACGCTGGGGTCGCTCCCGCTCTGGCTGGCGCTGGCCGGTACCGCCGCGGCCACCCAAGGCCCGCCGTCCGGCGGCCAGTTGACGCAGTCGCTGATCGTCGCGCTGCTCTCCGGCGTGGTGGCCACCACCCTCTTCTTCCGCGCCACCGACCGGGTGCGGCACCACCCCGCCGCACTGGGCGCGGTCGAGGCGACCCAGGCCGCCGAGGTGCCGTTCACCCTGCTCGGCGAGGCGCTGCTGACCGGCGTCGCGGCGCCCGCACTATCCGGTTGGACCGGCCTGGCGCTGATCGTCGCCGGGCTGTGCGCGCATGCGCTGGGTCACGTACCCCGCGACGGAGACCGCCAACAGGAGCCCGACGGTGCCCAGGGTGAACGTCTCGAAGGTGAGCCGGGAGACGCCCCACTCCGCCCGGAAGCGGTACGGGATCCCGATCGCCGCTTCCAGGGTGCCGGGGAACAGCGCCACCCATGAGCCGAGCAGGATCCAGGCGTAGACCAGCAGCGCCGCCACCGTGAAGCCCCGGGTGCCGAACGGGACCTCGTAGGGCCGGGGCACCTCGCGGTGCCGCAGCCGGAGCGCCAACAGCGCGGGGATCACCGCGAGGTACGACAGCAGCAGGGTGGTGATCGCCACGGACAGCACCGCGCCGAAGGCGGCCGCGGCGTCACCGTGCACCAGGTGCATGGCGGCGACCATGAAGGCGGTGGCGGTCACCCCGGAGAGCAGGTTCATCCGGACCGGGGTGCCCAGCCGCGGATGGAAGGCCCCCAGCGCCGGGGTGAAGAAACCGCCGTCGGCCGCCGCCATCGCCTGCATCCGGTCGGCGACGATCATCCAGGCGCTGCCCTGGGTCAGCAGCGCCACCGCGAACAGCACCGCCACGCAGGTCAGCAGCGGCTCGCGCCAACTCCCGTAGACCCCGAAGACCAGTTCCGCGGCGTCCATGAAGCCGCCGATCCCGGTGACCCGGCCCGGCGGTGCGGCCGACAGGATCGCCGCCACCGGCAGCAGGTAGCAGCCGGTGGCGATGGCGCCGGACACCCCGATCGCCACCGGCACGTCGTGCTGCGGATCGAGCATCTCGTCGCCCGCCGCGTTGGGCGCCTCGAAGCCGACGTAGGCGAAGAGCAGCACCGGCACCAACGCCAGGAACCCGGCGGCGGTCGGCGTGAAGTGCGCCTCCGCCAGCCCGCGGAAGCCGTGCTGGACGCCGTAGGCCACCGCCGTGGCGGTGAAGAAGGCCAGCGCCAGGACCTTGACCGCGGCACCCGCCGTGGTGATCCACTTGCCGCGGCGCAGCGAGATCACCGCGGTGAGGATGGCGGCCCAGATGAAGACCAGCTTGAAGGCGTAGTCGGCGACGGTCCCGGCACCGAGCGGGAAGACGAAGCCGTTCCACGCCTGGGCGGCCAGGAACGCCAGCGAACCGCCGAGCCACACCGGATTGGTGACCCAGTAGAACATCGTCGTCAGCACGGCCGGCAGCCGCCCGAACGCCACCTCCACCCACACGTACGGGCCGCCCTCCTGCGGGAAGGCGGCGCCGGTCTCGGCGAACAGCAGGGCGTACGGCAGCAGGAACACCACCGCGAGCACCGCGATCCAGACGACCGCCTGCCCGCCGCCCGCCGCGATCTGCCCGATCACGTCGAACGAGACCACCGCGGCGACGCCCATCGCCATGATGTCGAACCGGCGCAGACTGCGCCGCAGATGCGGGACGGGGGCGGGGACGGACACGGCGGCGCTCCTCCGGGGGCGGGACGGCCGGCCGGTCCGGCCGGTCCGGCGGATCACATCGTGCGCTGCGCGGCCCGGCCGACCGGTGGCGGCGCGGCGGGCGGACCGCGCCGGTCGCCCCGATGGCCCGGGCCCGGCGCCTCCGGCCCGGCGGGTGCCCGGCGCCCCTGTCCACGACGGGCTTCCCCCGCTAGGGTCGGCTGAGTATTCGATCATGGCGCTTCCCCACGGCGCCCAACGCGCCGTGCGCCGAGGGAGGGCTGTGGAACTCAACCTCCACCGACTGTGGATCTTCATGCAGGTGGTCGAGCACCAGGGCTTCTCCGCCGCGGCCCAGAAGCTCTACATGAGTCAGCCCTCGGTCTCCAACCAGGTGCGCCGGCTCGAACAGTCCCTCCGGGTCACCCTCATCGACCGCTCCGGCACCCGCGCCCGACCCACCGCCGAGGGCGAGGTGCTCGCCGCGTACGGCAAGCGGGTCTTCCTGCTCGCCGAGGAGGCGGTGGCCGCCGTCCAGCAGGTCAGCGGGCTGGTCACCGGGCGCCTTCTGGTCGGCGGCTCGACGACCGTCGGCACCTACCTGCTGCCCGCCCTCCTCGCCCGCTACCAGCAGCGCCACCCCGCCATCGACTGCGACGTCTTCGTCGGCAACTACGAGGCCGTCCAGGCACGGCTGCTCGGCGGCGGCATCGGCATCGCGGTGGTGGCCGGCACCCCGCTCGGCGACCGCCTGGTCGTGGAGTCCGTCCTCGACGAACACCTCGTCCTGATCGCCGCCCCCGGCCACCCGCTGATCGGCCGTGCCACCGTCACCCCGGACGACCTGGCCGCCACCGGCACCCGCTTCCTGCTCCGCGAACCGGGCTCGCAGACCCGCGCGCTCCAGGAACGGGTGCTGGCCGACTGGGGGCTGGGCGCCACCCCGCGCGCCGACATCTGGGGTCCCGAGGCGGTCAAGCAGTGCGTCGCGGCCGGCATGGGCCTGGCCCTGATCTCCGAACACGCCGTCGTCGACGAACTGCGCGCCGGCACCCTCGCCGCGCTGCCCGTCACCCCGGCCCCGCAGCCCCGCCCGATCAGCCTCGTGCGCCGCCGGGACCGGCTGCTGTCCCCCGCGGAACGGGCGTTCCTGGAGGTGCTGCGCGGCGTGCGGCACTGGCCGGGTAAGTCCGACGAGGCCCCGGACGGCGCCGCCCGGCACACCGACGACGGCCCTTGCCGGTGCTAGCGGATCCGCGCTAGCGTGGAGGGGTGGCGAAAACCCAGTTGAACGTCCGGGTGGACGAAGCCACCGCCGAAGCGGCGCGGGAGCGCGCCCTCCAGCGGGGAGTCAGCGTGAACCGCTACATCGAAGAACTCGTCCTCAAGGACGCCGGCGAAGTCGGCCAGACCTTCGTCGAGGCCGCCGCGGACTTCATGAAGCAGTACGAGCGGGTCTTCGCCGAGGAGTTCGGCCTCGACCCGGGCCCGGACCGCCTCTGCCCCGCCCCCGACCAGGCGGACGCCCACCACCCGGAAGGACAGCCGGGCCCAACGTGACACTGCGCATCGATCTCGCCTGGCTCCTCCTGATCGCCGAACAACACACGCCCGGAGACCCACAGGTCACCGACTGGGGCGCCCTGATGGCCGCGGTCGGCCGCCACGAAGCGGAGATATTCGGCGTCCCCGTCTACCCCGAGCCGCAGGACCGCGCCGCCGCCCTGCTCCAACTGCTGCTCCACGTACCGGCGTTGGAGCGCTCCAACGCCATGTTCGCGACCGCCGTCGCCTACGGCTTCCTCGTCGCCAGCGGTCTGAAGGTCGCCACCTCACCCGAGCAGGTCCGCGATCTGGCCCGCATGGTCAAGGACGGCACCACCGACGTCCGCGCCATCGCCGACGAACTCCGCACCTGGACGGTCTGACCCGAGCCGCCGCCGTTCAGGCCGCGCGCCGCGCGACGGTGATGATCTCCGGCGCGTCCGGGGTACACGGCCGCCGGTCCCAGTGCCCGTACTGCGCCTCGACCGCCAACCCCGCCGCGGTCAGCCACCCCGCCAGCACCGCCGCGTCAGGGAACCGCAGGGCGGCCCGGCTCACCTGGGGCACCGGCCACATGGGCCCCTCGAACGTCTCGGAGAACCGGACGAGGTCCCCGGTCACCGGCAACTCCACCCGATGGGAGACACGCGCCGTACGGCCGTCGGGACCGGCCACCTCCACCGCGTGCTCCGGCGTCCACCGCTCCCACGGCCGTACCAGGGGATTGCGGGTCTCGAAGACGAACCGGCCGCCGTCGCGCAGCGCCGACCGAATCGCCGCCAGGGCGGCGCGCACCTCCGCGTCGCCGGTGAGGGCCTGGAAGGCGTGGCCGGTCATCACCACCAGGTCGAAACGGGATCCGGGGCCGCGGCCGGTGACTTCCGGGGCGCCGGCCGCCGCCGCGTCGGCCGCGAACCACTCGATGGGCAGGTCGGTGCGGCGGCGGGCCCGGCGGAGCATCCCCGGTGACGGGTCGAGCCCGCAGAGCCGGCCGGGGTGGCCCGCCTCCCGGGCCCGGTGCAGCAGGGTGCCGGTGCCGCAGCCGACATCGAGGACGGCGTCCGCGGCCAACACCAGCGCCAGGTAGAAGTCGTTGTCGGGTCCCCAGGGGTTGAGCACGTCGTAGCACTCGGCGAGGCCGTCGTCCGTGGGCTCGTGATCCACCATCGCGCCAGTATCGGCCCGGCGCCCCGCTCCGGCGAGGGGATTACGGGGCGGTGGCGGCCGGTTCGGCAGCGGCGTCCCGCGGGGCGAAGGCGCCCGAGCCGCCCAGTTCCGGTGCCAGCCAGTCGGGGGCGGCGGCGCGGAAGGCGGGCGCCGGCAGGGCACCGGAGCCCTCCGGGACCAGGCCGAGGAGCGGGGCGCCCGCGGCCTCCGGCAGGTCATCGAGGTTGCAGCGGGCCGCGAGGTCGGGTTCGGCCGGCCAACTGCCGACGACGACGCCGGGACAGGCAAGGCCGTGCGAGCGCAGCGCCAGCGCGGTCAGTGCCGTGGTGTTGAGGGTGCCGAGGCCGGCCTGGACGACGACCAGGACCGGGGCGCCGGCCATCCGCGCGGCGTCGGCGAGGGTGTTCCCGTCACCGTCGAAGCGGACCAGCAGCCCGCCGGCGCCCTCGACCAGCACCAGGTCGTGCGAGGCGGCCAGCTTCGCCGCGGCCTCGGCGATCTCCTGCGGGCGCACCGGCGGCAGACCGGCCCGCCGAGCCGCCGTCTCGGGCGCCAACGGCTCGGGGAACCGGGCGAGTTCGGAGACGGTGACCGCACCGGCCAGCCGCCCGACCTCCGCCGCGTCGCCCGGTTCGTCCGCGGTGAGGCCGGTCTGGGCGGCCTTGAGGACGGCCACCGAGCGGCCCTGGCGGAGCGTCGCCGCGGCGATCGCGGCCGTGGTCACGGTCTTGCCGATCTCGGTACCGGTACCGGTCACGAACAGCACCGACATGGGGTGTGCCTCCGAACTCTTCGCTGGTGGTGGTAGGGGCGGGGGACGGACCGGAGCACCGGCCGACCGCCCCCGCCCGAGACGGCGTGTTCAGCCCTCGCGGGCGGCCGCGTGCACCGCGGCGCAGATCCGCGCCACGTCCTCGTCGCCGGTGATGTACGGCGGCATGGTGTAGATCAGGTCCCGGAACGGACGCAGCCAGACACCCTCCCGGACGGCGGCCCGGGTCGCGGCCGCCATGTCCACCGGATGGTCGAGCTGGACCACGCCGATCGCGCCCAGGACGCGCACCTCACGCACCCCGGGGAGCTCCGCGGCGGGCGCCAGCCCCGCCCGGAGCCCGGCCTCGATCCGTTTGACCTCCTGCGCCCAGTCCTGGGACAGCAGCAGCTCGATGGACGCCTCGGCGACGGCGGCGGCCAGCGGATTGCCCATGAAGGTGGGGCCGTGCGCCAGCACCGGCAGATCGCCGCGGGAGATCCCCTCGGCCACCTCCGCGGTGCACAGCGTCGCCGCGAGAGTGAGGTAACCGCCGGTCAGGGCCTTGCCCACGCACATCACGTCCGGTGCGACGCCGGCGTGCCCGGCCGCGAAGAGGGTGCCGGTACGGCCGAAGCCGGTGGCGATCTCGTCGAAGACCAGCAGTACGCCGTGGGCGTCGCAGGCTTCCCGGAGCACCCGCAGATAGCCGGGGGAGTGGAAGGACATCCCGCCTGCACCCTGCACCACCGGCTCCACGATCACCGCCGCCAGCTCGTCGGCGTGCCGGCCGATCAGCTCCCGCAGCTGCGCCGCGTAGGCCGGGTCCGGCGGGGCGTCGAAGCCGGCCGGCGGCGCGTCGGCGAAGATCTGCCGGGGCAGCACGCCCTGCCAGAAGTGGTGCATCCCGCCGTCCGGATCGCAGACCGACATCGGCTGCCAGGTGTCGCCGTGGTAGCCGCCGCGCCAGGTCAGCAGCCGCTGTTTGCCGGGCTTGCCCCGCGAACGCCAGTACTGGAGGCACATCTTGACCGCCACCTCGACCGACACCGAACCGGAGTCGGCGAGGAAGACGTGCCGGAGCGGCTCGGGGGTGATGTCCACCAGCCGCTTGGCGAGCCGTACCGCGGGCTCGTGGGTGAGCCCGCCGAACATCACGTGGCTCATCCGCTCCAACTGGCCGCGGGCCGCGTCGTTGAGCACCGGGTGGTTGTAGCCGTGCACCGCCGACCACCAGGACGACATCCCGTCCACCAGCTCGGAGCGCCCCTCGGCCGGCCGGCCCAGCCGCAGCCGGACGCCGCTGGCCGACTCGACCAGCAGCGGCTCGCCCCGGCCGGGCATCGGCCCGTACGGGTGCCAGACGTGCTGCCGGTCGAGCGCCAGCAGGTCATCGGGGGTGAGCGGCTCAGGCATTGGGCGGCAGGTCGGTGCCGGTGCCGCGGCGGCGCACCGCGACCAGATCGCGTCGGGCGTCCTCGGCGGGGGCCGGAACGACGGCCTCCGAGGACGTAACGGGCTCGGTGTCCGTGGCCGCTGCCGCGTCCCTGCGGTGCTTCGGCAGCGTGGTGGTGTCCGTACCCTCCACCTCGAACCCGGCGTCCGCGATCATCGCCAGGTCGTCCTTGCCGGCCTGGCCCTCGCTGGTCAGGTAGTCGCCCAGGAAGATGGAGTTGACCAGGTGCAGGGCGAGCGGCTGCAGGCTGCGCAGATGCACCTCGCGGCCGCCGGCCAGCCGGACCTCCACGTCCGGGCAGACGAACCGGACCATCGCCAGGATGCGCAGGCAGCGCTGCGGGGTGAGGTTCCACTCCTTGGCCAGCGGAGTGCCCTCGAACGGGATCAGGAAGTTGACCGGCACCGAGTCCGGGTCCAGCTCGCGCAGCGCGAAGACCACGTCGACCAGGTCGGCGTCGCTCTCGCCCATGCCTGCGATCAGCCCGGAGCAGGCGGACATCCCCGCCGCCTGGGCCTGCTGGACGGTGTCCACCCGGTCGGAGAAGTCGTGCGTGGTGCAGATGTCGCCGTAGGTGGCTTCCGAGGTGTTGAGGTTGTGGTTGTAGGCGTCGGCACCCGCCGCGCGCAGGCGCTCCGCCTGGCCGTCGTTCAGCAGCCCCAGGCAGGCGCAGACCTCGATGCCCTCGTTCTGCTCCTTGATGGTGGCGATGGTCTCCGAGACCCGGTCCACGTCCTTGTCGGTGGGGCCCCGGCCGCTGGCGACCAGGCAGACCCGCTTGGCGCCGCCGGCCACCCCGGCCGCGGCCGCCTTGGAGGCGTCATCGGGCTTGATCCAGGTGTACTTGAGGATCTCCGCCTTCGAGCCCAGCCGCTGGGAGCAGTACGAGCAGTCCTCCGGGCACAGGCCCGACTTGAGGTTGACGAGGTAGTTGAGCTTGACCCGCCGCCCGAACCATTCGCGGCGCACCTTCCCCGCCGCGGCCACCACATCGAGCAGTTCGTCGTCGGACGTCGCCAGCACGGCGAGCGCCTCGTCACGGGTCGGCACCTCGCGCCGCAGTCCCTTGTCCACCAGTGTGTTCAGCAGGTCCATGGCGATGATCCTGACGTACGGCCCGGCCCCCGGCCAAGGAGGATTCCCACAATGCCCGGCGATCGGGGTGTGTGCATCACCACACCGTCTCCGTGCGGAACGACCGCTAACGTCTATCGACAGCCCACAATCGAGGCCCCGCAGCCCCGTTGCCGGGACCCGTTCGCCGGGCCGCGGCCGGGCTCGTTCCCGACGCCCACCGACGAAGGACGCCGATGCTGCCGGACCACGCCCCACCGCTGCTGTGCGACGCCCCCGCCGGGCCGCCCGCCGCGGTCCCCCGGCCGGCGTCCGGCGCCGCGTTCGACTGGATCGACGCCGCCCGCGCCGAACGCCACCGCGCCGGCCTGGTCCGTACCCTGCGACCCCGGCCTGCCGACTCCCCCCTGCTCGACCTGGCCGGCAACGACTATCTCGGACTGGCCCGGCACCCCGAGGTGACGCGCGGCGCGGCCGAGGCCGCCGACCGCTGGGGCGCCGGCGCGACTGGTTCGCGACTGGTCACCGGCAGCACCGAACTCCACGCCCAACTGGAGCGCGAACTCGCCGAGTTCTGCGGCTTCGAGGCGGCCCTGGTGCTCTCCTCCGGGTACACCGCCAACCTCGCCGCGGTCACGGCGCTCACCGCCCCCGGCACCCTGGTCGTCTCCGACGCCGGCAACCATGCCTCCCTCATCGACGGCTGCCGGCTCTCCCGGGCCCGCACCGAGGTGGTCCCGCACGCCGATCCGGCGGCCGTCCGCGCCGCGCTGGCCGGGCACCGCGGCAGGGCGCTGGCGCTCACCGACTCGGTCTTCTCGGTCGACGGTGACGCCGCGCCGCTGCCCGCGCTCGCCGACGCCTGCCGGACCCGGGACGCCGCGCTGCTGGTCGACGACGCGCACGGGCTGGGCGTGCTCGGCGACGGGGGCCGCGGTGCGCTGCGGGCCGCCGGGCTGGCCGGGGACGCCGACGTGGTGGCGACCGTGACGCTCTCCAAGTCCCTCGGCGCACAGGGCGGTGCGGTGCTCGGCCCGGCCCGGGTCATCGAGCACCTGGTCAACACCGCCCGCTCGTTCATCTTCGACACCGGGCTGGCTCCGGCGGCGACCGGCGGTGCGCTCGCCGCCCTGCGGCTGCTGCGCCGGGAACCGCACCGTCCCGAACGGGTCCGGCAGGTGGCGCGGGAACTGCACGCCCGGCTGACCGCGGCGGGCCTGACCGCGGTCCGCCCGGACGCCGCGGTGATCTCCGTGCGTGCCCCCTCCCCGGAGGCGGCGGTCCGCTGGGCCGCGGACTGCCGGGCGGCCGGGCTCGCGGTCGGATGCTTCCGTCCGCCGTCCGTGCCCGACGGGATCTCCCGGCTGCGGCTCACCGCCCGAGCTGATCTGACGGATGCTCAGATCAGTACCGCGGCCGGCGTCATCGTGGCGACCGCCCCGGTGGCCTGAAGTCGTCACCCGGCACCGGCGGCGTCGCGGAAATGAGGGCCGCGGCGCCGCATCGTGCGCCCCATACACCCCAAACGCCGTCTGCCGCAGCACTGTTCACCGCATCGAGCGAGAGAATCGCGACAGAACTCCGTATATGTTGGGCGATTGCTCACCACACCGGCAGCATGGGTGGCAGTCTGGCGCACGGTACACAACCGAGGCCGTCGGCACCCCGGCCGGCATCCCGGCTGTCCGGCGGGCCGGAGCCGCGCCTCGGTGGGAAAGGGACGGCGTCGTCATGGCAGACCACCAGGAATCCACCCGCACTCTGCCGAGCCTCCCCGACTCGGTCGCCGCCGCCCGCGGACACGTCCGGGACGTCCTCGCCCAATGGGGCCTGCCGCCCGGGTCGGCCGACGCCGACGACCTCCTGCTGATCGTCTCCGAACTCGCCACCAACGCCGTCCTGCACACCCGCGGCCGGTCCCCGGCCTTCACCGTCGAGCTCCGCCTGGAGTGCGAGGAACAGCTGTGCCTGGGCATCACCGACGGCCATCCGCGCCCGCCGCGCCGGCTGCCCGCCGCGGTCCAACAGGACAACGGCCGGGGGCTGGTCATCATCCGCTCCCTGGCCGCCGAACACGGCGGCCGGCTCTGGGTCGAGCCCGTCGCGGCCGGCGGCAAGACGGTCTGGGTCACGGTGCCGTGGCCCCCGTCCGCCCCGTGCCGGGCGGCCAGCCCCTCGGGCCTGTCCGGTGGATCGGGATCGGGATCGGAGAGGCCCTAGCCGCGCTCCCCGGGCGGCACCAGTAGCGCCTCCGCCCCGACCGGCCGGAACCCGGCCGCCAGTAGGGCCCGCACGCTGCGCGCATTGCCCGGGGCCACCTGGGCCCACAGCAGCTCACCCGCCGGGACCAGATGCCGCGCGGCCCGGGCCAGCTCCCGTCCCAGACCGCGTCCCTGGGCGGCGCCGTCGACCTCCACGGCGAGCTCCCAACGGCCGGCCACTCCGCGGCCGACCACGACCGTCCCGCCGTCGGCGGTCGTCCAGGCCCGCACCGCGTCGCGGTGCCGGCGGGCCCGGGCGGTGCGGGGGTGGTCGGGGTCCGTGGACCGGGTCAGCTCCAGGGGCGGCGGACCGGGGAGCGCCTCGGCGACCGTCAGCAGGTCGATGTTGTTGACCTCGCGGTCGAGCCGGGCGGTGAGCGCTCCCAGGAACGGTGGGTTGAGCGGCGCCGCGAGGTCACCGGGCGGTATGCGCTCGTGCACCCACGCCGCCGGCACATCGGCGAACACCACGGCATGGGCGGTGAAGGACACCACCCCGGCATCGCGCGGGGACGGCGCGGGCAGCACCGTCACCGAGCCGTCGGCGGGCGGGAAGCTCCCGCGCGCCGCTGCCGCCAGCAGTCTGCTCAGCTCCGAGGTCATACCGCCAAGTTACCCAAGGGCACTGACAATTGAGCGGGGACCGCGGAGCCGCAGGTCAGCGCACCCGCCCGTACCAGACGGCGCGGCTCCAGATCCGCTCCAGCCGCACCACGGTGCCGGCCTTGGGCGCATGCCAGATCCGGTCGTCGCCGGCGTAGATGCCGACGTGGTAAATCCCGCTGCCGGAATGGAAGAAGACCAGATCGCCGTCCCTTCGGGAGGAGCGCGCGACATGCTCGGTGCGGCGGTACTGCTGTGCCGCGGTGCGCGGCAGGGCCCGCCCGGCGCGCCGGTACGAGTAGAGCGTCAGCCCCGAGCAGTCGAAGCTGTCCGGCCCCTGAGCCCCCCACTTGTACGGGGCGCCTTGCTTGGAGGCGGCGATCCGTAGGGCCTTGACGGGGATGGACGCTAATTCGGCCTCCGCGGCCGCGCCCGGGGCGGGTGTGGGGCCGCCCAGGGCGACCAGGGTGAGGGCAGAGACGGTGCCGGCACGCACCAGGAGGTGCGGCATCTGCATGCGCATGGTCATGCGCAACCCTTCGTCAGCCGGTGATCCGGATGACGGCGGGAGCAGCTGTCCGTCCGGACCGCCCCGTCGCTGTGGCGGGGGCTTGTCGTCGAAGGGATCGTCACGCACCCCCCACCCGATTTCCGAGCTGAAAATGCAGTGTGTGATATTGGTCACGTTTGGGCTGGATGAGTGGTGTTGTTCCATGCGTGGCGGTATCGGCTGTAATGGCGAGGCCGGGAC
This sequence comes from Streptomyces sp. NPDC058000, assembly GCF_042886435.1. NCBI lineage: Bacteria > Bacillati > Actinomycetota > Actinomycetes > Kitasatosporales > Streptomycetaceae > Streptomyces > Streptomyces sp. NPDC058000. Next base: position 40,478 of record NZ_JBHVQS010000050.1, read on the forward strand.
CAGCGCCGAAACCCAAGGGGGGCGGGAAACTCCGCTGACCCGCGCAATTCCTCGCCCCCTTACCGCAGCCGCGCACATTACGCCGTATGTGCACTCCGAAGCCGTACGTGTCCCGGGTGTGCGGCGCGTCCGCCCTCGCAACGCGCCCCGCGCCGGGGGCCGTACGGCTCCGTGGGCACCTCCGGGGAGTCGGGTCAGACGCTCTCCTGCGGCGGTACGGTCACCTGCCGCGCCCGGCGCTCCCCGTCCAGGACCCGCAGCGCCCGAACCAGGGTCTCGGTGTGCAGTTCGCTCTCCCCGCGGTCGTGCATCAAGGTCAGCGCGTCCCGCAGCTCAGCGGACTTGCGAACGAGGGCCTGGGCCGCGCGCAGTCCGCTGTACGTCGTGGCGCCGCGGGCCGGGTTGATCCGGCCCAGCAGGTCCAGGACCTCCAGATAGCTGTCGATCAGCCGCCCCTCGGCCCGGGTCAGGGCGGGCAGCGGCGGCAGTTCGGGCGGTAGCACCTCGCCTCACCGCCCTAGAGGCTGCGGGGAGGTCCGCTTGCGGCCGCGGGTGAGCCCGTCGATCAGGCCGTACTCCTGGGCGGCGGGCGCGTCGAAGAAGGTGTCCCGCTCGATGTCCGCGGCGATCCGCTCTTGGGGCTGCCCGGTGTGCTCGGCCAGCATCTCCTCCAGTTTGTTGCGGGTGCGCAGCATCTCCTCCGCCTGGATCCGCAGGTCGTCGGTCTGGCCCTGGGCCGGTTCGTCGAGCGACGGCTGATGGATCACCATCCGTGCGTGCGGGAGCGCCAGCCGCTTCCCCGGGGCGCCGGCGGCCAGCAGGACCGCGGCGGCCGAGGCCGCCTGGCCCAGGCAGATGGTCTCCACGTCGCACGAGACGTAGCGCATCGTGTCGTAGATCGCGCACATCGCGGTGAACGAGCCGCCGGGCGAGTTGATGTAGAGCGAGATGTCCTGGTCAGGCGCGGCGTGTTCGAGGTGGACGAGTTGCGCCATCACGTCGTTGGCGGAGGCGTCGTCGATGGCCGTTCCCAGGAAGACGATCCGCTCGCTGAGCAGCTTGGAGTAGGGGTCCATAGTCCGGGTCCCGTAGCTGGTGCGCTCGGTGAACTCCGGCAGGACATAGCGCGCCGTCGGTTGCAGCATGACTGCTCCCTTCCTCTGTGAAAAATGTACAGGACGTACATCCCGTTGGAATGGGAGCAGATTCTAGTGATCAACTGCAAGTCCCAGGTCAGAGGCCATTTTTACTGTTCGCCGAGGGCGGACATCTCACAAATCTCTCTACGAACCTTCGTTTGGATCGCCGGGCGGACCAGGGGAAAATGCCTGCGATGTGAAGTTCGGCCGGGTAGATGATTGCGGTCTTCTCGTAGCGGGTGGCGATGCCTCGCCCCTGCTCGATGACCGGGTCCACGAGGGTCTGCATGGCCGAAGTTGGATGCTCATGCGCTCGTGGCCATGGGCAGTGTCGTGTGTGGCCTCAGGACATAGAGGACATGCCATGCGTTGCTGCTCGACCTTGTCACGGTGCTGCGGCAGATCGTCTGGATGCGCTTTGCCCAGGGCGAGGTGGCCTGGGCGCAGGTGGCCCTCCTCGTCGGCGTGACCGTGGCACTCGGCACCGTCTTCGGGCTCAACTTCACGATCGGTCACCTGCGGGCCGCGCGCGAGCAGGTCAAGCTCGGGCTACCGCATCCAGTCGCTGGACAGCGAACTCGCCGGCGCCCGCATGGCGCTGCGTGCCGCCGGCATCCGGGCCGAACTGCCCGCCGCGACCGAGACTGTGCGCGCCGAGCTGCGCGAGGCGTTCACGGACCTGCCCCCGGCGGCGGGTTCCGGGTCGTCGCCCGCGGGCCGGACCCGGCGATCCCCCTCGCACCGTCGCAGGAGGCCGAGCCGACACGATCCGTATCCCGCTGGCCGACGGCCAAGCACTCGTACGCGGCGCCCTCACAGCCGTGCTCCGCCTCGAACCCGACATCGACGTGGTCGCCGAAATCGGCACCGGCACCGAGGTGCTGGCCGCCGCGCAGCGGATCACGCCCGACATCGCGCTGCTCGACGTACAGATGCCCGGCAGGCACGGTCTGACCGTCGCCGCCGACCTCCAACGGGCCCTGCCCGGCTGCCGCACCATCGTCTGCACGACCTTCAGCCGACCCGGCTACCTCTGGCGGGCGATGTCCGCGGGCGCGGCCGGCTACGTCGTGAAGGACTCCCCGCCCGAACAACTGGTCGACGCGATCCGCCGCGTTCACACCGGCCTGCGCTTCGTGGATCCGGCCCTCGCCGCGGAAGCACTGGCCGCTGGCGCGAGCCCGCTGACCGGGCGCGAGGCGGATGTGCTGCGCGTCGCCGCCGAGGGCGGCACCGTGGCGGACATCGCCAGGGCGCTGCGGCTGTCCCAGGGCACCGTGCGCAACCACCTGTCGTCGGCGATCGGCAAGATGCAGGCCCGCACCCGCGCCGAGGCGGCCCGGCTCGCGGAGGCCAACGGCTGGTTGTGATCACCACGCGCCCAGCAGGCACTGGTCGCCAGACATACTCCCAACGGAGAGGGGCGGTGGTGAGGGCGGCGGGCTGCGGAAGTCCGTTCTGGAGGCGGTGGGCATGAAGCGCCGCGGTGGACGATGTGAGAGCACGTGTCGATCCCGGCTGGGCTGACGGTTGAGCTGAGCCATGAGCTCGCGGTGGGTGGCGCGGGCGGCAGTGAGCTCGTCTCCCTGATCCTGGAGTTTGAGCTCCAGGTCGACGACGTGCTGTTCGAAGGGGGTGATCAGGGCCTTGAACTGCTCGGTACTCATCCACTGCGCGCCGCCTGACCCGACCCCAAACCTCAGTCCTGTCACAAGCTCCGGGTGACCTCGTCGCCCGGGGCTTCGTCGTGTTCCGGGTGGATCAGCCCGGCGTTGGTGGCAGCGACAACCGACGGGCCGCGGCTTTGGCGCGCACGACGAGAACGGCCCCGGTGACGCCCCGTACGTTGTGCCGACCAGGCCCGAACGGAGAATGGAGCCCAGGATGACCGAACTGATCCCGTCGGAAATCACACGGTCGGCGCCCGGGGCGGGCAGACGCAGGCTCGGCGTGCTGCCCCTGGTCGGAATCTTCTTCTTCACGGTGTCCGGAGGCCCCTTCGGGCTCGAAGCCTCACTCTCCAACGCCGGTCCGGGCATGACCCTGCTAATGATCGTCCTGGTGCCGGTGGTCTTCGGCGTGCCGAACGCGCTGGTGGCAGCGGAGTTGAGTGCCGCGATACCGGTCGACGGCGGCTACTACTACTGGACGAAGATCGCGCTCGGCAGAGGTGCGGCATTCGTGTTCGGGGCCTGGAATTCGATCGGGTCGGTGCTGAACCTTGCCCTCTACCCGTTCCTGCTGGTCGACTACTTGGCCACCTGGGTCCCGGACATCGCCCGCGGGAAGAGGCTGGTGATCGTGGACCTGTTCCACGGCGGTTTCGTCGTGGACCTGCACTGGATCGTCACCGTCGCCCTCATCGTCCCGATGGCGTACCTGAACTACCGCGGCTCCAAGGCGGTGAGCGGGTACTCGGTCGGGATGATGCTGCTGATCCTCGCACCATTCGCGGTGCTGACGGTCCTCGGCATCTGGCATGCGGTCGGCAACGGAATCAACGTGCTCTCGCCCTTCATGGTGCCGGGGGAGAGCGTCCACTCGTCGGTGGCCGGCGCGCTCAGCGTGATCGTGTGGCTCCACCTCGGCTTCGACGGCCCGAGCACCGTGCTGGGCGAGGTCGCCGACGCACACCGGACCTACACCCGGGCCCTGGTCATCTCGGTTCCGCTGATCATCGCCGCCTACCTGCTGCCCACCATCGCCGCCATCGGCAGCGGGCTGCACCGGGGTTCGCCCGCCGACTGGGTTCAGGGCGACTTCATCGTGGTCGGCGACGCCCTGGGCGGAATCTGGCTGAAGGTGCTGATCTCCCTGGGATCGGTGCTCTCCCTGGTGGGGCTGTTCATGGCGATCCTACTGACGAGCACCCGGGTTCCGCGGGCGCTCGCCGCGGACGCGTACCTGCCGCGCTGGATGGCCCGGGACAGCAGACGGTTCAACACGCCGGTGGGTGCACTGCTGACGAGCACCACCGTCGTCGTCGTGCTCTCTGCCGTCGACTTCAGCGCGATCCTGCGGGCCACGGTGCTGCTCACCCTGGCCTCGATCCTGCTGGAATTCGTGGCCTTCCTGGTCCTCCGCTGGAGGTATCCACAGATGGTCCGGCCGGTTCGGGTCCCCGGCGGCTGGCCCGGCGCGGTCCTGGTCGTCGCGCTGCCCACAGCGATGATCATGTACCTGGCGTGGAGTACGGCCGTCAACGAGGCCGCGACGTTCGGCACGAGTCTCGCGGTGGCGCTGCTGGCCGTGCTGCTGTACCCGCTGTGCCGACGGTTCGTCAAAGGCGACCGGCCGGACGCGGAGATCGACTCCTCCCAGGTCGAGCTGGGTCCGGACCGGTTCGCGGGATTCGGTTCGCGGAAGGCGGGCGTCTGATGGATGTGCAACGGGTGCTCTCTGGGCTTGCGGAGCGGTTGCGGACCTGGTGGCCGGTGCCGGGAATCGCGATCAGCGTCGTCGATGCGACCGGCGAGTCCGCGTGCGTCACCGCAGGCTTCGCGAACGCGGAGTCCGGGGCGCCGGTCTCCCGTCACACGCGGTTCGAGATCGGTTCCGTCAGCAAGACCTTCACCGCCTTCCTGCTCGGCATACTGGCGGACGAGGGGAAGGTGGACCTCGACGCGGCGGTCGCCGACCACCTGCCCTGGTTCGCCCCGAACGACGGCTCCCGCGCGATCACCGTCCGGCACCTCCTGCAGCACACCTCCGGCCTGGTGGCCGGGGCCGACGCACTGCCCGATGCCGCCGCACGCGGCTACGCGCTGCGCGATGCGAGGACCTGGGCCGAACCAGGTGAGCTGTTCCACTACTCCAACGAGGGCTACAACCTGCTGGGGTTGATCGTCGAGCAGGTGACGGGGGAATCGCTGGCGGACGCCATGGCCGAACGGCTGCTGCGGCCCCTGGGCATGCGCGACTCGGCGGCGCGGATCACTCACGAGGACATCGCCGAACTCGCCACCGGGTACCGGTTCCTGCGCGACGACCGCCCGCCGCTGCCGTCGGCCCCGCTCGCGCCGGCCGGCTTCTTCGAGTATTCGGCGGCCGATGGGAACGTGCTGGCAACCGCTTCCGATCTGGGGCGGTTCGCCCGCATGCTGCTGGGCCGGGGCACCATGGACGGCACCAGGATCATCGGGCCGGAGTCGTTCCGACAGATCGTCACGGTGCCTGCGGACACGGTCAGTTCCGGCTACGCGCTCGGCGTGGACGTGGAAGTGATCCACGGCCGCACCTGGCTGACGCACGCCGGCGGGATGGTCGGATACCGCTCGTACCTCGCCGTCGACATCGACGGCGGGCACGGTGTCGCCGTGCTGACCAACGCACCCGGGGAGTGCCAGATCATCGACCGCTTCGCCCGCCATCTACTCGCCGTCGTCCAGGGAGCCCCGGCGGACCCGGCGCTGTTCGACCCGGAGCGGATCCCCGACGCCCAGCGCTACGTCGGGATCCACGGCACGACGCCGCGTCAGATCCGCGTCGAGGCCACGCGGGACGACCGCCTCTCGCTCACCTCGGAAGGGGTGACCGGCAGGCTGTACGACGCGGGGGACGGGCGGCTGGTGTGCGATCACCCAGGATGGTCCGCCTACCACCACTCTCTGGACGGACGCTGGCTCTATGGACCCGAGTCACTGGGCCCCAGCCCCTCCGCGCCGACCGCTCCCCCGCACGCACTCGCGGGTCACTACCGGAGCTACACCCCCTGGTATCCCAGCTTCAGCATCGTGCAGCGGGCGGGACGACTGCACATGATCGCCGCGACCGGTGTGGAAGCGCCCTGCGACGAACCGGAACTCGTCCCGTTCGACGACGGGACGTTCCGCATCGGAGCCGACCCCCGGCTGCCGGAGCGCCTGACGTCCGGCCCCGCCCTGGACGGCGCGGTGCTCTGGGTCGACCTGGACGGGTGTCGCTACACGCGCTCGTTCCGGGATCAGCCGGAGCCTTGGGAAGCGCCTGTCCGCAGCTCGCGCACCCGGAGCTGAAGGTGCACGAGCAGCATGGCGTCGGCATCGGTGAAGTCCAGCCCGGAGACCTCGCGGATACGGCGCAGCCGGTAGCGCATGGTGTTGGGGTGGATGTGCAGGGCCTCCGCCGCGGTGTCGGTGGCTCCCGCGGCGGCGAGATAGGCGGCCAGGGTCGCCGCCAGCGGACCGTCCTGGCCCTCTTCCTGGCGCAGCCGGTGCAGCGCGCCGCAGGCGTCCGGCAGGCCGAGCGACTCAGTCGCGTCGGCGAGGTGCAGCAGCAGAACCGCCAGTGCCATGTCTTCCACGGTGCGTACGGCCGGTCCGTGGCCGGCCGGATGCCGCAGCGCCCGCAGCGCGGCGTCCGCCTGCGCCCGCACGTCGGCGATCCGGCCCATCGATCCGGCCGGGCCGCCGACGGCGACCACGTAGTCACCGGCCAGTGGGGTCCGCGCGAGGAAGTCGCGGGCCAGGGCGGCGGCCGACTCCAGGGCCGTGGCGTGTTCCGGAGGCCAGCCGGCCAGTACGTACACCACTCCGGTGCCCGCCACCAGGGCTGAACGGGGGTGCACGGCAGCCAGGAAGTACTCCAGCGTGTCCGCGAACCGGCGTAGCCCGGCGGCGTCCAGCGCGTCGGGGCCCGACGCGTCTGATCCTGTGCGGCCGGCCAGCCGCGGGGCCGCGGCCAGGACGCAGACCGGGCCGGAGCCCAGCTGCAGCCGGCTCGCCTCCACAGGATCGGCCGCCCCGCCGAGTACCGCGGCGGCCAGCTCGCCGCGCTGGCGGCGGGCGTAGCTGGTCTCCGTGCGCAGGCCGACCAGCTGCAGCGCGACCACGGGCGCGAATTCGCGCAGCCGGGCTGTGGCCGCCTCGTCGAGCGGACCGGTGACGGCGGCCCAGATGTAGCCGAGGACGTCCGAACCGGCCCGGACCGCGATGGCCACCCTTGCCAGCTGATCCGCCCCGGTCGCCTCCATGTACACCGGTTCGGTGCTGGCATGGAGCCGCTCGAACTCCTGACGCTCGCGCTGTTCGGCGAGCGTCCGCTGGTGCACGGCCCGCCCCAGGATGCTCTCGATCCGCTCGGAGTCGGTCCGGTCCTGCCCCTCCGACCAGGCGACCAGCGCGGAGAAGCGGTCCTCGATGGTGACCGGGGCGCCGACGGCCTCATAGACCGCGTTCGCCAGGGCGAACAGCTCCGCGCCGCTGCCGGCCGAGCGCACGCGCGTCCTCGCGTACTCGAGCAGCTGCTCACGGACAGTCGTCGCCACGTGCATCCAGGACGCGCCCTGGTTGACCTCGATGATCGCCGGCTTGTCGTCGGCCGACGGCGGCACGGGGGCCTTCACCGCCAGCACCTCCGCGCCAGCCTGCGACATGGCCGCGGTCAGCTCGCGCAGCTCGGCCTCCGTGGTCACGCCCACCCCCAGCACCACGCACCCGGGTCCGAGCTGTGCCGGCGCACCCGGGGCATGGATGGCGATGTCGGTGAGCGGCCCGCCGCTGCCGGTCCCCTCCTGAACCAGGCGCAGCAGCGCCGGGCCGATGTTGTCCACGAGCTGACGGACGGGCAGGTGCCCCCGAGCGCCGGACTCCCGCATGGTGCACCCCTGACTCGCAGGATTGTTGTGGGCGTCAAGTCTGGGAGACCCGTATTGACGATGTCAACGATGATCCGGAGTGACCGTAGCGGGAGGATGGCAGGGGAGCGGGATGGATCAGTGGCACAAGGAGCGCGGATGGCGACGACGCAGACGCAGGCAGGCCGGGAACTGCTGGGGCTGTTCCCGCCCGGGACCACCCGGGACGGGAGCGGCGGACTGGTGATCGGCGGCGTACCGGCGGCCGAACTCGCCGAGTCCTACGGCACTCCCGCGCTGATCCTCGACGAGGCGTCGGTCCGCGCCCGCGCCCGCCGGTACGCCGACGGCCTGGCCGCCCGTTGGCCGAACTCCCGCGCCGTCTTCGCCTCCAAGGCGTTCCCCTGCACCGCCGTCATCCGGCTGCTCGCGGAGGAGGGCCTCGGCATCGACGTGGCCGGCGGCGGCGAGCTGACCCTCGCCCTCGCCGCAGGCGCGGACCCGGCCGGCCTGGTCGTCCACGGCAACGCCAAGACCGAGGAGGAGCTGCGCCTCGCCGTCGAGGCCGGCGCCGGCACGGTCGTCGTCGACAACTTCGAAGACATCGACCGGCTGGAGAAGATCCTCGCCGACACCGCGGCGGAGCAGGGAGTACTGGTCCGGATCACCCCCGGCATCTGCCCCGACACCCACGAGGCCGTGTCCACCGGCCAGAACGGCTCCAAGTTCGGTCTGCCCCTGCCGCAGGCCCGGGCGGCGATCGCGCGGCTGCGCGGCAGCGACCGGCTGCGGCTGGACGGCGTCCACGTGCACGTCGGGTCGCAGATCCTGGACCTCGTACCCTTCGCGCAGGCCGTCGAGGCGGTCGCCGAACTCGGCGATTTCGCCGTCTACGACGTGGGCGGCGGCCTCGGCTCCCGCTACACCTACGCCGACCAACCGCCCGCGGTGGAGGCGTACCTCGACGCCGTCACCGACGTCGCCCGACGCCTGCTGCCCGCTGACGCCCGCATCCTCATCGAGCCGGGCCGCTCGATGGTCGCCGAGTCCGGCGTCTCGCTGTACCGGGTCGTCTCCGTCAAGCGCGGCGGAGGCCACACCTTCGTCGCCGTCGACGGCGGCATGGGCGACAACCTCGAAGTCTCCCTGTACCAGCAGCGCTTCGAGGCCGCCGTCGCCGGCCGCCCGACCGGCGGGGGCGAGCTGTGCCGCCTGGTGGGCCGGCACTGCGAGTCCGGCGACATCCTCAGCGCCGGCGTCCCGCTGGAGGACCCACGCGTCGGGGACCTGATCGCCGTGCCGGTCACCGGCGCCTACACCTATGCGCTGAGCAACAACTACAACGGCGCGCGTCGCCCGCCGGTGGTCTTCGTCCGCGACGGCGCGCACCGCGCCGTGGTACGCCGCGAGACCTACGCCGACCTGATGCGCCGGGATCTGCCATAGCGGCGCAGCCGGCCGAGCCGGGCTTAGAAGCCGTAGTCGTACCGATAGTGGTGTTCGTGGGTTCGAGGTTGGGACTTAGCCGGGTGATGTCCGGCCTGTGCGAGCATGAGGACCGGCCTCCTGCACAGCTCGTGGGCATGGCAGCCCGAGCAGACCAGGAGGCCCTGGTGCCGCAGCCTTTCGTGCCCGTTCCGGGCGAGTCCAACTCAGGTTCCGGGTGGTGACAGGCTTGCCCTGATCCTGGGGATCGTCAAGCACACCGACGACATGACCGGGTTCGTGGTGCTGCCGAAGCGAGGGGTGGCAGAGCGCACGTTCGCATGGCTGATGAACTCCTTTCGCCTGATGCGCGATTACGAAACCCTGCCCGCTTCCAGCGAGGCGATGATCCGGTGGTCGATGGTCACGCGGATGAGCCGTCGTCTGGCGCGGCCGCGGGCCGCCGGCCGGCACTGAATGCCCCGATGCCTCCGGAAGGAGCCACCCACGCTCCGCCAGGCGCCTGGCCTTCGAGCGCACTCCCCTCGACCTTCGCAGGCGTCGTGTCCAGACCCGTCAAGAGGTGCCCCGACGGGCCGGTGCGCCGGTTGACCCATCCAGTCCGAGATCGGTTATCCGGTCACCCCGTCCTCGCGCCAGGCCTATGAATGGCTCGCCCAAGACGGGTGCTGCGGCTGGTCACTTCTGTCTCAGTGACGCGGCGGCGGTGACGAGCGCGGTGACGTGGTTGCGGTGGTCGTGTTCGCGACGGGCGATGACGATCCGGCTCGGGCCTGCGTTGGGGACGGGTACGCACACGATGCCCGGGGGCGCCGGCGTGATGAGCGAGCGGGGCACGACGGCAACGACACGGCCGATCCTGACCAGCGCGACGAGTGCGGCGCCATCGGCGATCTCGGGGCCGTTCCCGGCGTCGGGAACACCTGGCCACCGCGGGAAGACCTCGTCGTCGAGCTCGGCCGGGTCGATGCTGTCGCGGGCGGCGAGCCGGTGCCCTTCTGGGAGGACGGCCACGCGGTCCTCAACGTGGAGCGTCTCTGCGGCGAACCCCGTGAGGTCGTCGAAGGAAGCGTAGAGCAGGGCCGCGTCGGCGCGGCCGTCGCGGAGATGGTCGGTCCGGTCGGTGGCACCGCTGAAGAGGATGTCGACCTGCCGGGCGCAGGGGTGCTGAGCGTAGGCGGCGAGGATTCCGGAGAGCAGGTTTGCGTCCCCGCCGGGTTTGATCACGAATCTGAGCGGTGCGTCGCCGGCAGCGCGCTGTGCGTTCTGCACGGCGATCGTCATCGCGTTCAGCGCATGCCGGCCGTGTTCCAGCAGAGCGGCGCCAGCGGATGTCAGCGCGACGCTGCGGCTGGTGCGGTCGAACAACTGCACGCGGAGCCGTGACTCGATGCGCTGAATGGACTTCGACAGGGCGGGCTGCGCGATGGAGAGCCTGGCGGCAGCGCGGCCGAAGTGGAGTTCCTCGGCGGCGGCGACGAAGTATCGCAGCTCTCTAATTTCCAACAGATCCATTCCCATAGGTTATTGAACAAGGCGCGACGGGTCTTGGACGCGACCGGCGATTCGGTGGTCACATGGGGACATGATCAACCACACACTGTTCGTTCAGTTCACCGAACCGATTCCCGACAGCGACCTGGACCAGTACCTGACGGATGTCGAAACGGCAGCGAAGAACACCGGCTCGCTCCTGACATTCGCCGCGCAGCGCCACATCCGAGTACCCGGCGAGGAGCAGATCCCGGCGTTCATCGCCACCGCCGTCATCCAACTCGGCGTCGCCGACCTGGAGGCGCTGGGGAACCTCTTCGCCTCGCCGGAAGTCGAGGCGGTGTTCGACACCTGGCGGACCCGCTACCCATACAAGGCGGCATGGGCGAACCACGAGACGCTCGCGTGAGCGACTTCACCGGCAAGGTCGGCCTGGTCACCGGGTCCGGCAGCGGGATCGGACGCGCCATCGCGTCCGGTCTCGCCCGCCGCGGCGCAGCGGTGGCGGTCCTCGACCTGGACGAGGCCGCAGCGCACGAGACCGCCGAAGCGATCACCGCGGCAGGCGGCCGCACGATCGCCGTCCCGGTCGACATCGCCGACGAGGACTCCGTCCGCTCGGCGATCCGCACGACCGTAACGGCGTTCGGACGGCTGGACCTGGCGGTCAACAACGCCGGCGTCCCCTCCAGTGGCCGGGAACTGACCGAGATGACGGCACCGGAGTGGGAGCGCGTGCTGCGGATCAACCTGACCGGCACGTTCTTCTGCGTCAAGCACGAGATCCCGGAGCTGCGCCGGGCAGGAGGCGGGGCGATCGTCAACATCGCCTCCGGCGGCGGCCTGTACGCCATCCCGCGCTCTCCCGCGTACGTGGCCGGCAAGCACGGTGTCATCGGGCTGACGAAGGCCGCCGCCGTCGACTACGCCCCTGACGGCATCCGTGTCAACGCCCTCGCTCCCGGAATGACCCGCACCGCGAAACTGGACCAGGTCGCCGAGGGCACCGGCATGATCGCGCAGCACGAAGCGCTTACCCCGCTCGGCCGTCTCGCCACCCCGGACGAGATCGCCGACGCCGCGATCTGGCTGTGCTCAGGCGAGTCTGCCTACATCACCGGCACCACACTGTCGGCCGACGGCGGACGCCGAGCCTGACCGCAGGAGCAGGAGCAGGAGGAGTAAGAACAGGAGGATCGGACATGCAGCGCCTGTCGGTTCTCGGAGCGGTCCGCAGGCGAACCGTGGCCGCTCGGCCAGGACGCTCGCGCCCGGTTGGGCGGCGCGGTGCGTGTGCTGTTGGGCGTGCCCGGCATGGAGGGTACGTCGGACGCGGCCCGACTGGCGGTGCCGCGCAGTTGTATCGGGAGGTGGCGGCCAGGGCCCGTGGGCCCGTGAGCGGGAGTGCGAACGGGTCCGCGCCTGGCAGGCAGTCGTCGTAGCACGTTCCGGAGCAGCGGCCGCGCGGCCCGGGGCAACGACGATGTTCCCGGTCCGCGCCGCGGGTCAGACGCTGCGGCCAGTCCCACGGCCTCAGCGTCATGAGAGCCACGGACGACCAGGGCGAAGCCCCCGCCGAGGACGCGATCAACGTCCCGCCGCTGCAACCTCGTTCCGTCTGAGACCATCGATCGGCGCTGATACGACTGCTGGTCTCAGACGGTCCACCACCAAGCGACACTCGGGTAGGGCAGCGGCCGGGGTGACGTCTGCGTGGTGTCCGTGACGGTCAGGGCCCCGCCGGGGACACCGTGGCGTTGATAGCGGGGGGCCTGCTGCCCCAGGGTGAGGTTGGCGCGCACGAAGTTCCGCACCAGCGCCGCGTAGGCCTGAGCGCTGGGACGAACGCCCGAACCGTCGACCGTGATCCTTCGGCCCGCTCCTGTCACTTCGGCAGATCGGCGGAGAGGAAGGGAGAAAGGAGCGCGAACAATGCGTCGGGGCGGTCGAGGGGGATGATGTGACCGCAGTCCTGGAGATGGTGTCCGACCAGGTCATCGGTGATGGGACGGAGTTGGCGTTCGAGCCCGGTGCCGACGGGGTGAGAGCCGACGGCCATGGTGGGCATGGTCAGCCGAGCCGTCGCGACGGCGTCCTGGACCTGCTGCGCGCTGGTGGGCAGGGCCCGGTAGTAGGAGAACGCGCAGCGAAGGGCCTCGCTCCCGGTGTACGCGTGGACGAAGGCTGCACGGACCTCGTCGGGTACTCCTCGCCCGAGCGTCCCCGAGTCGAGGAACCAGTCGATGTACGGGGCCTCGTTGCCGGCCAGGACGGTCTCAGCGAGGCCGGGGACGGCGTGGAAGCCGAACCACCACGGGGCGCCGCCCGCGACGACGTGCTCTGCTCCGGGCAGACGGCCGAGCAGTGCTTCCATCACGACCAGGCGCCGGACAAGGCCGGGCCGGCGCAGCGCGAGCAGGATGGCGGGGGCGGTGCCCGCGTCGATGCCGACCACCGCTGCCGAGGGCTCGCCGAGTGCGTCGAGCAGCCCTTCGGCGTCGGCGGCGAGGGTGCCTGCGTCGTAACCCTCGGCGGCACGTGCACTGGCACCGAAGCCTCGCAGGTCCGGGGCGATGACCCGGTACCGCCCGGCCAGCCGGCCCATGATGCCGCTCCAGAGTTCCCAGGTGTGCGGGAAGCCGTGCAGCAGGAGAACTGCAGGTCCGTCTCCCGCGATGGCGACGTTGAGTTGGACGCCGTTCGTCACGATGCGGCGCAGGTGGTGTGCGGTGGTTACGGGCATGATGGCTCCTCCGGTTGGTTACCATTGGTGACCACAGAACGGTAGGTAACTGTCCGGCCGCTTCCAAGACGGCACTTTCAGGGAAGGTGGTGAGCCACAGGTGACCACCAGAGGAGCCCGAGCCGCCGGTCGTGGGGTACGCGGCGATCTGTTCGATCCCCACTGCCCGACGCGGCAGTTGCTGGACCGCATCGGTACGAAGTGGACGTCCATGGCCGTCAAGACGCTCGCCGATGCCGCACCGGACGAGGTGCGCTTCGCGGAGCTGAGACGCCGGATGCCCGGCGTTTCGCAGAAGATGCTGTCCGTGACACTGCGAAGCCTGACCAGCGACGGGCTGGTGTCGCGCCGGGTCGAACCGACCACGCCACCACGGGTCTTCTACCGACTCACCGGACTCGGGCTGTCCCTGGAAGCCGCGCTTGCGGGGCTGCGGACCTGGGCGGAGGAGCACATGGCCGAGATCGACCGTGCCAACGAAGCCAACGCAGCCAACGGCCAGGAGGCCGATGAGGGATAGGCAGGCCGGTTCCGTGCGAAGCACTCCAAGTCCCTGAAGCCTCCGTCGAAGGCGCCTATCCGTTGCAGTACTAGACCTGGCGCACGCCGGCGACGCGGCTGCCTACGGTGGGTCCCGGCTGGCGCCGTGCTCGACTTGCCCGCGGCGGACGTGGACGCCGGCGTGGACTTGGCGCTGGGCACCCGCGGCTTCTCCCGGCTGGCCGCAGTCGACGCCCTGCTGAACGATCGCCTGCCCTCGGCCTACCTCGCCGCAGGGCCGCCCGCACCCCTGGCCGCCCCACCCCCGGCTCCCGTGTGCGACGTGGAAGGCCAGGAATGGTGGGAGCGGGGCGTCGAACTCATCCCGAACCTGGTGGCCGCCGGACCCGTCCCGGAGCCGGCCCGTCTCGTCGCCTGGGCCTGGGCCTGGGCCTGGGCCTGGGCCTGGGAGCCTGCCCGCCCGGGCGCGACGGGCAGCTGTGAACGCAGGTCCTCGCCCCGCTCGGCGGCCCGCCGCCGGCCGTCCTGCTGGAGGAGGTTGTTCCCGCTGGCGCTGACCAGGTGGACGGCATCATGGAGCCGCCCGCGTCCTGCCCGCGGGCGTGTTGGTCGGCTGGGAGCCGGTGCTGGACGCGGTACGCCGCCCGAAGCCCGCCGGCTCTTGCGACCCGCGCGCCGTCCCGCCCTGGGGCCGGCCAAGGTGACTACTGCCCTCGCCGTTGAGGATCTGGAGCTGATAGTCGCCGCCCGCGGGCCGGTGGCGGCCGCCCGGGTCGTGAGCCGTCGTCACTGAGCGGGCTCAGCTGTCAGCCAACCACGCCTCTGGTCGTGCTTGGCCCCGGTAGTCCGTCGGTGAAGTTCCGTACGCCGCGCGGAAGGCGCGGCTGAAGTCGCTGGCGCGGCGGAAGCCCCAGCGCCTGGCGATCGTGTGGATCGGGGGCGGAGTGCAGGGACGGGTCGGCGAGGTCGCGGCAGGCTGCCTCCAGGCGTCTGAGCCGGATCCAGGCGGCGACCGTGCGGTCCTCGTGCTGGAAGAGACGGTGGAGGTAGGCGACGGAGATGTGGTGCGCTGCGGCGAGGGCGGAGGGGGTGAGCTCCGGGTCGTGCAGGTGCGCCAGGGCGAACTGCTGGACGCTCAGGGTGAGCGCCCGCCGGCGAGGCTCCGCGGGAAGGGCCTCGTCGGAATCGACGGCGTGGGCGAAGAGCGCGGCGACCAGGTCGATCAGGACTCCGCCGAGTCGCCCCCCGTCAGTGGGTTGGAAGGAGGAGGCGTCCGCGGTCACCTGCCTGAGGAACTGCGCCAACAGACCGCCGACGCCGTCCTGGGACGACATGCGCCGGGGCAGCGCGCGTTCGGCCATGGTGGGTGGCAACGGCAGCAGGGCCCGGGGGATCTCGATCCCCACGGCGGTGACGGGGGCATCGTCGGTGCGGAGTTCCCACGGCAACGAAGAGTCGTTGATGTGCAGGTCCGTCGGGTGGTACGCGGTCCCGTGTCCGTCCCAGTCGATGACGGCTGTCCCCTCGGTGATGAGTGAGACGTGGTACACCTCGGGGTCGGACTGCCGGATGAGCTTGGGCGTCCGCTGGGTGCGCAACTGCTGGAAGGTGGCCGGCCACACAGTCACTGCACCCAGGTCCAAGACGCGTTGGGTCGCCCGGAAGTCGTGGGCGTGCTCGCTGCTCATGCGCACCGGAGCGTGCGTTCGCCCCACGCACTCGGCCCAGTACGCCAACCGGTCTCCCACCGGCACGTCTTCGCTCCGGAACACTTTCCTTCAGCATGTGCTGGTCCCCCAACTCGTTCCCGCGCTGCGACAACGGGACCGTGACCGACCTGCTCCCGCGCAGTTGACGTCAACGACCTCGTTCCCTCGTCGGAAATCCGGTGCTCCGGTGCAGTGGGGGCGTGTCGCCGCAGATGCTCGCCGGTCGAAGGGAAGTCGCCGGGGTTGTCCCGTCGGGCGTTCCCCTACGCCGCGCACAGGTGCCCCTCGATGAGGGGTAAGGGCGCGTCCCGTCAGGTGGACGCGGTCGCCGCGTACCGCCGTGCGCGCGTGACCGGTGCGCGCGGACGCCTGTAGGGCGACGAGTTCCGGGCGTCCCAGGCGCGCGGACCAGTACGGCGCCAGTGCGGTGAGGGCACTGCCCGTGACGGGGTCGTCGGGGATGCCGTCGGCCGGGGAGAAGAAGCGCGAGACGAAGTCGTACCCCAGGCCGGGGCCGGCGGCCGGCGCCGTGATGATCAGACCTCGGGGCCTTTCGCTGCGAGTGAGTTCGGCGAGCGCGGCCAGGTCGGGAGAGGCGGCCCGCCCGGTGCCTCATCGGGAAGGACGGCGAGCAGATCGCCGATCGCGCCCGTGGTGAAGGTCGAGTCGGGTCTGGTGCCCAGCACCTCGGACAGGCTTTTCGGCAGGGCCACTTGGGCCGTCGGCGGGGCGGGGAAGTCCAGCGTGATGCTGCCGTCGGGGTGGCCGTGCGCGAGCAGCACGCCGTTGTGCCGACTGGCGAACCGCACGGTGCCGGTGATCCCTCGCGCGGCGCGAAGGGCGTGCACCGTGGCCGATGTGGCGTGACCGCACAGTCTGATCTCCACGAGCGGGGCGAACCACCTGATGCCCCAGTCGGCTTCGGAACCTGCGGGTAGCGCACGGACGAAAGTCGTCTCGGAGAAGGTGAAGTCTGTGGCGATCTGCCGCATCCATGCGTCCGCGGGCCAGTTGCTGGAGTCCAGCAGGCAGACGGCAGCCGGGTTCCCGGTGAAGGGGCGGTCGGCGAAGGAGTCGATGATGTGGACATCCATGAGTTCATCTTGAGGGCGCCAATTACCGTGCGTGCAGAGCCAATTGGGGAATATTGGTCTGGAGTGAGGCTTGCTGATCGTGCTGATCGTGCTGAGCGGGCGACGGGGAGGCGGGGCGCAGTCAGCGCCGCTGGGGAGGACCGGGTGAGGGGGGAGGAGCGCAGGGCGTCAGGGACGGCGGGGGGCCTCGGCCAACGGAAAGGTGCGGTCCACGGTGACGGACAACTTGCCGGAGTCCGCGAGGGCGCACAGCGCGGCGAGGTCGTCCGAGCTGGGGCGGGCCCACACGAGGTGACCGCCCTTGTCGGTGACGGTGCTGTCGACGATGGAGGCGACCCGCTTCGGGTTCTTGAGCACTTCCTGGGAGACAGCCACCGCGTCACCGCCGACGAGGTCGAGTGCCGCGTCGACGCCGTCGGGCGCCAGCTCGCGCACCCGGTCGGACAGGCTGTCGCCGTAGGTGACGGGCTCGGCGCCGAGTCCGCGGAGGTAGTCGTGATTGTGCTTGCTGGCGGTGCCGATGACGCGCGCTGCTTGAGCGACGACGATCTGCACGCCGAACGAGCCGACACCGCCGGAAGCCGCGTGGATCAGCACAGTGTCGCCCTTGGTGATGCCGAGCCGCTGGATGGCCTGACAGGCCGTCAGTCCGGCCAGCGGCAGCCCGGCGGCCTGCAACCAGTTGAGGGACTCGGGCTTGCGGGCGAGAGTGCGCACCGGCGCGGACACGAGTTCGGCATAGCCGCCGTTTTGCGCCCAGTCCTTGCGAATGTAGGCCACGACCTCGTCGCCGACCTCGAATTCGGTGGCATCGAAACCTCTGGCTGACGACGCCGGAGACCTCCCAGCCCGGGATGAAGGGGAAGTGCGCCTCCATGACGTCGTCGAGGTAACCGGCGGCGAGCTTCCAGTCCACCGGGTTGACGCCCGCCGCCTTGACCCGCACGAGGACCTCGCTGGGGGCGACCTTCGGGGTCGGCAGCTCTATGAGTTCCAGGCCTTCCGGGCCCCCGCACTGCTGAAGTGCGATTGCCTTCATGATCAATAACAACGGGCGGCACCGGATACGTATCCCGGTTGCCACTTCGAGATCTGCGGCATGACCAGGACCTTCCACCAGGACCTTCCACCAGGATCATCCAGTTGCTGCCCTGGCACTGATGTGTCAGGCACCCGCATGGTCGCCCGTTTTTGGGAGGTCGGTACGGGTCTCCCGGCGCCACATCATCAGGCTCACCGCGGTGAACCAGGCGAAGCCCACATAGCGGCCGAATGGGATGAGCGCTGTGGCCGGCTTGGCGACCAGGGACAGCAGTGACAGGACGCTGGCCGTGGCCAGGACCAGGCCGGACCAGCCCACCCAGGCAGGCAGCGCCCGGCTTGCCAGGGCGGTGCGGGAGACCGCCCACAGGGCCAGGCCGAGCGTGCCGATCGCGGGAGCCGCGCCGGTGATGAAGGTCAGGTCCATCAAGGCACGGGCCACAGACAGCTCAGCGGAGGAGCCCAGCATCGACAGGATCCAGCTACCGCTCGCGGAGATCACCAGCAGAGCTGCGGAGGTGGTACCCATAGCCCGCACCACGCCTGCCCGCGCGGAGGTGCTGTAGCGCGCCACGAAGTCGGTCAGCCAGGGGATGAAGGCCAGCAGTGCCAGCGCGGAAAGCGTCTGGAGCAACGCTGAGAGCTGTAGCGAGCGGTGCAGTGCAGGAGGGTCGGTGAGCAGGTACTGCCGTACCACGGCATCGCTGGAATACGGGGTCGCGAAGGGGCCGGACGGCGCGGTGATACCGCTGATGACGATGCTGGCCATGAAGAACAGCACGTACAGGACACCGCTGAGTGCTCCCGCGGACTGTCGGCGGGGCGAGGCGAATGGCGACAAGATCGACACCTCCAGGTGTTGAGACCGGTGCCGGCTTGAAGACGCTTCCGGCGCAATGTAGTTGACCGGACTGCGTTCGCCGAGGCGTCCGCCGGGCGGAGGCTCCCGCCATACTCCCGGGGACGTACCGGATCTCAGCTTGCCCGCGACCTGACCGGTTTCCGGGCCGCAATCGGGGTCGATGATGGGCACGGCATCGAAGTCCGCTACGCCAAAGAGGAGTTCCTCGCGCCGGGCCGCATGCCTCGCTTCAGTGGCCCTCACGTCGCACACGTCGTTGATCACGCAAAGAAGTGAGGAGCAAGGGCAGGTCCGGGGGTTTCGCGAGGGTCTCCATCAGCTCAGTTGCGACCGTCATATGCCTGCCGTGCGGCTGCGATGGCGGGTCGATTCCGGTCGGCCCACGCCGCCAGTGCCTCCAGTGGCTCCCGGATCTCATCGACCAAGGGGGTGGTGGCGTATTCCACGCGCGGTGGTGCATCGGGATGGACGGTTCGAGTGATCAGCCCGTTCCGTTCCAGGTTGCGCAGGCTGAGCGTCAGCATGCGTCGGCTGATGCCCTCGATGGCTCGCTCCAGTTCGGTGAACCGGTGCGGGCCATCGCCGAGGACGACCAGCACTTGGGCGCTCCACTTGTCGCCGATCAGGGCGAGCACCTCTCTGAGCGGGCAATCGGGAATCTCCGGCGCGTCGTCCGGGAGCGGCGCTGCGAGCTGGTCGGTTACCACGGTGTGCCGTTGCGACATAAAAGTTCCTCCTTCCGCCGCACCCGAGCATGCTTCAGGATGACGCCTGTTACAAGTCGTAACGTTCCTGGTGGCAGGCGCTATTCGGCAATGCCTTCGGGGCAGCCTTCAGGCAGTGGACAAGGAGCAACAGGTGCCGACAGTGCACAGCAACGGGTTGAAGATCTTCTACGAAGTGTCCGGGGACGGGCCGGTTCTGGTTCTGCACCCGGGGATGTTCCAGACCGGTGCGAGCTGGAGCGCCACCGGCTATACCCCCAGGCTGCGGGCCGGCCACACCGTGGTGGCCATCGACCCGCTGGGCCTGGGCGCCAGTGACGGCCCGCATGATCCCGCCGCCTACGCTCTGGAGCGCCGCGTGGAGTGCGTCACCGCCGTCCTCGACGACATCGGTGCCGACCGGGCCGGCATCTGGGGCTATTCCATGGGTGCCTTGACCGCACTCGGCATGGCGCTGCACGCGCCGGAACGGTGTGCGCGGGTCATCGCCGGTTCCTGGGATCCCGTGGACGGCTTCGCCTCCGCACGCGACCACGCCTTCCGGCAACTCGGACTGCCTGCCGACACCGACGCGTTCGACGTCCTGCGGCAGGGCGCCTACGCCGATCCCTCGCAAGCCGCCGTCATCGAGGCGAGCGATCCCACGGCCCTGCGCGCAAACTACGACGCGTTCTCCCGCGACCAGGGCATCGACGCCGCTCTGACGTCCGTCGATGTCCCGATGCTGATGTACTGCGGCACAGCCGACCCCTGGCACGAACCGATGCGCACGGTCGCCGAACGCATCGGCATCGACTTCTTCTCCATCCCCGGTGCCGACCACCAGGGCGGCTGGGCTCGATCTACCGACGTGCTGCCCCAGACTCTGCCGTTCCTGACCGCTGACAGGTGGTGACCAACGCCATCGAACGGGAGCCTCGCCAGCCGCCAGCCGCCAGCCGCCAGCCGCCAGCCGCCAGCCGCCAGCCGCCGACCTCACGGTCAGCCCACTACGCCACCGCCGTCGCGAGTTCCGCATGAGCGCTTTGCTCGCACAAGGCTTCGGCCTGGGCGCATGCTTGGACGAAGGCAGCACGGACTGCCGCCTCGTCAGTGCCCCGCGCCTGTGCCTCCGTGTTGGTTGAGCCGCCTGCGCGGTGCCCCGTCATCCACTCCGCCGGCTTCGTTGTGTACGTATCGTCCTCGAATTCCCAGATCCAGGCGCTTTGCAGTGGAGCGGTTGGCCAGGGGAACCGTCGAGCTGGCGCTATCAAGTTGTTCGCGTGGCCCGTGGGACCCTCTTGGTGAGGGTCGTCGTGGGGGGCTGGTCGTGAAAGTGGCGTCGTACAAGGGCTACCGGTTCCCAGCGGAGATCATCAGTCACAATGTGTGGCTGTACCACCGTTTCCCGCTCTCGTGCCGGGAGGTTGAGGAGCCCCTCTTGGAGCGCGGCATCAGCGTGTCCTACGAGAGCATCCGGGCTTGGTGCGCCAGGTTCGGGCCCGTCTACGCGCGGGAGTTGCGCCGGCGGCGGCCCGCCCGGGCGACAGGTGGCATCTGGACGAGGTGTTCATCAAGGTCGACGGGCGGAGGCGGTACCTGTGGCGGGCCGTGGACCAGGACAGGAACGTCCTCGACATCCTGGTGACCGACAAGCGCGACGCCGCTGCCGCGAAGCGGTTCTTCCGCAAGCTCCTCAAGCAGTACGCGTACGTGCCCCGGGTGATCGTCACCGACAAGCTCCGCAGCTACGGTGCCGCGCACCGCGAGGTGATGCCCTCGGCGGAGCACCGCAGCTCGAAGTACCTGAACAAACGAGCCGAGAACAGCCACCAGCCCACGAGGCAGCGCGAACGCGCCAGGAAGAACTTCCGCTCCACGGGCGCGGCACAAAGATTCCTCGCCGCGTTCTCCAGGATCTCGGCTCTCTTCCGGCCCCGACGACATCTACGCACAGCCAGTGACTATCGCACCGAGATGACCGACCGTTTCCGCACCTGGAAGACCATCATCGGCATGCCCGCCACCGGCTGACCGCAGGACCCCGCACGGCACCCGCACACCCTTACGTAGTGGCCAGTTGGGATTCCCCACTGACGGCCACTTGACGGGGAATCAAGTGGCCGTCGCTGCGATCACGCAGAGTATCCGGGGGTCACGTAGAGCTCCCGGTGCTGGCGTAGCGCAGCGGGGGCGAGTCCCATCCCGAGTGGGGGCTCTCAGCGAGCTGCGATGCCCTGGCCTTGGTAGATCTCGTCGTAGTAGTGGATCACCAGCGGGCGGGTGAGCATGGCCTCGAAGGCAGCGGTGAAGCCGTGCTCCGTGCGCCAGGTGAGGTAGTCGGTGTAGTTGTGCGCCTCGGTCCACTGGGTCAGGCCGGTCACGTGGTCGGGGTCGTTCTGGTCGCGCAGGATGCGGATGTCCTCGCAGCCCTCGTGCTCAAGGCTCTCGCCCAGGATGTCCAGCAGCAGCTTCGCGACGTCGTCGCCGCGGCCGGTTTGGGCGAACAGCTCGACGGTGACCAGTGTGCTCATGGGGTGTTCCTTCCACGAATGGCGACGGACTCGGCCCGCCACCGGGGAGCGTGCGGCCCGAGGCGGTGCGGTGGGGCAGCCAGGTCAGCCATCGCCGGGGAGCCGCCCTCAGTAGGGAGAGGGCTGGTTGTGCACGATGACCAGCGAGGTGATCTTGCCGTCGGCGACCGTTAGGTAGTTGGTGAGCACCAGTTCGTCGGGCAGGTTCGTCTTGTCGTACTCGCCGTCGTAGCGCGCCCGCACGACCATCAGGTTGCCGTGACGCGCGAACTCCGTGACCTCCATCGTGACCTTGTCACCGACGATCTCGCGGTCCAGCCAGGCGCGGATCGAGGCGGGGTCGGCGAACTCGCGGCTCGCGTCGTTGACCACGGCGTCGTCGGCGAAAATCGCCAGGACGGCGTCCACGTCGAAGGCGTTGACCGCCTCGATATAGGCGGCGACAACATCGGGCAGAGCTGCGGCCTGGGCATTGGTGTTCATGGGAAGTCTCCTCATAAGGGCCTCGGCGCTGTGCGGCGCCTACCGCCGACCCTGGGCCCTACCCGCACGGGAGGGTCAACCGGAGATCGTCCGCTGGACCCTCCAGTTGGGGGAGGGTTGACACTGGTGCCATGCACACGGGCATGACGGTCGGCGAGTTCTCCCGCGCGACCCATCTGAGCGTCAAGACGCTGCGGCACTACCACGACGTCGCGCTGCTCACGCCGGCCGATGTCGACCCGGCAACCGGCTACCGGTACTACTCCCCGGACCAGGTGCCCACCGCTCAGGTGATCGTGCGCCTGCGGAACCTGGACATGCCGGTGGCGGACGTGAAGGCGGTGCTGGCCGCCGAGGACGTGAGCACCCGCAACCAGCTGATCGCCGCGCATCTCGCGCGCCTCGAGAACCGGCTCGCGCAGGCGCAGAGCGCCGTCGAGTCGCTGCGCGACCTACTGGCGCGGCCCGTGCACGGGTCGACCATCGAGTACCGCACGGTCCGTGAGCAGGCGGCCATCGGGATCCGCGAGGTCGTCGACCGCCAGGACCTCGCGGGCTGGTGGCAGGGGGCGCTGGGCGAGCTGCACGGCTTCACCACCGCCCGCGGACTGCGCACCACCGGCCCGATGGGCGGTCTCTTCGCGAATGAGCTGCTTGAGGACGAGCACGGGGAGGCGCTGGTGTTCGTCCCGGTCGACGGTGAGGTTCGCCCGGTCGGCCGGATCGACGCCGTGGTCGTACCCGGCGCGGAACTCGCGGTCGCGGTTCACCGCGGGACTCTGCAGACCATAGATCTCACCTACGGCGACCTGGGCACCCATGCCGCGCGCCACGAGATCAGTGTTGACGGCCCGCTGCGCGAGTTCTATCTGCGCAGCCCCCTCGATGTGACCGGCGAGGACGAGTTGGTCACCGAGGTCGGCTGGCCCATCTTCCGCGCGAGCAGCTAGGAGCGTGCCTCAGTAACCTGCAACCCGCCTGGGTTTCGTGACGCAGCGCGCCCGTGCCGAAGCGGACCCAACTGTGCCTGGCGCATCCATGTTCGTGGCAGCGGGGACCGCTCCACGCCGAGTCTGACGATGGTGCGGCGGGCCGGCTCGGTCAGGCTGGCGGTATGGTCAGTCCCGGGCGGGAGCCGCCGTGTCCCTGCAGACCGAGCGTGCCGTGACCGTGAGCAGGACGACGACGGCTGCGGCGTCGACCTCCACCTCGTTCGAAGCGACGGCGCTCTATCCTCTGTGAACCGCGTTCTACCCTCTGATAGGCAGCTGACCTGCAAAGAACGGCACGGTTCGACCCTCAGGCGAAGAAGGCGGGGTTTTCGGTCACCCACCGCCTCGTGGCTGCTGGCCGAGCACGTCGGACGCCCGGCGCCACCGAGTGGGCAGGACCCTGACCTGCATGTGAGAATTGGGTATTGCATTGCAGTTCGGTGTCTGAGGTCCGCCCGTCGCTGCATGGGGGAGCGGGCGCGGCACCTGACATCCCCTCCCGCTGATCCCATCGACGCGCTGGGAGGCTCTCTGTGAGCGAACGTCTCAATGCGTGGCCGACGCTGGTCTATGAGGACTTGGCGCCCACGGTCGACTACGTGAACCGGGTGGTACAGGTCGCAGGCAAGTACACCCTCGACGAGCCCTTCGAAGTCGGCTGGGGAAACATCGTCCTCGATGTCACCCCCAGGGGGCTCAGTACGCCAACCCTTCGGCAGCGGGGCGTGACCTTCACGGTGCACTACAGCCTGCTCGACGGTGGCGTGGTCATCGAGGCCGACAACGGCTCGCGGACGGTGCCATTGTCCAGGGGATCGGTCGCCATGTTCTATGCCTCCTTCTGCGATGCGGCAGACGAGCTCGGCATACACCGACCGCGCAGCTCGTTGATCTGCGAGATTCCGGATGCCCCGCCGCGCTTCGAGGACGATCACGTCGAACGCACCTGGGATGGCCACGCGGCCCGGCTGATCTGGACAGCGTTCAACCTTGCCGCTGACGGGCTCGAGGCGTGGCAGGCCCCCTTCCTGGGACACCGCCCCCGGGTCGGTGTGATGTGGGGCGGCTTCGACCTGTCAGCCACGCGTTTCAGGGCGCAGCCCACCGTGCCGCCGCCCCACCAGCCGCCGTTCATGCAGAATGCCCAGCTCGACGCGTACGTGTCGGTGGGATTCTCCTTCGGGGATGCCAAGGCGCCGAACGTGGGCATGTACGCGTACATCTGGCCCCAGCCGGACGGTCTCGAAGGCCGGTCCTGGGGTGTTGAGGGCGCCGCCTGGCATCCCGACGCTGGCCTGGTTCGTCTGCCGTGGGCCAAGCTCAGGGAGACAGCGGACCCGCACCAGGCCATTGTGGCGTTCGGTGACGCCGTCTACGATGCCGCCGTCGAGACGGCAGGCTGGCCGTCCGACCTCGTCGGACCCCGCGTCGAGGGTTGGTACATGAGCAGGACTCCGCCCGCGCTCGTCCAGCACCAGCACGGCTGACGCAAGTCGAGATTCCTGACTCGGAAGACTAGCTAGTGTCCTGCGCCGGAGATTCGTCGGCAGAAACGGGCGAGGGAGTCGAGGATCTCCTCGGCCGTCTTGGTCCAGATGAATGGCTTGGGGTCC
>NZ_JBHVQS010000051.1:0-63154 GCF_042886435.1 Streptomyces sp. NPDC058000
GTAAGAAGGGCGTCCAGGCTGGTAGTCACACACGAGCCAACGGGCGCCCTTCGTCATGGTCGCGGCCAGCACGAACATCGGACTCATTCATCTAGGCGTCCCCCTATGCGTCCGCCCCATAGGTGTCCCCGGGGTGTGCAGCCGACTGCCGTCCCCGGTGGAGCGGCACCACGCACTACCGCCTGCCGCACCCGTCCGTCACACCTGCCCGCCCCCGCCCCCGTTCGTCATCCCCGGTCGGCCTCGGTGTGGTCCTCCTCGGACAGTTGCTGCCGGGCCGCCATGAGGGCGAAGCCCAGGAGGTTCAGCCCGCGCCAGCGGGCCGGGGCCGCGGCGCGGTCGTCGTCGGCGGCGAGGCCGATGCCCCATATCCGGTCCAGGGGGCTGGCCTCCACCAGGACGCGGGAGCCGGTGTTCAGCAGGAACTCCCGCAGCTCCGGGTGCTGACCGAATTTGTGCCGGCTGCCCTCGACGACCAGGTCGAAGCGGTGCTGCCGCCAGACCTCCTCGGTGAAGCCGCGGACCGTCCGCCCGGCGTCCTTGGCCTGCTTGGGGTGCGAGGCGGCGATCGCCCGCCGCTCCGCTTCCGCGTCACCGAAGAGCCGGGCCTTGCCGGCCATCATCCAGTGCTCGGCGGTGGCGTACCGGACGCCGTCGACGGTGAAGGGCGCGAGCCACCACTGGCTGAAACAGCTCGCCCCGACGCCGCCGTCGCGGGGTGGACGATGGCCCCAGAAGTGGACGTACTTGACCCGCCGGCCGGTGGCGGTGAGTTCGATCAGCTCCTCGACCGAGCGGGGCCCGTCCGCGGGGCGACCGGTGCTGGTCGTCGGGGTGTTGTGCATCATGCCGGGATTCTGTCAGCGGGCACTGACAACGTGTCGGGGTTTTACGCCACCGAATTCGCAGAATTCGTTGCGTAACCAAAAGGCAACAACGGAATCACTTGTTGGTCGCCTTCAGCTCTGTCAGGATCGGCCATCGATTCCGGAAATAGCTACGCCTGGCAGTGCCGCTGAGCGGCCCCGGCGCCCGGCGGAGGAGAGCACCATGGACCAGCGATTCGAAGTGACCGAGCGATTCGCCGAAGGGGCGCAATTCATCGCCGGGAGTCTGCGGAGCGGCACCTCCGGCCGTACTCAGGACGTCGTCGACCCGGCCACCGGTGAGACCGTCCTGCGGTACGAACTCGCAGGTACCGGTGACGTGGACGCCGCGGTGGCGGCCGCCGCGCAGGCCCTTCCGGGCTGGGCGCGGGCCACGCCCGGCGAGCGGTCCGACACCCTGCACCGCTTCGCGGCGGCGCTCGCCGAGGACGCCGAAGACCTCGCCGCCGCCGAATCCCTGAACTGTGGAAAGCCAATCAAGCTCAGCAAAGAGTTCGACGTTCCGGGCACCATCGACAACGCCGCGTTCTTCGCCGGCGCCGCCCGCCATCTGGAGGGCAAGGCGGCCGGGGAATACAGCGGCGACCACACCTCCGTGATCCGCCGCGAACCGGTCGGCGTGGTCGGTTCCATCGCGCCCTGGAACTATCCGCTCCAGATGGCCGCCTGGAAGGTCCTGCCGGCCATCGCCGCGGGCAACACCATCGTCCTGAAGCCCGCCGAGATCACCCCGCTGACCTCGTTGCTGTTCGCGCAGGCCGCGCAGCGCGCCGGGCTCCCGGACGGCGTCCTCAACATCGTCTCCGGCGCCGGCCGGGACGCCGGTGAGCGCCTGGTCGGCCACCCCGACGTCGCCATGACCTCCTTCACCGGCTCCACCGCCGTCGGCAAGCGGGTCGCCGAGATCGCGACCGGGACCGTCAAGCGGCTCCACCTGGAACTCGGCGGCAAGGCCCCGTTCGTGGTCTTCGACGACGCCGACCTGGAAGCCGCCGTGCACGGTGCGGTCGCCGGCGCCCTGATCAACACCGGCCAGGACTGCACCGCCGCCACCCGCGCCTACGTCCAGCGGCCGCTCTACGACGCGTTCGTCAGCGGCGTGGCGGACCTGATGGCGACCGTACGGCCGGGCGACCCGTTCGACCCGGACACCGACCTCGGACCGCTCATCTCGCACACCCAGCGGGACCGGGTGGCCGGTTTCGTCGAGCGGGCCCGGGGCTACGCCACCGTCGTCACCGGCGGCGAGGCACCCCAGGGGGAGCTGGCCAAGGGGGCGTACTACCGGCCGACGCTGATCACCGGGGCCGCACAGGACAGCGAGATCGTCCAGTCCGAGATCTTCGGTCCGGTGCTGGTCGTGCTGCCCTTCGACAGCGACGACGAGGGCCTCGCGCTCGCCAACGACACCCCCTACGGGCTGGCCGCGTCCGCCTGGAGCCGGGACGTCTACCGCACCGGCCGGGCCACCCGCGAGATCAAGGCCGGCTGCGTCTGGGTCAACGACCACATCCCGATCATCAGCGAGATGCCGCACGGCGGCGCCAAGGCGTCCGGCTTCGGCAAGGACATGTCGGCGTACTCCTTCGAGGAGTACACGCAGGTCAAGCACGTCATGTATGACATCACCGGGGTGGCCAGGAAGGACTGGCACCGGACGATCTTCGGGGACCGGGCCTGACCCCGTCCGACGGGACGCCCCGGCCGCCTGCGCCGCACCGCCCGCGGCCGGGGCAGCGCAGGGCAGCGCACCACCGCCACACCGGCCGCACGCCGGGCACACCCCCTGGAAAGGCCACCGCGCATGGAGCACCACGAGCAGCCCGGCCCCCCGGCCCCCCTGGTCCCGCTGTCCGCGGACGAGGTCACCGCCATGCGCCGCAGCCTCACCACCGGGCGGCTCGCCATGACCCGCCGCTCGCTGCTGCGCGCCGGTGGTGCCCTGGCGGCCGCGGTCGGCGGTACCGCGGCCCTGTCGGCCTGCGGGATCGCCCCCGCCGGCCGCACCGACGCCGCGCTGACCGCGGACCGCTCCGGGTCGGAGAAGCGCCTGAACTTCTCCAACTGGACCGCGTACATGGACGTCAGCGACGACGGCAGGCGCCACCCCACGCTGGACGCCTTCCAGCGGCGCACCGGCATCGCCGTGACGTACACCGAGGACATCAACGACAACGACGAGTTCTTCGGCAAGATCCAGGCACAGCTCGCAGGCGGGCAGGACACCGGCCGCGACCTGATCGTGCTCACCGACTGGATGTGCGCCCGGATGATCTCCCTCGGCTGGATCCAGCCGCTCGACGCGGACCGCCTGCCGCACGCCCGGGCCAACCTGTCGGCACAGTTCCGCAACCCCGCCTGGGACCCGGGCCGCAAGCACTCCTACGTCTGGCAGGGCATCCCCGCGCTCATCGCGTACAACGTCAAGGCCACCGGCGGCCGGACCGTCGACTCGATCAGCCAGCTGCTGGAGGACCCGCGGCTCAAGGGGCGGGTCGGCTTCCTGTCCGAGATGCGCGACACCGTCGGGCTGACCCTGCTCGACATGGGCAAAAGGCCCGAGGACGTCACCGCCGACGACTACGACGCCGCGCTCGCCCGGCTCCAGAAGGGCGTCGACACCCAGCAGATCCGCCGCTTCACCGGCAACGACTACACAGGCGACCTGGACAAGGGCGACCTCGCCGCGTGCGTCGCCTGGGCCGGCGACATCGTCCAACTACAGAGCGACAACCCCGACATCCGCTACGCCGTCCCCAAGGCCGGCTACATGACGTCCACCGACAACCTGATGGTGCCCAGCAAAGCCCGCCACAAGGGGAACGCCGAACGGCTCATCGACTACTTCTACGAGCCGAAGGTCGCGGCCCGGCTCGCCGCGTACATCAACTACGCCTGCCCCGTCGACGGGGTACGCGAGGAACTCGCCAGGATCGACCGGAAGTTGGCGGAGAACCCGCTGATCCTGCCGGACCAGGAGATGGTCGCCCGGTCCCACTCCTTCCGCGCACTGACCCCCCAGGAGAACCGGGTGTTCAACCGCAAGTTCTCCGACCTCACCGGCGCCTGAGCCGGCCTTCCGACGGCGTCCGGCCGCACACCGGACCCGCCCGAGCCGTTCTGCCCCCTTCCGACCCACGGGACGACCCATATGACCACTACCGCGACCCCCCAGAGCAGCGGCGGCGACGTCCGCCTGCACCGGATCAGCAAAACGTACGGCTCCTTCACCGCCGTCCACCCGCTCGACCTCACCATTCCCGCCGGGTCCTTCTTCGCCCTGCTGGGCGCCTCCGGCTGCGGCAAGACCACCACCCTGCGCATGATCGCCGGCCTGGAGGAGCCCACCACCGGGACGGTCGCGCTCTCCGGCCAGGACGTCACCGCCCTGCCGCCCTACAAGCGCCAGGTCAACACGGTCTTCCAGAACTACGCGCTCTTCCCGCACCTGGACGTCTACGAGAACGTCGCCTTCGGCCTGCGCCGTCGCGGCATCAAGTCCGTCAAGAAGCAGGTCGAGGAGATGCTCGACCTGGTCCAGCTCGGCCCGATGGCGCGCCGCAAGCCGCAGCAGCTCTCCGGCGGCCAGCAGCAGCGGGTCGCGGTCGCCCGGGCACTGATCAACCACCCCGAGGTGCTGCTGCTGGACGAGCCGCTGGGCGCCCTCGACCTCAAGCTGCGCCGCCAGATGCAGCTGGAGCTCAAGCGCATCCAGACCGAGGTCGGCATCACCTTCGTGCACGTCACCCACGACCAGGAGGAGGCCATGACGATGGCCGACACCGTGGCCGTGATGAACGGCGGCCGGGTCGAACAGCTCGGCGCTCCCGCCGAGTTGTACGAGAACCCCGCCACCACCTTCGTCGCCAACTTCCTGGGCACCTCCAACCTCATCGCGGCCGAGGTCACCGAGGCGGGCGGCCCGGAACTCGTCCTGACGGTCGGCGGCGCCACGCTCCGGCTGCCCACCAGCCGATGTAGCACCCCGGCCCGCAAGGGCGGGCAGGTGCTGGTCGGCTTCCGCCCCGAGAAGGTCGCCCTGGCGCACGCCGACGACGCCGGGTCGGTCCCCGAGGGCCACAACCGGATGGCCGGCCGCGTCAAGATCGCCAGCTTCATCGGCGTCTCCACCCAGTACGTCGTCGACGTCCCCGGCATCGGCGAGATCTCCGTCTACGAGCAGAACATCGGGCGGGACGGCCGTCTGGTCCCCGGCGCGGACATCGTCCTGCACTGGGAGCCGGAGCACACGTTCGGCCTCGACGCGGCGCAGTCCCTGCTCGCCGGCACAGTGGACGACGCCGGCGCGGACCTCGACGAGGAGGCCGCGTGACCGCCACCGAAGCCCCCGCACCACCGGAGGCGCAGGCCGACGACGACGCACCGCCGCTACGGAAGACCCCGACCCGCAAGCGGCTGGTCCCCTACTGGCTGCTGCTCCCCGGCATCCTCTGGCTGATCGTCTTCTTCGCCGCCCCGCTCGTCTACCAGGCGTCGACCTCCCTCCAGACCGGCTCCCTCGAAGAGGGCTTCAAGGTCACCTGGCACCTCGCCACCTACTGGGACGCGCTGGCCGAATACTGGTCGCAGTTCGTGCGCTCGGTCGGCTACGCGGCGGTCGCCACCGCGCTCTGCCTGCTGCTCGGCTACCCGTTGGCGTACCTGATCGCCTTCAAGGCCGGCCGGTGGCGGAACATCGTGATGATCCTGGTCATCGCCCCGTTCTTCACCAGCTTCCTGATCCGCACCCTGGCCTGGAAGACGATCCTGGCCGACGGCGGCCCGGTGGTCGGCGCGCTCAACGCACTGCACCTCCTGGACGTCACCAGCGCCCTGGGCATCACCGAAGGGCACCGGGTGCTGGCCACCCCGCTGGCCGTGGTCTGCGGTCTGACCTACAACTTCCTGCCGTTCATGGTCCTGCCGCTGTACACCTCGCTGGAGCGGATCGACCCGCGGCTGCACGAGGCCGCCGGCGACCTCTACGCCCGCCCGGCCACCACCTTCCGCCGGGTCACCTTCCCACTGTCCATGCCCGGCGTCGTCGCCGGCACCCTGCTGACCTTCATCCCGGCCGCCGGCGACTACATCAACGCCGAACTGCTGGGCTCCACCGACCAGAAGATGATCGGCAACGTCATCCAGTCGCAGTTCCTGCGGGTCCTGGACTACCCGACCGCCGCCGCGCTCTCCTTCATCCTCATGGCGGCCATCCTCGCCATGGTCACGATCTACATCCGCAAGTCCGGGACGGAGGATCTGGTCTGATGGCGGCAACCGACACCCCCGCGAAGGACCCGGCCGCAACCACGGCCCCGGCCGGTGCGCCGGCCCCCCGGCGCACCTCCGGCAAGCCACTGCGCTGGCTGCGCCGCAACCTCGTCACCCTGGCAGGACTGGCCACGCTGGCCTACCTGATCCTGCCGAACATCGTGGTGATGGTCTTCTCCTTCAACAAGCCCAACGGGCGCTTCAACTACCAGTGGACGCGGTTCTCCACCGACGCCTGGACCGATCCGTGCGGCGTCGCCGACATGTGCGGCTCGCTCGGGCTGAGCCTGGAGATAGCGGTCTGGGCCACCGTGGGCGCCACCGTCCTCGGCACCATGATCGCGTTCGCGCTGGCCCGCTACCGCTTCCGGGCCCGCGCGGCCGTCAACACCCTGATCTTCCTGCCGATGGCGATGCCCGAGGTCGTCATGGCCGCCTCCCTGGCCACCCTCTTCCTCAACATGGGCATCCAGTTCGGCTTCTGGACGATCCTGATCGCGCACATCATGTTCTGCCTGAGCTTCGTCGTCACCGCCGTCAAGGCCCGGGTGATGAGCATGGACCCGCGGCTGGAACAGGCCGCCCAGGACCTCTACGCCTCCCCGGCGCAGACCTTCCTGCGGGTGACGCTGCCGATCGCCGCGCCCGGCATCGCGGCCGGCGCCCTGCTGTCCTTCGCGCTCTCCTTCGACGACTTCATCATCACCAACTTCAACGCCGGCTCCACCGTGACCTTCCCCATGTTCGTCTGGGGATCGGCACAGCGGGGCACACCCGTTCAAATCAATGTCATCGGTACGGCGATGTTCCTGGTCGCCGTCCTGTGCGTGCTTGCCGGCCAACTGGCCGGGTCTCGACGCAAGCACAGCAACCGCAGCAAGCGCAGCTAGAGGAGCTGAGAACCATGGCACGAGCTGCCATGCCCAAGACATCCGGGGCCTCCCCCGTCCACGCGCTGGCCGACGCCGCCCTCACGCCGTACTGGCTGGAGGACCCGGCCCGGCCGGCCGCCGAACCGGCACTCGTCGGCGACGACCACTGCGACCTGCTGGTCGTCGGCGGGGGGTACTCCGGACTGTGGACCGCGCTGATCGCCAAGGAGCGCGACCCGCAACGCGATGTCGTCCTCATCGAGGGCCAGGAGATCGGCTGGGCCGCCTCCGGTCGCAACGGCGGCTTCTGCGCCGCCTCACTCACCCACGGCCTGGGCAACGGACTGTCCCGTTGGCCCGGCGAACTCACCAAGCTGGAGGAGCTGGGCGCCCGCAACCTCGACGCCATCGAGGACGCGGTCGCCCGCTACGCCCTCGACTGCGACTTCGAGCGCACCGGCGAGATCGACGTCGCCACCGCCCCGCACCAGGTCGCCGAGCTCCGCGAGATGGCCGACGAGGCCGAGCAACTGGGCCTGGCCGGCCAGGAGTTCCTCGACCGGGACGCGGTGCGCGCCGAGGTCGACTCGCCCACCTTCCTCGCCGGCCTGTGGGACCGCACCGGCGTCGCCATGGTGCACCCGGCCAAGCTCGCCTGGGGCCTGAAGCGGGCCTGCCGCTCCCTGGGCGTCCGCATCTACGAGCACACCCCCGGCACCGAGCTGTCCTCGCGCGGCGCGGGCATCGCGGTCCGCACCCCGTACGGCCGGGTCTTCGCCCAGCATGCGGCGCTGGCCACCAACGCCTTCCCGTCGCTGGTCAAGCGGGTCCGCCCGTTCGTCGCGCCGGTCTACGACTACGCCCTGATGACGGAGCCGCTCAGCGCCGAGCAGCTCGCCGCCATCGGCTGGAAGAACCGGCCGGGCCTGAGCGACAGCGCCAACCACTTCCACTACTTCCGCATCACCGCCGACAACCGCATCCTGTGGGGCGGCTACGACATCATCTACCGCTACGGCGGCGGCGTCCGGGCCGAGTACGACCACCACCCGGACACCTACCGCAAGCTCGCCCAGCACTTCTTCACCTGCTTCCCGCAGTTGGAGGGCCTCCGCTTCACCCACACCTGGGGCGGCGCGATCGACACCTGCTCCCGTTTCTCGGCGTTCTTCGGCACCGCCCACGGCGGCCGGGCGGCGTACGCGCTCGGCTACACCGGGCTCGGCGTCGGCGCCACCCGCTTCGGCGCGGAGGTGATGCTGGACCTGCTGTCGGGGGAGCGCACCGAGCGGACCGAACTGGAGATGGTGCGGAGCAAGCCGCTGCCGTTCCCACCGGAGCCGGTGCGTTCGCTGGGCATCGGCATCACCCAGTGGTCGATGACCCGTGCCGACGAGAACGGCGGCCGGCGCAATCTGTGGCTCAAGGCCATGGACAAGGTCGGTCTGGGCTTCGACAGCTGACCGGCTGATCCTTCCGACGCCCGTCCGGGGCGGGTGGCCCGCGCGGCCGCCCGCCCCTCGCGCGTCCCCGGACGCCGCGCCCGCTGTGCGGAAAATCCTCCGCCGACCCGCGTAAGGATCACCCGGTACTCCCTTCTCCCCTGGGGAACACGGCCCGCCCGGGCCGGAAAAAAAGGGGGAGGGGAAGTAATGACCACCACGGGGGCGAACGCCGCAGTGGACTGGCTGGTGTCTGCCGCACCGGAACCCGACGCCTGCCGCCGCGCATGGGAGCACGATCCGCTCGGGGTGGCGCTGTTGGAGGCCGGCCGGTGCTGGGACGTCCTGATCGTCAAGGGCGCCCTCGGCCGCCCGGCGCTGGAGGTGCTGGCCCGCGGCCGGGAGCGCCCCGGGCCGGTCCTGTCCGACTTCCGGGAGACCCGCACCGGCTTCTTCGTCCCGCCCGGGACCACCGCCCGCTGGCTGGGCACCGGCGTCCGCGCCGCCGGCCCCGGCACCTGGATCGTGGTGCCCTATCCCGGCCGGGCGACCGGCGGCGTCCGCTGGCTGGTTCCGCCGGACGGCTCCGGGACGCTCACCGACCCGGTCGCGCTGGAGTTGGCGCTGCATGCGGCGGTGGCGGCCCCCGACCGGGGGCGGTGAGCACGCCGGCCCGAACCCGATGGTCCGGACCCGCACGGTGTTAGTCAGGCATTAGTGGATCATTAACTGTCCATGACAGATTCATGCTCGCGAACGGACGGCCGAACGACCGAACGCGCACCTGACTACGAGGGGGACACCTTGTCGCACCGCAGCACGCTCCGCCGGGGCCGCAGCGCCGCCGTCGCCGGCCTGATCGCCGCTTCCGCGCTCGGCCTCACCGCCTGCAACGGCGGTTCCGCCGGTGCCGCCGGCGCCGGCCCGGCCAACAGCGCCACCGCCGGCGCCCCGGCCGCCGGCCCCCAGGGCTCCGGCGGCTCCGCCGGCGGTTCGGGCGGCGGCTCCACGGGTGGTTCGGGCGGCGCCGCCACCGCGTCCTCGCACGCCGGCCAGAAGGGTCAGGCCGGCGACCGGCTCGGCCGCTGCACCACCGACGGGCTGCAGGCCGGCTGGGGTTCGGAGGGCGGCGGCGTGCCGGACATGAAGAGCGACCAGCAGCAGACCGCCGCGGTGTGGCTGAAGAACATCAGCGGCACTCCCTGCACCATCTCCGGCTTCCCGGGCGTCCAGATCAAGGGCACCGACGGCACCACCTGGGACCTGCGCCGCTCGGCGAAGAAGCCGGAGCCGAAGGTGCTGAAGCCGAACGCGCACACCTCGTTCACCATCACCCTGCTGCCCACCACCCGCGCGGACGACAAGAAGGTCGAGCCCGGCCAGGTGCTGATCACCCCGCCGAACGAGAAGAAGCACTTCCAGCTCCAGTGGCCCTTCGGCGGCGCCATCCTGGACCAGTCCGGCGCCACCCGCCCCGGCACCTTCGTCAACCCCATCAACGTGCCGTAACTGCCCTTGCAGGGCATTGAACTGACGTAACGTCAGGTAACTTTCGTAGGGCGTAGGGCGTTGGGTCGCGGCCAGGGCATGGTCGGCCAGCCCCAGCCCCAGCCTTAGTCCCCGCGCCCGGACCGCGTTCGGTGGCCGCCGGCCGGCCCGCCCCACCGGTCGCACACCAGGCACCACAGTGGCAGCAGCACCCCCGCCAGGCACCAGCCACCGAGCACGTCCAACGGCCAGTGGTACCCCTGCCGCACCAGCCCCAGCCCGACCCCCGCATTGAGCAGTCCGGTCCCCGCCGCGACCGCCCACGTGCCGGGGGCCGCGGCCGTTTTCCGGCCGCTCGGCCGCTGCACCGTCCGGCCACCCCTGCGCGCCGCGTACGCCCGGGTCAGCAGCAGCGCCACCAATCCGTACGCGACGGCCGCCGTCGCCCCGTGGCCCGACGGATAGAACCCCTCGTGCGACCCGGCCATCCGGGGCGGCCCCGGCCGGTCCAGCCAGACCTTGAACGGGACGACGAGCGCCGGCACGGCGGCCAGGGCCCCCAACGCGGCGACCGACGGCAACCACGCCCGACCCGGTGCGCCCGGCGCACCCCGCACCCCTCGCCGCAGCCGCCACACCGCCCACCCCGCAGCCACCAGCAACACCGGCAGCGCCACCGCCGTATTGCCGAGATCGGCGAAGAACTGGGCGACCGGTCCGGGAACGGCGCTCGCCGCCACTCCGCGGCCCAGCCGCTCGTCGAGCCCGCGCACCGCGCCGCGGGCCGCCACCTGCCAGGTGACCAGCCCGAAGAGCAGCGCACTGCACAGCGCCACGAGCCCGCACCACCGAGCCGACCGCACACGACCGTAACGAGGGGAATCAGAGGAGCCAGAGGGGCTAGGAGAGCCACCAGCGCCCCCGGCGCTATCGGCATCACGCGCACCAGACAACCGGCCGACGCGCCACCGCCCCATCAGACGAAACACTCTCAACACCCCCAACGCCCTTGGCAGCCCCAACTTCCCACGCGCCGCAAACACGTGAAACGCATCAAACACAGCAAACGCCGCAAAATAAAAAAATGCGGCCGCTCCGGAACAGGGGGGGGTAGTTCCGGAGCGGCCGCGAGGACCGGTGTCCCGCACGCCCCGGGGGGTCTGGGGCGTGCGGACATCCGATCGGTGAGGATTCCCGAGGACCCCTGTACCAGGGGTCCCGGTGGTGTGCGCGAGGGCACGGCCAGGTCGAAGCTGGGGAAGCGCCGACCGGGCATCACCCGCAGTCCCCTGCGGGCGAGGTGTTTCTCTCATCTGCAGAAACCGTACGGCACCGGAAGTGCGCGCCGTAAGCCGCATCACGCGCCCGCCATTGCCCCCGCACATCTTCTTCACGCGCCCCCTGCACTCCCGTTGGCCGCCGCCCCGACCCCGCTGTGACGGTGACGTCGAACGGGGCGCGGCCCGGGACACGGCCCGTACCGTGCCCCGGGCCGCGCCCGGAAGGTCCCGCTCGGAGGCGTCTGTGCGACGCGACCGCTCAGAGCGCGCCGAACGCCGCCTCAAGGATGTCCAGACCCTCGTTCAGCAGGTCCTCGCCGATGACCAGCGGCGGCAGGAAGCGCAGCACGTTGCCGAACGTGCCGGTCGTCAGCACCAGCAGGCCCTCCTGGTGGCACGCCTTGGCGAGCGCCCCGGTGACCTCCGGGTTCGGGTCCTTGGAACCGGACTTGACCAGCTCGATCGCGATCATCGCGCCGCGGCCGCGGACCTCGCCGATGATGTCGAACTTCTCCTGCATCGCGGTGAGGCGGCCCTTCATGACCTCCTCGATGCGCTTGGCCTTCGCGTTCAGGTCCAGCTCGCGCATGGTCTCGATCGAGCCGAGCGCGGCGGCACAGGCCACCGGGTTACCGCCGTAGGTGCCGCCCAGGCCGCCCGCGTGCGCGGCGTCCATGATCTCGGCGCGGCCGGTGACGGCCGCCAGCGGCAGACCGCCCGCGATGCCCTTGGCGGTCGTGATGAGGTCCGGGACGACGCCCTCGTCCTCACACGCGAACCACTGACCGGTACGGCAGAAGCCGGACTGGATCTCGTCGGCGACGAAGACGATGCCGTTTTCCTTCGCGAAGTTCGCGACGGCCGGGAGGAAGCCCTTGGCCGGCTCGATGAAGCCGCCCTCGCCGAGCACCGGCTCGATGATGATCGCCGCGACGTTCTCCGCGCCGATCTGCTTGGTGATCTGCGTGATGACCTGGTCGGCGGCCTCCTGCGCGCAGTTCTCCGGGCCGGTCAGCCAGCGGTAGGGGTAGGCCAGCGGCACGCGGTAGACCTCGGGCGCGAACGGGCCGAAGCCGTGCTTGTACGGCATGTTCTTCGCGGTCAGCGCCATCGTCAGGTTCGTCCGGCCGTGGTAGCCGTGGTCGAACACGACGACCGCCTGGCGCTTGGTGTACGCACGCGCGATCTTGACGGCGTTCTCCACCGCCTCGGCACCCGAGTTGAACAGCGCCGACTTCTTCGCGTGGTCGCCCGGCGTCAGCTCGGCCAGCTGCTCACAGACCTCGACGTACGTCTCGTACGGCGTGACCATGGCACAGGTGTGGGTGAAGTCCGCGAGCTGCGCGACGGCCCGGCGGACCACGGCCTCCGCGCTGTTGCCGACCGAGGTCACCGCGATACCGGAGCCGAAGTCGATCAGGGAGTTGCCGTCCACGTCCTCCAGGACACCGCCGCCCGCGCGCTTGACGAAGACGGGCAGCACCGCGCCGACGCCGGCGGCCACGGTCTCCTGCTTGCGGGCCCACAGCTCCTGGGACTTGGGGCCGGGGATCGCGGTGACGACGCGACGCTCCTGGGGGAGGGCGGGGCCTCCGGACAGTTCGGTCATGGCAGTCTCCTGGGGGTGGAACACGGACGTACAGAGGTACGTGCAGAGGTCTTGTTCTCGCAGGTTAGGGGCGCTGGGCCAGGTCTGGCATGTTCCGTTCGGGAGAAGTGTGCGTGTTGCGTTGTCCGCACCGGACATAGCCACGGGGCGCGGCCAGTAAATTGAGCGGCGGCACGCCCGGCGAGGGCGCGCCAGCGCGGGCATGACAACGGCAGGCCGGCGAACCGACGCGGCAGGCCACGTCTCAAGGGGGACAAGGGGCACCGGATGGACACCGAGGGCACGCAGGACGCACAGCACACCGCCGCACCCCCGCCGCCCGGGGAACGGCGCCCCGACCCCCCGGCGGTGCCGCGCCCGGCCGCACCGCACACCCCGCCGCGGCCCACCGCGCCGCCGGCCATGCCCGCCACCCCACCTCCCGCCGCAAGCGCCGCCGGGGCGCCGCCGGCCCTGCTGGGCTGGCTGCGCGCGCCACGGCCGGCCGCGGCGCCGGGGATCTGGACGTACGGGCACCGACCGCGAGCGGAGAAGGAGCCGGAACGCGTCCCCCTGCGGCAGCTGATCAGCGGAGCGGTGATCTCGTTCCTGTGCGGGTGGTTGCTGTGGTCCCTGTTGTGGAACGGGTATCTCGGCTCCTACTGGAGTTGGCCGCTGCTGCTGCTCACCCCGGACTCCTGGCGGGCGGCCGGCGGCGACAAGTTGGCCTTCGTCTGGGCGTCCTACATTTACGACGGGCTGGTGCTGGTCCTCATTGCCGTCATCTTCGGCCGCCTCGGTCGCTGGCCCGAGCTGATCCGCCGGTTCGTCACGCCCCTGCGCCGCCACCTCCGCGACCGCGCCCCCGCCGCCAAGCCCGCCCCGGCCACCGACCCGGCGCAGTGGCCCGAACTCCGTGCCTACGGCGCCCCGGACGCCGCCGACCGGCTCGCTGCCGAGGCCCGCACGGGCGCGATGAACGACGTCGACGTGGCGCGCATCGGGCGTGCCTGGCGTTCGGTGCGGGCCGGCCGGAACTCCCTGGCCTCCTTCACCGACACCGTCCTGCGGCACGGCGCCGCCGCCTGCGCCCACCCCTCCGGGCAGCGCGACCTGGCCGGCCGCACCGCCCAGCACGACCTGCTCGCCCATCAGGTCCGGATCGGCACCGCCGCCGACCACCCGCGCAATCCGTACCAGCACCGCGGTAGTGGCTGTGCGTTGGAGCCCAGGGTGCTGGGCACCTCGCTACTGGCCGTCGGGCCCGCCGGGAGCGGTAAGACCACCCGGCTCGTCCGCCCGGTGGTGGAGGCGATGTGCCTGCAGGCGCTGGCCGGGCAGTGCGCGGTCGTCGCCGTCGGCCCGGCCGGTTCCGCCCTCGGGCCCGACGACGCGTTCGACGTGGTGGTGCAGATCGGCCGTCCCGACCCGGAGTGTGACCTCGACCTCTACGGGGGCACCACCGACCCCGACGAGGCGGCCGGCATCCTGGCCGAGGCCCTGGTCGGTGACCTCGCCGAGCAGCTTCCCGGCGGCGACAGCCGGCGCGCGGCGACTGCCCTGGCCCAGTTGCTCGGCCCGTTCCGCGCCGCCCACGACCGGTTCCCGACCGTGCCCGAGCTGCGTGAGCTGCTGGACGGTGTGCCGCAGGCGGTGGCCGCACTGCGCACCGCCCTGGAAGCGGCCGGCGGTCACACCCTGCTGCGCGAACTTGACGCCCGCGCCCGTCAGTCGGAGCGCCCCGGCGATGTCGCCCTCCTCCTCGCGGACCGTATCGCGCTCCTCGACCGCCCCGCCTTCGCCGGCTTCTTCGATCCGACGGGGGCCACCCGGCAGGTCTCGCTGCGCGCCCTGGACCACCCCCTCCGGGTCCGCATCGAGCTTCCCGAACGCGGTCACGCCGAGGCGTCCCGGATCCTCGCCCGGCTGGTCCTGGCGCAGTTCACGGAGTGCGCGGTGGCCCGTGCCGACCGCTCGCTGTTCGCCTGCCTGGTCCTCGACGAGGCCGCGCACACCGTCACCGCGGAGGCGTTGCGCGGTCTCCAGCGCCTCCGCTCGGCCAATGCGGGGGCGGTGCTGACGCTGCGCTCGCTGGACGACGTCCCCGAAGCGCTGCGCAGTGCGCTGCTCGGCTCGGTCGGTTGCCGGATGGCGTTTGCCGGCGTCACGCCCTGGGACGGGGCGCCGTTCGCCGAGGTGTGGGGCAAGGAATGGGTGGAGACCCGTGATGTGACGGACCGTCAGATCATTGCGCACGGTGCCGGGATGAAGGCGTTCCACCTCGTCCGCCAGTTGGTCACCGGCAAGGCCGCGACCTCGAAGGCCATCACCGTCCGCACCGTCGAACGCGAACGCTGGTCCGCCTCCGACCTCGCGAATGCGCTGCCGGCCGGCCACGCGGTGCTGTCGGTGACCACGGTCGCGGGTGAGCACGCCCCACCCGTCCTCATCGACCTCCGCCCCTGATGCCCGGCTCCTGATGCCCTGCCTCTGACGTCCCGCGCTCTGGCGTCCCGCACCACCGCCGCGGCCGTGATCGGTCCAGGCGGGGGTGCGGGGGGTGGGGGAGAAGGAGGCGAGAGACGTCATCGGCGGACCGCCCGGCGGTGCCGGCCGGGTGGCGACGCGGCCCGGATCCGGCTCCCGCCCCGAATGCCCCCGCCCGGGAGTGTCCCCGAAACCCTCCGTTGAGGCAGAATCGACACCAGCCGTTCATACAGGGCGGCGCACATGCCAGCCGTTCATACGGGCGGCGCAGGTGATCGGCGGGAGTCGGCGGGGGCCGGCAGGGTGACTCGGCCGTCGGTCGCGGTCGTGCCGTCCGCCGGAGCCATCGAAGGTCTCATGCCGCACACCCTCGCCTCCCTGGTCAACCACACCGCGCTCAAGCTGACCGTGCTCGCGGGCGAGGACCGGCTGGACGTCCCGGTGCGGTGGGCGCACGCCAGCGAGCTGATCGACCCGGTGCCCTATATGGAGGGCGGCGAGCTGCTGCTGATCACCGCGCTCAAGCTGGATGCGGAGGACCCCGAGACCGCGGACCGTTACGTGCGGCGGGTCGCCGAGGCCGGCGTGGTCGGGCTGGGGTTCGCGGTCGGGGTGAATTACGAAGAGGTGCCCGAGGCGCTGGTCGACGCGGCCCGGCGGCAGCACCTGCCGCTGCTGGGGGTGCCGCGCCGGACGCCGTTCATCGCGATCAGCAAGGCGGTGTCGGCGGCCGTGGCGGCCGACCAGTACCGCGCGGTGACCGCCGGCTTCGAGGCGCAGCGCGAGCTGACCCGGGCGGCGCTCGGCGCCGAGGGGCCGGCCGAGCTGCTGGCCCGGCTCGCGGCGCACCTGGACGGCTGGGCGGCGCTCTACGACGCCTCGGGAGCGGTGGTGGCGGCCGCCCCCGAGTGGGCGGCGCGGCGGGCGGCCCGGCTCGCCGAGGACGTGGCGCGGCTACGGGAGCGGCCGGCGCCGGCCAGTTCCGTCGTCAGCGACACCGACGGCGACGACCGGGTGGAGCTCCAGTCGCTGGGCACCGGGCGGCGGGCCCGCGGGGTGCTCGCCGTGGGGACCGGTGCGCCGCTCGGCACCGCCGAGCGGTACGCGGTGCACTCCGCGGTCGCGCTGCTGACCCTGACCACCGAGCGGTCCCGGGCGCTCCAGGACGCCGAGCAGCGACTGGGCGCCGCGGTCCTGAAGATGCTGCTGGCCGGCGAACCGGACCACGCCCGGGCGGTGGCCGGGCGGCTCTACGGAGGGCTGTTGGACGCCCCGTTCCGGATGCTGGTGGCCGAGCCGGTGCCCGCCGACGACCAGGCGTCCTCCCCCAAGCCCTCCGCTTCGTTCGAACAGGGACGTCCCCCGTCGCCGTCGGGCGCCGCCATCGCGCCCGTCCTGGACGCGCTCGCCGACGCCATGGAGTCCGCCGCCGCCCGTACCGGCGAGGCGGTGCTCGCCGTACCGGACGTCGGCCGGCTGATCGTGCTGGTCGCGGACGGCGGGGCGGCCGCGGACGCCGGCGCCGCGTTCGCCGCCGCGACCGAGGCCCGCCTCGGCACCCAGGCCCGTCCGCGCGGCCGGAACGGCCGGGCCGGCGCCGGCCGGGAGGGCGAGGGGCTGGCCGTCGGCCTCTCCGCACCCACCGGCCCGATGGCCGCCGCCAACGCCTACCGCCAGGCCGAACAGGCGCTCTCCGTCGCCCGCCGCCGCGGCCGCGCCCTGGTGGAGCACGAGGACGTGGCGGCCGGCTCGGTCCTGCCGCTGCTCGCGGACGACGCGGTACGGGCGTTCGCCGACGGGCTGCTGCGGGCGTTGCGCGAGCACGACGCGACCGGGCGCGGCGACCTGGTGGCCTCCCTGCGCGCCTGGCTGGCCCGACACGGCCAGTGGGACGCGGCCGCCGCCGACCTGGGCGTTCACCGCCACACCCTGCGCTACCGGATGCGGCGGGTGGAGGAGATCCTGGGCCGCTCGCTGGACGATGCGGACGTCCGGATGGAGCTGTGGCTGGCGTTGAAGGCGACGTCGGCGCAGGTGGGGGAGTAGGGCGGGCGGAGCACCCGGGCCGGGCGGGTCCCGGGCGGGCCGGGTTCGGGGCGCGGACCGGGGACCGTGGCCCGGGCCCCGGGGCGGCAGGAGCAGTCCCGTGGACTCCACCGCGGAGAGGCGACCTGGTGGATTACGCCGCTTCGGACAAGCGCCAGGAGGCCGTCGCACCCCTACGGTGGGCTCCAGAGTCCGACGCCAAGCCGCTCCCAGAGCTGCGCGTGCACCACCCACCATCACTGAAGGGCCGGGATCCACTGTGCCGAACACTGCTGCAGCCCCCACTGCCTTCTGGCTCGCCGGCCGTGAGGCCACCGGCGAGACCACCTTCGATGTCACCTCCCCCTGGGACGGACGTGTCGTCGGCACGGTGAGCGTTCCCACCGAGGCCCAGGTCGAGGAGGCCGTCGCCGCCTCCGTCGCGGTCCAGGACGAACTGGCCGTGACCCCCGCCCACGTGCGGGCCGCCGCCCTGGACCACGTGGTGCGCGGGCTGGTGGAGCGCACCGAGGAGATCGCCCAGCTGATCTCCGCGGAGAACGGCAAGCCCATCAAGTGGGCCCGCGGCGAGGTCGGCCGCGCCATCTCCGTGTTCCGCTTCGCGGCCGAGGAGGCCCGCCGCTTCAACGGCGGCGAGGCGCAGCGCCTGGACACCGACGCGGGCGGCGCCGGCCGGCTCGCGCTGACCCGCCGCTTCCCGCGCGGCACGGTCCTGGGCATCGCGCCGTTCAACTTCCCGCTGAACCTCTGCGCCCACAAGATCGCCCCAGCCATCGCCGCCGGCGTCCCGATCATCCTCAAGCCGGCCCCGGCCACCCCGCTCTCCGGCCTGATCATCGGTGAGCTGCTGGCCGGCACCGACCTGCCCGCCGGCTCCTGGTCGATCCTCCCGGTCCCCAACGACCGCATGGAGGCGCTGGTCCAGGACGAGCGGCTGCCGGTCATCTCCTTCACCGGCTCCGACACGGT
Organism: Streptomyces sp. NPDC058000; assembly: GCF_042886435.1. Taxonomy (NCBI): domain Bacteria; kingdom Bacillati; phylum Actinomycetota; class Actinomycetes; order Kitasatosporales; family Streptomycetaceae; genus Streptomyces; species Streptomyces sp. NPDC058000. The sequence goes on from NZ_JBHVQS010000051.1 coordinate 18,331, forward strand.
CGGCTACGCCATCCTCGACTCGGTGCCGCGCAAGCACTGCACCCTGGAGCTGGGCGGCAACGGCGCGGCCGTCGTCCTGCCCGACTGGTCCTCCGAGCAGGACCTGGACTGGGCGGCGCAGCGCATCGCCACCTTCTCCAACTACCAGGGCGGCCAGTCCTGCATCTCGGTGCAGCGGGTCATCGCCGACGCCTCGGTCTACGACCGGCTGGTGCCGAAGGTGGTCGCGGCCGTCGAGGCCCAGGTCACCGGCGACCCGACGGACCCGGCCACCGAGGTCGGCCCGCTGGTCAGCGAGGCCGCCGCCCAGCGCGTGGAGTCCTGGGTGAACGACGCCGTCGAGCGCGGCGCCAAGCTCCTCGCCGGCGGCAAGCGCGACGGCGCCTCCTACGCGCCGACCGTGCTGGAGGACGTGCCGGCCGGCGCGACCCTCGCCACCGAAGAGGTCTTCGGCCCGGTGCTCACCCTCCAGAAGGTCGACGGGGTTGACGCGGCGTTCGCAGCCGTCAACGACTCCAAGTTCGGCCTCCAGGCCGGCGTGTTCACGCACGACGCCAAGACCGCCTTCCGCGCCCACCGCGCGCTGGAGGTCGGCGGCGTGGTCGTCGGCGACGTGCCGTCCTACCGCGCCGACCAGATGCCCTACGGCGGCGTCAAGCAGTCCGGCGTCGGTCGCGAGGGCGTCCGCTACGCCATGGACGACTACACCTACGAGCGGGTCCTGGTCCTCACCGGACTGGACCTGTAGGCCCCGGGAAATCCCGGAACCGGGTGGGCCGGGCTCGTCGGCCCACCCCGCACCCCCTCCGGTCCGGCCTGGCTCGGTGGACAGCGACGGCCATCCCTTGGGCCGTACCGCCCGTCAGGCCCCGGCCGGCGCACCCCCCGGCGCCGGCCCCCTCCGCGCGGCGCGCTCCGGCACCCTGTTTCCGGAGCGCGCCGCGTCCCCCTTTTTCCGGCACTGCCCCCCGCCAGGCCGGACTTCCGACGCTACGGCCCCGTTCCGCCCCGGTTCCTCCTGACCGAGGCGGATACGGGGCCGTGCCGTAAGGGGGGAAGGCCGCCCCGCGTGTACAACCAGCGCGGTATGCGGCACCCCCCAAGGGCCGGTACGGCGCCGTCCGTAGCCCGTCGTACGGCCACCGGATCCCGGCGCGGTGGTGCCGTCGGGGCCGCTCGCCCCACCGGTGTCGGGGACCCGCCCGCGGGCTCCGCTCCGCTGGTGCAACCCGCGCGGATCGGGTACTTGTCACAAGTAGCACTGTCCGGCGGCCGACCGGCCCGCCGGCGGAACTCCCGATCCGCGGCGAGGTGAGCTCCTGATGACCGCTCCGTCCATCCGCAACGTTTCCGAGCGCGAAGCCCGCCGGGTCGCCGAGGCGGCCCGTGAGCAGGACTGGCACAAGCCCAGCTTCGCCAAGGAGCTGTTCCTGGGGCGCTTCCGGCTCGACCTCATCCATCCGCACCCCACCCCCGCGGTGGACGACGTCCGGCGCGGGGAGAAGTTCCTCGCCACGCTGCGGGAGTTCTGCGAGACGCAGGTCGACGGTGCCCGGATCGAACGGGAGGGCCGGATCCCGGACGAGACCGTCCGCGGGCTCAAGGAACTGGGCGCCCTCGGCATGAAGATCGACCCGAAGTACGGCGGCCTCGGACTCACCCAGGTCTACTACAACCGCGCCCTCGCCCTGGTCGGCTCGGCCAGCCCGGCGATCGGCGCGCTGCTCTCCGCGCATCAGTCGATCGGCGTACCGCAGCCGCTGAAGCTCTTCGGCACCCAGGAGCAGAAGGAGACGTTCCTGCCGCGGCTGGCCCGTACGGACATCTCGGCGTTCCTGCTCACCGAGCCCGACGTGGGCTCCGACCCGGCCCGGCTGGCGACCGCCGCGGTCCCCGACGGCGACAGCTACGTCCTCGACGGCGTGAAGCTGTGGACCACCAACGGCGTGGTCGCCGACCTGCTGGTGGTGATGGCCCGGGTGCCGGCCTCCGAGGGCCACAAGGGCGGCATCACCGCCTTCGTCGTCGAGGCCGACTCGCCCGGCATCACCGTCGAGAACCGCAACGCCTTCATGGGCCTGCGCGGCCTGGAGAACGGCGTCACCCGCTTCCACGACGTGCGGGTGCCGGCCGCCAACCGCATCGGCCCCGAGGGCGCCGGCCTGAAGATCGCCCTGACCACGCTCAACACCGGCCGGCTCTCGCTGCCCGCGATGTGCGCCGGCACCGGCAAGTGGTGCCTGAAGATCGCCCGCGAGTGGTCCGGCGCCCGCGAGCAGTGGGGCCGCCCGATCGCCAAGCACGAGGCGGTCGGCGCCAAGATCTCCTTCATCGCCGCGACCACCTTCGCCCTGGAGGCGGTCGTCGACCTCGCGTCCCAGATGGCCGACGAGAACCGCAACGACATCCGCATCGAGGCCGCCCTCGCCAAGCTCTACGGCTCCGAGATGGGCTGGCGGATGGCCGACGAACTGGTCCAGATCCGCGGCGGTCGCGGCTTCGAGACCGCCGACTCGCTCGCCGCCCGCGGCGAACGCGCGGTACCCGCCGAACAGATGCTGCGGGACATGCGGATCAACCGGATCTTCGAGGGCTCCACGGAGATCATGCACCTGCTGATCGCCCGCGAGGCGGTGGACGCCCACCTGTCGGTCGCCGGCGACCTGATCGACCCCGACAAGACCCTGGCCGACAAGGGCAGGGCGGCCGCCAAGGCCGGCGGCTTCTACGCCCGCTGGCTGCCCAAGCTCGTCGCCGGCCCCGGCCAACTCCCGCGCACCTACCAGGAGTTCGGCGAACTCGCGGGCCACCTGCGGTACGTCGAGCGGACCTCGCGCAAGCTCGCCCGGTCCACGTTCTACGCGATGTCCCGCTGGCAGGGAAAGATGGAGACCAAGCAGGGCTTCCTCGGCCGGATCGTCGACATCGGCGCGGAACTGTTCGCGATGAGCGCGGCCTGCGTCCGGGCCGAGCACCTGCGGCTCACCGGCGACCACGGCCAGGAGGCGCACCAGCTCGCCGACGCCTTCTGCCGGCAGGCCCGGATCCGCGTCGAGGAACTGTTCCACCGGCTGTGGACCAACACCGACGAACTGGACCGCAAGGTCGTCTCCGGGGTCCTCGGCGGCCGCTACACCTGGCTGGAAGAGGGCATCGTCGACCCCAGCGGGGACGGCGCCTGGATCGCCGACGCCACCCCCGGCCGGAGCACCAAGGACAACGCCCGCCGCCCCTACCGGTAAACCCCGGCCGCCTCGTACGGACGGCCCACGCGTCGCCCGTACGGGGTGCGGGCGCCCTCGGTGGCCGGGGCACCGCACCGACCGGCCACAATGGACCACATGACGGACAGCCTCGCCCACCCGCACCTGCGCTTCGAGCCGGCCACCGGTGACTCTGCCGCCGGCGACCCGGCAAGCCCCCGGGAGATCGTGATCCTCGGTTCGACCGGTTCGATCGGCACCCAGGCCATCGACATCGTGTTGCGCAACCCCGGCCGCTTCCGGGTCACCGCGCTCGCCGCGTCCGGCGGCCGGGTCGAGCTGCTCGCCGAGCAGGCGCACCAGCTGAGGGTCACCGCGGTGGCGGTGGCGCGCGAGGACACGGTGCCCGCGCTCCGCGAGGCGCTGGCCGCGCACTACGGCGCGGGCGAGCCGCTGCCGGAGATCCTGGCCGGCCCCGACGCGGCCACCGAGCTCGCCGCCGGCGGCCCATCGGGGTGCCACACCGTCCTCAACGGCATCACCGGCTCCATCGGCCTCGCCCCCACCCTCGCCGCCCTGAAGGCCGGCCGGGTGCTGGCCCTGGCCAACAAGGAGTCGCTGATCGTCGGCGGCCCCCTGGTCAAGGCCGTCGCCAAGCCCGGCCAGATCATCCCCGTCGACTCCGAGCACTCCGCGCTCTTCCAGGCGCTGACCGGCGGCACCCGCGCCGAGGTCCGCAAGCTGGTGGTCACCGCCTCCGGCGGCCCGTTCCGCGGCCGCACCCGGCGCGAGCTGGCCGGCGTCACCCCCGAGCAGGCGCTGGCCCACCCCACCTGGTCCATGGGCCCGGTCGTCACCATCAACTCCGCGACCCTGGTCAACAAGGGCCTGGAGGTCATCGAGGCGCACCTGCTCTTCGACGTCCCCTTCGACCGCATCGAGGTCGCCGTCCACCCGCAGTCCTACGTCCACTCGATGGTGGAATTCACCGACGGCTCCACCCTCGCCCAGGCCAGCCCGCCCGACATGCGGATGCCGATCGCGCTGGGCCTCGGCTGGCCCGAGCGGGTCCCCGACGCGGCGCCCGGCATCGACTGGAGGACCGCCCAGACCTGGGAGTTCTTCCCGCTCGACCAGGACGCCTTCCCGTCCGTGCCGCTGGCCTGCCGGGTCGGCGAACTGGGCGGCACCGCCCCGGCCGTCTTCAACGCCGCGAACGAGGAGTGCGTGGCGGCGTTCCTCACCGGCGGGCTGCCGTTCACAGGGATTGTGGATACGGTCGCCGCAGTGGTCGACGAAGGGCTGGCATCCGGAGTGGTGAAGAAGCAGAGCCAGGACGGAGCCCGCCCCGGCAGCACGCCCGGCGACGGAACCTCCCTGACCGTTGCGGACGTCCTGCAGGCCGAGACCTGGGCGCGCGCCCGCGCCCGCGAACTGGCCGCCGCGGCGGCACGCACCCCCTCGGAGGCTCGCGCATGACGACCTGGATGACCATTCTCGGCATAGTCGTCTTCGTTGTCGGCCTGCTGTTCTCCATCGCCTGGCACGAGCTCGGCCACCTCACCACGGCCAAGATGTTCGGCATCCGCGTGCCGCAGTACATGGTGGGCTTCGGGCCGACGATCTTCTCCCGGAAGAAGGGCGACACCGAGTACGGCGTCAAGGCGATCCCGCTGGGCGGCTACATCCGGATGATCGGCATGTTCCCGCCCGGCGACGACGGGAAGCTCCAGGCCCGCTCCACCTCGCCGTTCCGCGGCATGATCGAGGACGCCCGCTCGGCGGCCTTCGAGGAGCTCCAGCCCGGCGACGAGCACCGGCTGTTCTACACGCGCAAGCCCTGGAAGCGCGTGATCGTGATGTTCGCCGGGCCGTTCATGAACCTGGTCCTGGCCGTGGTGATCTTCATGAGCGTGCTGATGGGCTTCGGCATCAACACCCAGACCACCCAGGTCAGCTCGGTCTCCGACTGTGTCATCGCGGCCTCCGCGCAGACCGACAAGTGCTCGGCCGGTGCCAAGGACTCCCCGGCCAAGGCCGCCGGCCTGCGCGCCGGCGACAGGATCGTCTCCTTCAACGGCCGGGCCGTCCCCGACTGGGGCACCCTCCAGGACCAGATCCGCAGGACCACCGGGCCGGCCACGCTCGTCGTCGAGCGGCACGGCGCCCGGCAGACGCTGCACGCCGACCTCATCGAGAACAGGGTCGCCAAGACCGACGGCCACGGCGGCTACGTCCCCGGCCAGTTCGTCACCGCCGGATTCCTCGGCTTCACCCCGGCCAGCGGCATCGTCCAGCAGTCCTTCGGCCAGTCCGTCGACCGCATGGGCAACATGGTCCAGCAGGGCGCCGCGTCGCTGATAAACCTCCCCGGCAAGATCCCGGACCTGTGGAACGCGGCCTTCAACGGCGCCGAGCGCAAGCAGGACTCCCCGATGGGCGTGGTCGGCGCGGCCCGGGTCGGCGGCGAGGTCTTCTCCCTGCACATCCCGCCGGAGCAGCGGGTGGCGACCATGCTCTTCCTGGTCGCCGGCTTCAACCTCTCGCTGTTCCTGTTCAACATGCTGCCGCTGCTGCCGCTGGACGGCGGCCATATCGCCGGCGCTCTGTGGGAGTCGCTGCGGCGCGCCTTCGCCAAGGTCGTCCGGCGCCCCGACCCCGGCCCCTTCGACGTGGCCAAGCTCATGCCGATCGCCTACGTCGTCGCCGGGATCTTCGTCTGCTTCACCCTGCTGGTGCTGGTCGCCGACGTGGTGAACCCGGTGAAGCTGACATAAGCCGCGAAAACCCCGGCCGGGCACGCCGCGACCGTATGGGCGTGCCCGGCCGCCCCCTTTCGTGGGGCCTCAGGGTTCGATGTGCCTCCGGCAACCCGGGTGCCGTAGGCTCGATGACCGGAGCCCGCCGAATCCGGGCCTTGATCCATACCTTGGGGTTGCTCGCCAGATGACTGCCATCGCACTGGGAATGCCGGACGTCCCGACCAAGCTCGCCGACCGCCGGGTCAGCCGCAAGATCCAGGTCGGTACGGTCGCCGTGGGCGGAGACGCACCGGTCTCGGTGCAGTCGATGACGACCACCCGGACCTCCGACATCGGCGCCACGCTCCAGCAGATCGCCGAGCTGACCGCCTCCGGCTGCCAGATCGTCCGGGTCGCCTGCCCCACCCAGGACGACGCCGACGCGCTCTCGGTGATCGCGAGGAAGTCGCAGATCCCGGTGATCGCGGACATCCACTTCCAGCCGAAGTACGTCTTCGCCGCCATCGACGCCGGCTGCGCCGCGGTCCGGGTCAACCCGGGCAACATCAAGCAGTTCGACGACAAGGTCAAGGAGATCGCCAAGGCGGCCTCCGACGCCGGCACCCCGATCCGGATCGGCGTCAACGCCGGCTCCCTCGACCGGCGCCTGCTCCAGAAGTACGGCAAGGCCACCCCCGAGGCCCTGGTCGAGTCCGCCCTGTGGGAGGCGTCCCTCTTCGAGGAGCACGGCTTCCGCGACATCAAGATCTCGGTCAAGCACAACGACCCGGTCGTGATGGTCAACGCCTACCGCCAGCTCGCCGCCCAGTCCGACTACCCCCTCCACCTCGGCGTCACCGAGGCCGGCCCCGCCTTCCAGGGCACCATCAAGTCCGCGGTCGCCTTCGGCGCGCTGCTCAGCGAGGGCATCGGCGACACCATCCGGGTCTCGCTCTCCGCCCCGCCCGTGGAGGAGGTCAAGGTCGGCATCCAGATCCTGGAGTCCCTCAACCTCCGCCCCCGCCGCCTGGAGATCGTCTCCTGCCCGTCCTGCGGCCGCGCCCAGGTCGACGTCTACAAGCTCGCCGACGAGGTCACCGCGGGCCTGGAGGGTATGGAGGTCCCGCTCCGGGTCGCCGTCATGGGGTGCGTCGTCAACGGCCCCGGCGAGGCCCGCGAGGCCGACCTCGGCGTCGCCTCCGGCAACGGCAAGGGCCAGATCTTCGTCAAGGGCGAGGTCATCAAGACCGTCCCCGAGTCCAAGATCGTCGAGACCCTCATCGAAGAGGCCCTGAAGATCGCCGCGCAGATGGAGGCCGACGGCGTCGCCTCCGGCGAGCCGGTCGTCACCGCCGCCGGCTGACCAGCGCCGCACCCCGTCCGAGCCCCGCCGCCCTCCCGGGCCGCGGGGCTCGAGTCCGTCGCCCCCAGGAGCCCGGGGTGCTCCCCGGCCCGTGGAGGTACAGTGCCAGGACCCGCTCCGCCTGGCCTCCCAGGCCCCGCAACGGTGAGGCTTCCCCACACGTGCTGACGACCACCACCATCAAGGTCCTCGAACCGGGAGAGCTCGACGCGGCACTCGTGGTCCTGGACCGCGACCCGGTCGCCAACGCCTTCGTCGCCGCCCGGGTCCAGGTCGCCGGCCTCGACCCCTGGCGGCTGGGCGGCGAGATGTGGGGCTGGTACGTCGGCGGCCGACTGGAGTCCCTCTGCTACGCCGGGGCCAACCTCGTCCCCGTCTGCGCCACCCCCGAAGCCGTCCGCGGCTTCGCCGAACGCGCCCGCCGCCAGGGCCGCCGCTGCTCCTCCATCGTCGGCCCGGCCGGCCCCACCGCCGTTCTCTGGTCACTGCTGGAACCCCACTGGGGCCCGGCCCGCGAGATCCGCGCGCACCAGCCGCTGATGGTCGCCCGCACCCCGTCCACCGAGATCGCCCCCGACCCGTACGTCCGGCGGATCCGCAAGGACGAACTCGACCTGATCATGCCCGCGTGCGTGGCCATGTTCACCGAAGAGGTCGGCATCTCCCCGCTCGCCGGCGACGGCGGACTCCTCTACCAGGCACGGGTCGCCGAACTCGTCGGCGCCGGCCGCTCGTTCGCCCGCATCGAGGACGGCAAGGTCGTCTTCAAGGCCGAGATCGGCGCCGCCACCCCGCACGCCTGCCAGATCCAGGGCGTCTGGGTCGCCCCCGCTCACCGCGGCAAGGGCCTGTCCGAATCCGGCATGGCCGCGGTCCTCCGCTATGCCCTCAGCGACGTCGCCCCCGTCGTCAGCCTCTACGTCAACGACTTCAACACCGCCGCCCGCGCCGCCTACCGCCGGGTGGGCTTCGAGGAAGTCGGCGCATTCATGAGCGTACTTTTCTGACCCGCCGCCTTGTACGCTCCGACCATGGATGACGTCGCGGTCGGCCCGCTCGATCTCGCTGCCCGCGTGGACGACGCGCTCGCCGTACAAGCCCTCGCCTTCGGACTCAGCGACGACGAGATCGCAGTTCGCCGCCACATCGTGCTGCGTCACTTCGGCTGCCCCGGCGCCCGCGCCCTCGGCGCCACCACCCCCGCCGGCCGACTCGTCGGCTTCGTCTACGGCATGCCCAACGACCGCGCCCACTGGTGGTCCACCGTCGTCGAGCCCTACCTGCGCAGCCAGGGCCTGGACCACTGGCTCGACGACTCCTTCGTCATCACCGAACTGCACGTCCACCCCGCCTACCAGAACCGCGGCATCGGCCGCGGCCTGATCACTCGGATCACCGACGGGGCCGCCGAACCCCGCAGCATCCTCTCCGCCATCGACACCGAAAGCCCGGCCCGCGGCCTGTACCGTTCCCTCGGCTACCAGGACATCGCCCGCCGGGTGCTGTTTCCGAGCGCCCCGACCCCCTACGCGGTCATGGGCGCCCCCCTCCCCCTGAAGCGCCCCTGACCACGCTCCTTCTCTTCCCTTCCAGCAACGGGAGGGGACGGGTCCGCACAGCCCCGCGCAGCGGCCGGCGCCGCAGGCGCAACAGCAACAACCCCCACGGCGGCGAACCCGCCAAGGCGGGAAGCAGCCCCGCGCAGCGGATACGCATTTCCGTGCGCCACACCCCTGCGGCTAACCTCCAGGGAGTCACCTTTCTTACGCAGGAGAAACTCCCATGGCCAACGCCGCACAGGTCCAGCGCATGTCCCGGTTGATGTTCAAGACATTGCGCGACGACCCGGCCGACGCCGAGGTGCTCAGCCACAAGCTCCTGGTGCGCGCCGGTTTCGTGCGCCGCACCGCCGCCGGTGTCTGGTCCTGGCTGCCGCTCGGCAAGAAGGTCCTCGCCAACGTCGAGCGGATCGTGCGCGAGGAGATGGACGCCATCGGCGGCCAGGAGGTCCTGCTGCCCGCCCTCCTGCCGAGGGAGCCCTACGAGGCGACCGGCCGCTGGGAGGAGTACGGCGCCGAGCTGTTCCGCCTGAAGGACCGCAGGGGAGGCGACTACCTCCTCGGCCCCACCCACGAGGAGATCTTCACCCAGCTGGTGAAGGACCAGTGCACGTCCTACAAGGACCTGCCGGTGATCCTCTACCAGATCCAGACCAAGTACCGCGACGAGGCCCGCCCGCGCGCCGGCATCCTGCGCGGCCGCGAGTTCCAGATGAAGGACTCGTACTCCTTCGACACCGCCGACGAGGGTCTCGCCGAGTCGTACGCGCTGCACCGCGCCGCGTACCAGCGGATCTTCGAGCGCCTGGGCCTCGACTACCGCATCTGCGCCGCCACCGCCGGCGCCATGGGCGGCTCCAAGTCCGAGGAGTTCCTCGCCCCGGCCGCGGCCGGCGAGGACACCTTCGCCGACTGCCCGAGCTGCGACTACGCGGCCAACACCGAGGCGATCACCTACGCCCTGAAGCCGGTGGACGCCGCCGACGTGCCCGCGCTGGAAGAGGTCCCGACGCCGGACACCCCGACCATCGAGACGCTCGCCGCGCACCTCGGCGTGCCGGCCTCCGCCACCCTCAAGAACCTCCTGGTCAAGGTCGGCGGCGAGATCGTGGCCGTGGGCGTGCCCGGTGACCGCGAGGTCGACATGGACAAGGTCGAGGCGCACTTCGCCCCGGCCGCCGTCGAGCTGGTGACCGCCGAGGACTTCGTGGGCCGCGACGACCTCGTCCGCGGCTACGTCGGCCCGCAGGGCCTGGAGAAGGTGACGTACCTCGCCGACCCCCGCATCGCCCCCGGCACCGCCTGGATCACCGGCGCCAACAAGGAAGGCGTGCACGCCAAGAACGTCGTCGCCGGCCGCGACTTCGAGGTCGACGCGTACGTCGACGCGGTCGTGGTGCAGGAGGGCGACCCCTGCCCGAACTGCGGCACCGGCCTGAAGCTGGACCGCGCCATCGAGATCGGCCACATCTTCCAGCTGGGCCGCAAGTACGCCGACGCCTTCCAGCTCGACGTGCTCGGCCAGAACGGCAAGCCGGTCCGCGTCACCATGGGCTCGTACGGCATCGGCGTCTCGCGGGCCGTCGCCGCGCTGGCCGAGCAGCACGCCGACGACAAGGGCCTGTGCTGGCCCCGTGAGATGGCCCCCGCCGACGTCCACGTCGTCGCGGCCGGCAAGGCCAAGCAGACCGAACTCGCCCTGGAGGTCAGCGACCAGCTCGCCGCCGCCGGCCTGCGGGTCCTGGTCGACGACCGGCCCGGCGTCTCGCCCGGCGTGAAGTTCACCGACGCGGAGCTGATCGGCGTGCCGACCATCGTCGTCGCCGGCCGCCGCGCCGGCGAGGGCGTCGTCGAGGTCAAGGACCGCCGCACCGGCGAGCGCGAGGAGCTGACGGTCGCGGAGGCCGTCGCGCGCCTCAGCGCCTGACCGCATACGGCGACGGGCCGGCCGGGGCACCCGCCCCGACCGGCCCGTCGCCGTACCCGCCCGCTACACGTAGGTCGCGAACTCCAGCAGCGACTCGCCCCGCCGCCGGTCACCCGACACCGACTCCCGCACCCCGGCGCGCACCGCCCGGTACAGCGACCAGCCGCGCAGCCGCTCCCGGTCCACATCCAGCGAGTCGGCCAGCTTCGCCACCCGCCGCCGGGCCGCCGCGGCCGCGCCCGACCCGGCGAGCAGATCCTCGAACCGGTCCAACACCAGCCGCGCCAGGTCGTACGCCCGCTCGCCGACCAGCGGCGACGGCCCCACCGTCAGCCACGGCGCGCGCTCGCCGGCCAGTACCTTCCCCTGCCGGAACGCCCCGTGCAGCACGAAATCCTCCGCCGCCCCGGCCGGCAGCGACCGCCCCAGCTCCAGCGCCTCGTCCAGCAGTGGTCCGGCACCCGCCGGTTCCCCGGCCGCCCGGAGCCGCTCCGCGTCCGCCGCGGTCCGCTCCGCCACCGTGGCGAACGGATGCCCCGCCGGCGGCGCCACCCACAGCCGGCGCACCGTGCCGGCCGCCTCCAGCAGCGCCTTGGCCTCCGGCAGCGAGCGCAGCGACACCGATCCCTGCAACCGCTCCAGCAGCAGTGCACCGCTCGCCTCGTCGGCCCGCAGCAGTTGCACCGCACCCCAGCCGTCCCACACCCGCAGCGCCGCCGCCTCCTGCGCGGCGGCCCGCCCCGGCACCGGGAACTTCAACGCCGCCGGCGTCCCGTCCTGCTGCCGCACGAACGCCACGAGGCTGCTGCGGCCACCCGGTGCGTGCACCCGATCCAGCGTCAACTCCCAGGCGTCCAGCCGCTGTTGGACCAGTTCCGGCAGCGCCGCCAGCCAGGCCCGTACGGGACCCTCCTGATCGCCGCTGAGCGCGCTCACCAATCGTTGCGGCGGTTCGATGGGTGCCGTTGCCATGCCTGAGCTGTCCTTTTCGTGGGGGAGTGGCCGCCGCGGCGGCCGGTCGTCACAGCGCGTCGGAGTCGGTGCCCGCGGCACCCGACGGGGCGGGCGCCGCGGCCCGCTCCACGAGCCCAGGGAAGGCTACGCCGCTGCCCCGCCAGCGGACCGCCCGCACCGCCGCCTCGCGCAGCGCCGCCGCCGCCTCCTTGCGGTGCGTACCACCGGCGGCCCGGACGAGGTCCGCGTAGACGGCCGCCACCCGGTCCTCCAACTCCGCGGCCAGCCGCACCGCGGCGGCCGCGTCCGGCACCGGGAACGGCAGCGCGTAGCCGGCGGCCGCGGCCTGCGGTGTGCCGCCGAGGTCCCGCACGGCACGCCGCAGCGCGTCCCGCCGGGACCGATGCGCGTCGTACGCGGCCTGTGCCTCCGTGCGTCGCCCGGCCCCGATCCGCCCGCCGACCACGCCGTACCCGTACACCGCGGCGTGCTCCGCCGCCAGCGCGGCCTGCGTCGCCGTCAACTCGTCGCGGTCGCGACCCCCGTCACGCGGTGCGCCCGTCGTCGTCATGCTCCGTTCCTTCTCCCTCTACTGGGGCGCCTCGCCGTTGGCTCCGCGCCGTACGTCATCGCCCTGCGCACCACAGGGCACGGGTTCGGCGGCGTCCGCCTCACCCGGCCTCCGTCAGGAGGTACGCATGGGCCGCCCCGGCCGCCGCGACCGAGGCGAGCAGCCGGGCCAGTTCGGCCGGCGCGGACACCAGAGCCGCCGTACGGGCGTCCGCGAGCGTGCGTTCCGCATCGGCGAGCGCCGTACGGGCGGCCCGCTCATCGGCCGGTACGCGGGGCGCGTCGGCCCCCCGCGCCGCGCCGGCCGGCGGCGCTGAGGCAGGAGCGGAGGCGCCGGCGGACGGCGGGTCGGCGGTGAACGCCTCGGCGTGGCGGGCGACTTCGGCCCGGAGTGGCCGCAGCCGCGTCCCCAGCGCCGGATGTGCCGCGAGTGTCGCGTCGTACCGCGCGAGCAGCGCCGTGCTGTCCTGGGCGGCCCGTGCCCGCAGCCGTTCCGCGGCCGCCGAGTGCTCGGGTGCGTCCGGGGCGGGCCGGGCGCTTTCGGCGCATCCGGCGAGCAGTGCCGCACCCCCCAGGGCGGCGCCGGCCAGCAGGGTCGTTCTGCGTGTGAGCGCCACTTTCGGCACGTTGCACTTCCCGGGGTCTTCCGTCGTGATCACCGCAGGCGAGCGTATCCATGGCGACCCACCGAATCGTCAGTACCCCGCCGGAACCGATAGGCTTTGACCCGACACGCGACCTACCCACAACAGCACACGCGGCCGAGGAGTCACCCGGATGAGCACCACCCAGAGCGAGAGGCTGCGCGGACTGCTTGAACCGCTCGTCGCCGCGCGAGACCTGGATCTGGAAGAGATCGAGGTGACCCCGGCCGGCAAGAGCCGGGTGCTGAGGATCGTGGTCGATTCCGACGCGGGCGTCCAATTGGACGAATGTGCCGAGCTGAGCCGCGAGGCGTCCATGGTCCTGGACGACACCGACGCGATGGGCGGCGCCCCGTACACCCTTGAGGTGACCTCGCCCGGTGCCGACCGGCCGCTGACCGAGTCGCGGCACTACCGCCGCGCCGTCGGCCGCCTGATCAAGGCCCGCCTCCACGAGGGCGGTGACCTGGTGGCACGGATCGTCGCCACCGACGACACCGGCCTGGACCTGGAGGTTCCGGGCGTCAAGGGCCGCAAGCCGACGGCCCGCCGGGTCGCGTTCGAGGAGATCGCCAAGGCGCGGGTCGAGCTGGAGTTCAACCCCAAGCCCGCCCGCGCCGCCAAGGGCGAGGCGTCGCAGGACGCGCACACAGACGAGCACGACGAGCACGACGAGCACAACGAGTACGACGAGCACAACGAGTACGACGAGCACGACGAGAACAAGGAGGAGGCGTAGCCGTGGACATCGACATGAGTGCCCTGCGGGGTCTGGTGCGGGAGAAGGAGATCTCGTTCGACCTGCTGGTCGAGGCGATCGAGTCGGCCCTCCTCATCGCGTACCACCGCACCGAGGGCAGCCGCCGCCGGGCGCGGGTGGAGCTGGACCGCAGCACCGGGCATGTGACGGTGTGGGCGAAGGAGGATCCGGAAGACCTGGAGGAGGGTGCCGAGCCGCGCGAGTTCGACGACACCCCGTCCGGTTTCGGGCGGATCGCGGCGACCACCGCCAAGCAGGTCATCCTGCAGCGGCTGCGGGACGCCGAGGAGGAGATCACGTTCGGTGAGTACGCCGGGCGGGAGGGCGACGTCGTCACCGGCGTCGTCCAGCAGGGCAAGGACCCCAAGAACGTCCTGGTCGACATCGGCAGGCTGGAGGCCATCCTGCCGGTGCAGGAGCAGGTCCCGGGCGAGGAGTACACGCACGGCACCCGGCTGCGGTCGTACGTCGTCCGCGTCGTCAAGGGTGTCCGCGGCCCCTCGGTCACCCTCTCGCGCACCCACCCCAATCTGGTGAAGAAGCTGTTCGCCATGGAGGTGCCGGAGATCGCCGACGGGTCGGTGGAGATCGCCGCCATCGCCCGCGAGGCCGGCCACCGCACGAAGATCGCGGTGCGGTCGATGCGGTCGGGGCTGAACCCCAAGGGCGCGTGCATCGGGCCGATGGGCGGCCGGGTGCGGGCTGTGATGGCCGAGCTCAACGGCGAGAAGATCGACATCGTGGACTGGTCGGACGACCCGGCCGAGCTGGTGGCGAACGCGCTGTCCCCGGCCCGGGTCAGCAAGGTCGAGGTCGTGGACCTGTCGGCGCGCTCCGCCCGGGTGACCGTGCCCGATTACCAGCTGTCGCTGGCCATCGGCAAGGAAGGGCAGAACGCCCGGCTCGCGGCGCGGCTCACCGGCTGGCGGATCGACATCCGCCCCGACACCGAGCACGCGACGGCGCAGGGCTGAGCCAGCGCGACGGGTGGCCGCGGCGGACGACGAAAAGAAGTGGTGCCGCGGCGCCCCGCAGGGAATTCTGAGCAACGGATCCGGCTTTACCCCGTCGGGGTGGAGTGGCCGTGGGGAGGTAGACTTAAGCAGTGTCTGGCCGGACGCATGCCCGCGCATGCCCTGAGCGCACTTGTCTGGGTTGCCGGGAGCGAGCGGCCAAGGGCGATTTGCTGCGCATCGTGGTGATCGAGGGCGAGTGCGTCCCCGATCCTCGCGGTACGCTGCCCGGCCGGGGTGCTTATGTGCACCGGACACTGGTCTGCGTCGACCTGGCGGTTCGCCGCCGGGCGTTCCCCCGGGCCTACCGGGGCCGCGGCCCGTTCGAGACGGCGGAGTTGCGCCGGTTCGTCGAAGGGGGCGCGCGTTGAGCAGCAGCCATGGCAATAACGCACAGGCAAGAAACGCACAGCGCACGGAACACCGTGCGGTCAGGTACCTCGCGAGTCGGAAGTAGGTCGAGATTGCGATGAGCACTCGATGAGTACGCGATGAGTACGCCCATGAAGTAGCGACGGTCCGGTGGACACCCGGACCTAGAAGGAGCGAAGTGGCTAAGGTCCGGGTTTACGAACTCGCCAAGGAGTTCGGTGTTGAGAGCAAGGTCGTCATGGCCAAGCTCCAAGAACTTGGTGAATTCGTCCGTTCGGCGTCCTCGACGATCGAGGCGCCGGTTGTTCGCAAGCTGACCGACGCTTTCCAGGCGGGCAGCGGCGGTGGCCGTACCGCCGGCAAGCCCGCGGCGCCGCGCAAGTCGGCCCCCGCGAAGCCGTCCGCGCCCACTCCGGCGCAGGCGGCGCGTCCGGCTGCCCCGAAGCCGGGCGCCCCCAAGCCGGGCCCCGCGGCTCCGGCCGCCCCGGAGGCACCTGTTGCCCCGGCGGCACCCGTTGCCCCGGTGGCACCTGTTACCCCGGAGGCACCTGTTACCCCGGTGGCCCCCGCGGCCTCCAAGCCTGCCGGTGGCCCCACCCCGGGTCCGCGTCCGGCCCCGGCGCGCCCCGCGGCGCCCAAGCCCGCTCCGGCCGCGCCCGCGCAGCCGGAGTTCCAGGCCCCGCCGTCGCCGGCGGCCGCCGCACCGCAGAGCACCCGCCCGGGTGCCGCCCCGGGCCCGCGTCCCGGTGGTCGTCCGTCGTCCGGCCAGGGCCAGCAGCGTGGCAACGCCCCGCGTCCTGGTGGGCAGGCGCCGCGTCCCGGCGGCTCCCGTCCGGCCGGTCCGCGTCCGGGCAACAACCCCTTCACCTCCGGTGGCTCCACGGGCATGGCCCGTCCGCAGGCCCCGCGTCCCGGTGGCGCCCCGCGTCCCGGCCAGCCCGGTCCGCGCCCGCAGGGCGGCGGCCAGGGTGGTCCCCGGCCGCAGGGCCAGGGCGGCGGTCCGCGTCCGACCCCCGGTGCGATGCCCCGTCCGCAGGGTGCGGCGCCCGGCGGTGCCGGTCCGCGTCCCGGCGGCGGTAACCGCCCGAACCCGGGCATGATGCCGCAGCGTCCGGCTGCCGGCCCGCGTCCGGGCCCCGGCGGCGGCGGTCGCGGTCCCGGTGGTGCCGGTCGTCCCGGTGCCGGTGGCGGTCGTCCCGGTGGCGGTGGCGGCGGCTTCGCCGGTCGTCCCGGTGGCGGCGGCGGTGGCGGTCGTCCCGGTGGCGGTGGCGGTGGTTTCGCCGGTCGTCCCGGTGGCGGCGGTCCCGGTGGCGGTGGCGGCGGCTTCGCCGGTCGTCCCGGCTTCGGTGGTCGTCCGGGTGGTCCCGGCGCCCGTGGTGGCACGCAGGGTGCGTTCGGCCGTCCCGGCGGTCCGGCGCGTCGTGGCCGCAAGTCGAAGCGGCAGCGCCGTCAGGAGTACGAGGCCATGCAGGCCCCGTCGGTCGGCGGCATCATGCTGCCGCGCGGCAACGGTGCGACGGTTCGCCTGTCGCGCGGTGCCTCGCTGACCGACTTCGCGGAGAAGATCAACGCCAACCCGGCGTCGCTGGTCCAGGTCATGCTGAACCTCGGCGAGATGGTCACCGCGACCCAGTCGGTCTCCGACGAGACGCTGCAGCTGCTCGCCGACGAGATGAACTACATCGTCGAGATCGTCAGCCCGGAGGAGGAGGACCGGGAGCTCCTGGAGTCCTTCGACATCGAGTTCGGCGAGAACGAGGGCGGCGAGGAGATGCTCGTCTCCCGTCCGCCGGTGGTGACCGTCATGGGTCACGTCGACCACGGTAAGACCCGCCTGCTGGACGCGATCCGCAAGACCAACGTGGTCGCGGGCGAGGCCGGTGGCATCACCCAGCACATCGGTGCCTACCAGGTCGCGACCGATGTCAACGAGGAAGAGCGCCGCATCACCTTCATCGACACCCCGGGTCACGAGGCGTTCACCGCCATGCGTGCCCGTGGTGCGAAGTCGACCGACATCGCGATCCTCGTGGTGGCGGCCAACGACGGTGTCATGCCGCAGACGATCGAGGCCCTGAACCACGCCAAGGCGGCCGACGTGCCGATCGTGGTCGCGGTCAACAAGATCGACGTCGAGGGCGCCGACCCGACGAAGGTGCGCGGTCAGCTGACCGAGTACGGCCTGGTGGCCGAGGAGTACGGCGGCGACACCATGTTCGTCGACATCTCCGCCAAGCAGGGTCTGAACATCGACTCCCTGCTGGAGGCCGTGGTCCTCACCGCGGACGCCTCGCTCGACCTGCGCGCCAATGCGGAGCAGGACGCGCAGGGCATCGCGATCGAGGCCCACCTCGACCGCGGCCGCGGCGCCGTGGCCACCGTCCTCGTTCAGCGCGGCACCCTGCGGGTCGGCGACACGATGGTCGCCGGCGACGCGTACGGCCGGGTCCGCGCCATGCTCGACGACAAGGGCAACAACGTCGAGGAAGCGGGTCCGTCGACCCCCGTCCTGGTCCTGGGTCTGACCAACGTCCCGGGCGCCGGCGACAACTTCCTCGTCGTCGACGAGGACCGCACGGCACGCCAGATCGCTGAGAAGCGCGCTGCGCGCGAACGCAACGCCGCCTTCGCCAAGCGCACCCGCCGGGTGTCCCTCGAGGACCTCGACAAGGTGCTCAAGGCCGGTCTGGTGCAGGATCTCAACATCATCATCAAGGGCGACGCGTCCGGTTCGGTGGAGGCTCTCGAGTCCTCGCTGCTCCAGCTCGACGTCGGCGAAGAGGTCGAGATCCGCATCCTGCACCGCGGTGTGGGTGCGGTCACCGAGTCGGACATCAACCTGGCGACCGGCTCCGACGCGATCGTCATCGGCTTCAACGTGCGGGCCGAGGGCCGCGCCACGCAGATGGCCGAGCGCGAGGGCGTCGACGTCCGGTACTACTCGGTCATCTACCAGGCGATCGAGGAGATCGAGGCGGCCCTCAAGGGCATGCTCAAGCCGGAGTACGAGGAGGTCGAGCTCGGTACGGCCGAGATCCGCGAGATCTTCCGTTCGTCCAAGCTCGGCAACATCGCGGGTGTGCTCATCCGCTCCGGCGAGGTCAAGCGCAACACCAAGGCGCGCGTCGTCCGCGACGGCAAGGTCATCGCGGAGGACCTCACCATCGTGGGCCTGCGTCGCTTCAAGGACGACGTCACCGAGATCCGCGAAGGCTTCGAGGGCGGTATCAACCTCGGGAACTTCAACGACATCAAGATCGACGACGTCATCGCGACGTACGAGATGCGGGAGAAGCCGCGCGGCTGACGCGCGTGTGACAGCCCGTGCGTAGCGCGGTCCACCAGGAGTGGTGGCCGGGCGACGGGCGGGAGGGGCCGGTCGGCGGGAATTTCCGTCGATCGGCCCCGGTCGTTCCGTGTACGGTTCGAAATGGCACGTACGCCCCCGGCCGACGCCGGGAGGTACCCCTAAGGCCCCACGGGTGGCTTGACCCGTCTTGCATGTACGTAGGGACGCTGTCCTTCGACCTGCTTCTCGGCGACGTACGGTCGCTGAAGGAGAAGCGCTCCGTCGTCCGCCCGATCGTCGCCGAGCTGCACCGCAAATTCGCGGTGAGCGTCGCGGAGGTGGGGGACCAGGACCTGTACCGCAGGGCCCGTATCGGCCTGGCGGTGGTGTCCGGGGACGCCGGACACCTGACGGACGTCATGGACCGTTGTGAGCGCCTGGTCGCCGCACGGCCCGAAGTAGAGCTGCTGTCCGTACACCGGCAGCTGCACGGCGACGACGACTGGCCCGAGTGACGGGGGCAGGTCATCGCCGGTGGAAGCACAATCGTGAAAGACAAGAAGGAGACGGACCAGTGGCCGACAATGCGCGGGCGAAGAAGCTGGCGGACCTCATCCGAGAGGTGGTCGCCCAGAAGTTGCAGCGTGGCGTCAAGGACCCGCGGCTCGGCACGCACGTGACCATCACCGACACCCGGGTCACCGGCGACCTACGGGAGGCGACGGTCTTCTACACGGTCTACGGCGACGACGAGGACCGGGCCAGCGCCGCCGCCGGGCTGGAGAGCGCCAAGGGCGTGCTCCGGTCCGCGGTCGGTGCGGCGGCCGGCACCAAGTTCACGCCGACGCTGACGTTCGTCGCGGACGCCCTGCCGGAGAACGCCCAGACGATCGAGGACCTGCTCGACCGGGCCCGGGCCTCGGACGCCCAGGTGCGCGAGGTCTCTTCGGGCGCCAAGTACGCCGGGGAAGCGGACCCGTACCGCAAGCCGGGTGCCGACGAGGACGACGAGGACGCAGCGACAGAATGAAGCGGCAGAGCAACAAGCCGGGCGGCCTGGTCATCGTCGACAAGCCGTCCGGTTTCACTTCGCACGACATCGTGGCGAAGATGCGCGGGATGGCCCGTACCCGCCGGGTCGGGCACGCCGGCACCCTCGACCCGATGGCGACCGGTGTCCTGGTCCTCGGCCTGGAGCGGGCCACCAAGCTGCTGGGCCACCTCGCGCTGACGGAGAAGGAGTACGTCGGCACGGTGCGGCTCGGGCAGACCACCGTCACCGATGACGCCGAGGGCGAGATCCTGGTGTCCAAGGCGGCGCACGGCATCGCCCGCGCGGACATCGACGCCGGGGTCGCCGAGCTCTCCGGCGCGATCATGCAGATCCCGTCGAAGGTCAGCGCGATCAAGATCGACGGTAAGCGCTCCTACAAGCGGGTCCGGGACGGCGAGGACGTGGAGATCCCGGCCCGGCCGGTGACCGTCTCCTCGTTCGTGGTGCACTCCGCGCACGAGGCCGAGGCCGCGGACGGCACCCCGGTGACCGACGTGCTGGTCTCCGTGGTCTGCTCCTCCGGTACCTACATCCGCGCCCTCGCCCGTGACCTGGGCGCCGGGCTCGGCGTCGGTGGCCATCTGACGGCGCTGCGGCGCACCCGTGTCGGCCCGTACAAGCTCGACCAGGCGCGGACGCTGGAGCAGCTCCAGGCGGCGGTGGACGACCCCGAGGGCGGTGGCCTGCCGGTCATGCCGCTCGGGGACGCCGCGGACGCCGCGTTCACCCGCTGGGACGTCCCGGAGGCGCAGTCCCGGCTGCTGCTCAACGGCGCGCGGGTCCCGATGCCGCTCTTCGAGGGCGACGGCCCGGTGGCGGCCTTCGGGCCGGACGGGACGTTCCTGGCGCTGGTGGAGAACCAGGGCGGGCGGGCCAAGAGCCTGGCGGTCTTCGCCTAGGGGCTGTCCGACCCTGATCCACCGGACCGGCCCCAGGCCCGGTCGGCGAACTCCCGGCCCCGGTCTGGACGGGCCGGGCCCGGCGTCGGCAGTCGGAGGGGGAGGTGGTGGAACGCGGGCCGTGCGGACGGGCGCGGAGCGTTCGGCCCGCGGTCCACCATCCCCCTCGCTGAGTCTCTGTCCCGTGCGCTGCGGTGATTCACCCCTCCGAGCAGGCGCTCGGAGTGAATCACGGCGTGCACGGGGGCGCGTTCGCCGTGCACCCTGTCGCGAAGATCACTGTCTGTCTACCGTCGTCGCCGATGAGCACGGACGGTAACGGGCGGGGAGGTTCGCGGATGGTGGTGCTGGACGTCGACAGGGAGGCGTGCGGGGATGCGTTCGGGGCGGTTGACGGGGGCGTGTGCGGGGGCGCGTACCGGGGTGCGTACGGAAGTCCCGGTGGGGGTGCGCGCAGTGCGGTCGGTGCGGTCGGCGAGGCCGATGGGGGCGATCAACTGCCGGCGGAATGGCGGGAGTTGGTGTGCGCCGCGACCGCTCCCGCGGCGGGCTCCGGCGGGGCGGCGGCCGGCCGGCTGAGCGGGGTCCTGCTGGGGGTGCCGGACGCGACGCCGTACCTGGGCGTGCTGCGGCTGCTCGCCGACCGGATCACCGAGCGGTCGGTCGCGGCCGGTGGCTTCGCGGGCGCCGGGTCGGCGGCGTTCGGACCGGTGTTCTGGCGGTGCCTGGCGCTGGCGGCGGCGGACCGGCTGGAGCTGCTGCGCCGTCTGCTGCCGGCCGACGGGCCACGGGCGGCCGCACCGGGCGGGCGCCCGCCGCGGGCCTTCGCCCCACCGCCGCGGGTCCGGGTCCACGCCGCCGACGGCGGTGCGGGGGGCGGGGCGGACGACGGGTGGGTGGACGCCCGGCCGTGGGCCGACGGTCCCGGAGGGCCGTACGAAGGGGGCGCAGAAGCGTTCCGCCCGGACGCCGAGGATCTCCGCCCCGGGCGGTTCCTCGACCTCGTGGCGGAGCTGCTCAAGGCCGACCCCGAGCGGATCCAGCCGCTGCTGTGCGGCTGGTTCGACGACACCCGCCCGCTCCTGACGGCGCCCACCGCGCCCCGCGTGATCACCGTCGCGGACGCCGCGCAGGCCCTGCTGCACACCCACCGCACCCGGGCGCTGGACGCCCTCGTCGAGACGCTGGCCGGTACCGCGCACCCCCGGGCGACGGAGCTGCTGGACGCGCTGGCCGAGGACGAGCCGGCGGCGCTGCGGCGGGCCGTGGCGCGCCGGGGGAGCGGCCCTTGGCGGTGGGGCCGGCCGCCGGTGCCGGACCCGCCGGGCGCCGGGGCGGCGACCGGCCGGTGGTCGGACGGCCCCGCAGGGTGGCCGATGCAACAGCGGCCAGGCGACCCTTCGCGCGAAGCTGCGCTCGCGGCATGGCAGTCTTAGACCTGCGTCATGCCGAAATGGCGCAGTGGACGGACAAGAGTTCGGGCGAGGAGCGGGCAGAGTGCAGCGCTGGCGTGGCTTGGAGGACATCCCCGAGGGTTGGGGACGCAGCGTCGTCACCATCGGCTCGTATGACGGAGTGCACCGCGGCCACCAATTGATCATCGGTCGGGCGGTGGCCCGCGCCCGCGAGCTGGGGATTCCGGCCGTGGTCGTCACCTTCGACCCGCACCCGAGCGAGGTGGTCCGCCCCGGCACCCATCCGCCGCTGCTGGCCCCGCACCACCGCCGGGCCGAGCTGATGGCCGAGCTGGGGGTGGACGCGGTGCTGGTCCTCCCGTTCACCAAGGAGTTCTCCCAGCTGGCGCCCGCCGACTTCGTGGTGAAGGTGCTGGTCGACAAGTTGCACGCGCAGGTCGTCGTGGAGGGCCCGAACTTCCGCTTCGGCCACAAGGCCAAGGGCACCGTCGAGAGCCTCGCCGAGCTGGGCCGGACCTACGACTACACGGTGGAGGTCATCGACCTCTTCGAGCGGGGCACCGCGGGCGGCGGCGAGCCGTTCTCGTCCACGCTCGTCCGTCGGCTGGTCGCCGAGGGCGACGTGGCGGGTGCCCGGGAGGTACTGGGGCGGCCGCACCGGGTCGAGGGCGTGGTCGTCCGCGGCGCGCAACGCGGCCGCGAAATGGGCTTCCCCACCGCCAATGTGGAGACCCTGCCGCACACCGCGATCCCGGCCGACGGGGTCTACGCGGGGCTGCTGCACGTCGAGGGCGAGCCGATGCCGGCGGCGATCTCGGTCGGCACCAACCCGCAGTTCGACGGCAAGGTACGGACGGTGGAGGCGTACGCCATCGACCGGGTCGGGCTCGACCTGTACGGGCTGCACGTCGCGGTGGACTTCCTCGCCTACATCCGCGGCCAGGAGAAGTTCGCCACGCTGGACGCGCTGTTGGAGCGGATGGCGGTCGACGTGAAGCAGGCGCGCGGGCTGATCGCCGATTCCGATCTGGCATAACGCATAACGCATAACGCGCCCGCACACGGCGCACGAAGGGGCGGGGCCCGGCAGCTGACTGCCGGGCCCCGCCCCTTTGCTCATGCCCCGCTCACTGCGGCGGCGGCTGCTGGGTCCAGCCACCCTGTTCCGGCAACGGCGCGTCCGGAGCGGGCTGTTGCTGCCAGCCGGCCGGCGGCTGGGCGGCGGGCTGCTGGGACCAGCCACCCTGCTGCGGCGGATAGCCGGCCGGCGGCTGGGCCTGCTGCTGCGGGGCCTGCTGCTGGGCCTGCTGGGCGTACTGCTGCTGGGCGTACGGGTCGCCGCCCATCTGCTGCTGACCCATCTGCCCCTGCGCGTACATCCCCTGGGCCTGCTGCTGACGCGCGAAGTCCTCGGCTACCAGGGCGGAGAGGTTGAAGTACGCCTCGCGGGTCTTCGGCCGCATCATGTCGAGGTCGACCTCGGCACCGGCGGCGAGGTGTTCGTCGAACGGCACCACGACGACACCGCGGCAGCGGGTCTCGAAGTGCGACACGATGTCCTCGATCTTGATCATCTTGCCGGTCTCGCGGACCCCGGAGATGACCGTGATGCCGCGCTGCACCAGGTCGGCGTAGCCGTGCGCGGAGAGCCAGTCCAGGGTGGTGCTGGCGCTGCTCGCACCGTCCACCGACGGGGTGGAGATGATGATCAACTGGTCGGCGAGGTCGAGGACTCCGCGCATTGCGCTGTAGAGCAGACCGGTGCCCGAGTCGGTGAGGATGACCGGGTACTGCTTGCCGAGGATGTCGATCGCCCGCCGGTAGTCCTCGTCGTTGAAGGTCGTCGAGACGGCCGGGTCGACGTCGTTGGCGAGGATCTCCAGACCCGAGGGGGCCTGCGAGGTGAACCGGCGGATGTCCATGTAGCTGTGCAGGTGCGGGATCGCCTGCACCAGGTCGCGGATGGTCGCCCCGGTCTCGCGACGGACCCGTCGGCCGAGCGTGCCGGCGTCCGGGTTGGCGTCGATCGCCAGGATCTTGTCCTGCCGCTCGGAGGCCAGGGTGGCGCCCAGCGCGGTGGTCGTCGTGGTCTTGCCGACGCCGCCCTTGAGGCTGATCACCGCGATCCGGTAGCAGGACATCACCGGTGTGCGGATCAGCTCCAGCTTGCGCTGGCGCTCCTCCAGTTCCTTCTTCGCGCCCAACTTGAACTTGGACGGCTGGGCGTTGGCGCCCGGCTTGCGCTTCTTGGGCTGGTTGCGCAGCAGTCGGTCGGAGGTCAGCTCGACCGCGGCGCTGTAGCCGAGCGGTGCGCCGGGGGTGGCCCGCTGCGGCTGCTGCTGGCCCGGCTGGGAGTACTGGGCGTAGTTGGCCGCCGCATTGGGGTCGCCGAACTGCTGGCCGGGGAGCGGCTGCTGGCCCGGCTGGGCCTGCTGACCCGGCTGGGCCGGCTGTGGGGCCTGCTGCTGGGCCTGCGGCGGTACTTGCTGCTGGGCCTGCTGCGGGTAACCGGGCTGGGCCTGCTGCTGCGGGTAGCCCTGCTGCGGATAGCCGTAAGCGGGCTGCTGCGGCTGGGCGTTGGGCTGTTGCTGGGCCGGCTGCTGCGGCTGCTGACCCTGCTGCTGCACCTGCTGGGGGTAGCCGTAGGCGGGCTGCGGGTAGCCGTAGCCGCCCTGCTGCTGTGCCGGGGCGCCCTGCTGCTGTTGCGGGTAGCCACTCTGTTGGGGCTGCTGCGGCTGCTGGGCCTGCTGCTGCGGGTAGCCCTGCTGAGGCGCCTGAGGTGCCTGCGGCTGGGGCTGCGCTTGAGGCTGGGGCTGAGCCTGCGGCTGTTGCGGAGCGGCCGGCGGCTGCTGGCCGGCCTGCGCCTGTGCCATGCGCGGATCGGCAGGCTGGAACTCCGGCGGCAGCGGCGGGAGTCCACCCTGTGCCGGGGCACCCTGCGCGGGCATCCCCTGCTGCTGACCGTCCGCACCGGGCCACGGCGCGCCCGGCTGCGGAGCGCCCTGCGGCATCCCCTGCTGCGGCGGCATGCCCTGCGGGGCGACGCCCTGCTGCGGCACCCCCTGGACGGGCGCCCCCTGCGGCGGCTGCTGGGCCGGCGGCTGCCCCTGGACGGGCTGCGCAACGGGCTGTGCGGCCGCTGCGGCGGCTGCCACGGCCGCGGCGGAGGTCTCCGGCCCGGGAGCCGGCGCGGGCTGTCCCTCGGGCGCTACGGCGCCGTCCGCGGGGGCGGCGGGTGCGGCCTCCGGCTGCGGTGCCGCGGCGGTCTGCGGCTCGGGCGCCGGGTCCGCCGCTGCCGGCTCCGCGTCGTCCTCGTCGTCGTCCCAGAGGGAGGCCGAGGGGTCCGGACCGTCGCCGGCGCGGACGTTGGCGCCGTCGTTGCCGGCGACGGGAGCTGACGGTCCCTCAGGTGCGGCGGCCGGGGCGTCGCCGCCCGCGTCGTGCGGTCGCAGCGTCGGGAACCCGGGAGCCGCGGCCGAACCGGGCGCATCCTGCTGCGGAACGTCGGGGACGGGCGCGCCCTGGGCCGGCCCGGGCAGCGGCTGACCAGTCGGTGGCGGCGGACCCGTGGGCTGGGCACCGGCGGGCGGCGTCGCGGAGGAGGCCGCGGCGCCCGGGCCGCCACTGGTGTCGTTGCTGCCGTACCAGGCCGGAGCCGCGAAATCGATCTTGAACTCGCCGGTCAGGTCGAACTCAGACTGATCGTCGTCAGGATCGTTCCCGTCCGGGCGGAAAGCCTCCTGGTCTTTCACTGTGCCTCCTGGTCTACTGCAACGCACCTGAACGGCAGGACCGGATACAGGCGGATCGATCGGATGTAACGGAAGTCGGAGCACGCCACCCGGGGTTGCGCCACCACTGCTAAGTCTCCATCCCCGTAATCGACTGCCGTCGTGCACTGCCGACGTGAGGTGCTCCTGCGGCTCTCCCCACAGCCTAATCAACAGTCGGCCCATAACGGCAGTCGATGCCATGTCGTCTTCAAGCCCGGTCGGCACGCCTACGGGCGCACCCCGTGGATGCGCCCGTAGCTCGTGCCCGGTGGCCGGTCGTGCAGCAGGCGCACACGGTGCCCGCGGACAACCGGCCGGTGGGAGCGGTCAGTCCATGCGGCGCGGCCCACCCAGCAGGTTGGTCTCCGCCTCGGTGGGCTGGGTCATGACGAACTGGTGGTCACCGTCCCGCCGGCACCACAGCATGGCGTTGTCGCTCAGCGTCGGCAGCACCGCACCGACATTGTCCGGCAGGCGCATGATCCGCGTCACAACCTCCGCCTCTTCGGGCGACAGCCGCTGGAGGCCGACCAGGTCCGACCGGCTGAGCATCTGCGGCGAGCGCGGCCCGAGGAACGGCAACACCGTCAACACGGTCTGCCAGGGGCTCGGCGCGAGCTGGTTGCGCGGCGGGCGCGCACCCATGTCGCGGACGACCAGTACGGGGCTGGAAACCGACGGTCCCTGCGGCGCGATCTGGCGCACGTCGAAGACCGAGACGCACTGCTGACCGCCGCCGGCGGCCTGCGCCATCTGGCCCCAGGCCGGCGGCCGGGCGCTCTCCACCGCGACCCGGGCGCCGGTGGCGACCGTCCGCAGCGCCAGCACCTGCGCCATCCACATGCTGCCGACCAGCGTGATCTCCATCGGCGCGGGGCGCACCATGCTCAGCACGGCCGGCTGGTTCTGCGGGTCGATGCCGATGATGACGCCGTCGTCGCCGACCGGCAGGGTCAGCGCGGCGAGCGCGTCGGCCGTCAAGACGTGCGGGTTGCGCCGCGGGCCGCGCAGCCCGAAACCGGGCCGCGGCTTCGGCCCCGTCGACTCGGACTGGTCCTCGTCCGGACGCGGCTGGTGCGAGAGCCGGCCGCCGGAGATGCCCTGGTTCGTCGGGGTGCGCCAGCCGTCGCTGCTGACGTTGACACGGGGCTGATACGTGGGAGTGCCCATCAGCGGGTACCTCCGAGGGGAAGCGTGGCCAGCAGGCCGGGCAGCTGCTCGCGGTCGAGCCGGACCAGCCCGACCTTGGCGGAGCCGGAGCGGCGCTCCAACTCATTCTGCGCGGCGTCGAGTTCGTTGTCGCTACGGGTCGACAGTCGGATGTAGCCGGAGATGGCCGGCAGCCGGCCGCCGCCGTGCGTCGCGGTCAGCGCGAAGGTGCTGGCCATCGCCCGGGTGCTGGTCAGCAGCTGGGTGATGGCGGCCAACGGGGCGCCACCACGGCCGAGTTGGGGCCACCGGCCGATCCAGTACGTGGTGTGCCAGCGGTCGTCGCAGCGCATCGCCCGGGTGGTCTCCTGGGTGCGGCGGGCGACCCGGCCGTCCCGGCCCATCGCGCCGTTCGCGGCCCGCGGGCTGACGCACACCGCGGTGCCGACCGCGGCCACCACCTCGCGCTCGTCGAGGACCTTGGCGCGCACGCCGTGCGCGGTGAGGCGGCTGACGAGCTGGTCGGCGGCGCGCAGCAGGGAGCGCTGGGCGCCGTCCATGCCGCCGCCGCGGGCCTCGATCGCCTCCGCGCACAGCTCCGGGTCCAGCTTCAGCGCGATCCAGGTCAGCTGCACCGCGGGGGTCTGCGACTGGGCCTGGAGCGGCGCGTAGGAGCGGGCCGCGACGGCCTGTTCGGGCAGGTGCGGCGCCGGGGCGGGCTGGGTGTACTGGACGAACTGCACGGACTCCAGGTGGATGTCCTCGATGTCCAGAGCGGTGTGCAGCAGCTCCAACGGGACCATGTGGCTGCCGCGCTGCGGCCGCAGCGGTTCGTCGCGGGCGTCCACCTGGACGATCGCGGTCAGGAACGTGCCGTCGCCGACGAAGCCGATGGTGCGCTGCTCGCCGTCGGTGTACTCGTAGGTGCGCAGCGCCGGGTCGCACTCCACCACCGGGGCGAAGGCGGGGTCGACGCCCTGGGTGGCGGTGAGGTTGTCACTGGCGGTCTTGCCTCGGCGGTTCATCGCACGCACGGTGATGATCCACTCGGGGAGCGGAATCTTCCGGCGCCGGCCGAGCGCGAAGATGACCAGGACGACCGCCACCACCACGGCCACGGTCAGCGCCACCGGGTGATGCATCGACAGGCCCACCAGGACCAGTGCCGCGGCGAGTTCGATGATGGCCAGCTGTTGGACCCGGACGCCGCCGATGGTCCCGGCCTGTTGGCGCAGTCGGGGCGATACCGGTCCGGCCGCGGCCCGACCGCCATTTCCTCTGCTGCCCGGAGCTGTGCCGTTTTGGCCCCCATTTCCCGCGGATTGCGGTGCAGCGGAAGGCTGTTGCTGCTGTTGCCGCCCATTGCGGCGTCGAGCCCTGGTGGCGCTGGACATCCCCCGGCCTGCTCCTCTACTGGTGGTGGTGCCTCTAGGCGTATCGGCCGCCGTTGAGACTGGTGCGTTGGAAGGTGGCACCCGTACCGTACGGCTCGATCGATACACGGCATAGTAGAGGGCGCTACGGCGTGAGTGCCGGGGGCGGTCGATGTGGATCCAACAGGCGGGGAGAGAAAGCAACAATGGCATCACGTCGGGACGAGCTGAATGCGTATTCGTTTGCTCGAAAGCGTACGAATGCGGCATTTCTGAAGCCACTGCCGAATGGCTCCATCGAAAGCGCGCCCAAGCCGCTGAAGGCAGTGTTGCCCAGTGTGGTGATGGGGGTCGTGGTGCTCGTGGGATTCGGGGCCTGCGGCATTCTCAAGCCGGTCGCCCCGCCGGGATGGGACACCGTGGGGGCAAATGTCCTTGTCGGCGATGAATCCACCACCCGCTATGTGGTACTGCCGAGCAAGGACGCGAACGGGACAAAGCAGAAGCTGCTGCATCCCGTTCTGAATCTGGCTTCGGCCAAGCTCCTTCTCGACCCGAAGAAGTTCCAGGTCCTCAAGGTCAAGGAATCGGAGCTGGACAGCGGAAAGATCTCGCGCGGCGCGGCGATCGGCATTCCCTACGCCCCGGACCGGCTGCCCAACTCCTCCGACGTCGACAAGGCCAAGACCTGGGCGGTGTGCGACCGCCCCGGCAGCGGTGTCAACACCAAGGCGCAGCAGGCGGTGTTCGTCCTCGCGGGCAAGGACCGGGACAAGATCGACGACACCAAGCAGGGCAAGCTCGACCTCCACCAGGCGCTGTACGTCGAGGACCCGGACGGCGTGAAGTGGCTGGTGGACCAGAGCGGCTTCGCGTTCCAGATGATCGCCGACGAGGCGCAGGCCGCCATGGAGGCGCAGGCCAACACCAAGCACGTCGACACCGAGGCCGACCGGGCTCTGCGCCGCATCATCTTCGGCTCCCAGGCCGAACCGCAGAAGGTGTCAGCGGACTTCATGGGCACGCTGATCAAGAGCCCGTACGCGATCAGCATGCCGAAGGTGGCCGGCGCCGGCGCCCCGGTCTCCAACTCGGCGATTCCCGTCGAGGCGCGGAAGGTCGGCGCGATCCTTCAGGTCGGCGACGGCGTGAAGTACGTGGTCCGGCAGGACGGCGTCGAGCAGGTCACGAGCTTCGTGGCCAACCTCCTGGAGCAGGGTGACAACGCGGACAAGGTGAACGGCGTCCCCGGCAAGGCACTGCTGCCGGTGAACGTCGCCACCGGCAGCGTGAGCCCCAAGCTGGACGCCACCAACCACCCGGTCACCTTCTACGGCAAGGTCGCGAACACGGACGTGGACAACCCGTGGCCCAAGGAGACGGTCAACGCGGCCAACGACTTCGCGCACGGTTCGCAGACCGGCGGCCTGTCCACCCCCACCTCGAACGGCGTCTCCTGCAGCGTCTACAAGGGGACCAACAGCAAGTACCCGGGTACCGACAAGCTCGGCTTCCCCAACGGCCTCCCGGACATGACCACCTGGGTCGGCAAGGACTACCCGGCCAAGATCGCCCCCGGCTCCACCACCTATGTCACCCCCGGCAGCGGCCTGCTCTACCAGGAGGTCGCCACCCCCAAGGCGAACTCCGGCAGCCTCTTCCTGGTCACCGACACCGGCCTGCGCTACTCGATCCCGCGGAACAACGACTCCGCCAACAAGGCCGGCAGCGACAAGCAGGAGCAGGACCAGGCGCAGATCCACCTCGGCTACGGCGACGCGCACCCGCCGCTCATCCTGGCGTCGTGGTCCAAGCTGCTCTCCGCGGGGCCGCAGCTGGACGTGGCGAGCGCATCCAAGCCGCAGGCTTCCTGACGGCTCAGGGAGGCCGCTGGTAGCGGCGCACGCACCGCAGGAGGCCGCGCCGGGACTCGTTTCACGGGTTCCCGGCGCGGCCTCGGTGCGCTCCGCCCCTCCTGCCCGGGAAGGACGCCGACCACCCCTCGCCCGCCGCCCTCCGAGCACCGCCCGTCGCCGGCCCCAGAGCCATTACCCCTCCCCGGAATCTTCACTACCGGTTGACTGAAATCGCCCCATCTGACCGTTTCTGATGAACGGCGGTTTCCCGAGGCCCAGTTGACATTGTTGTGATCCCGTCACAACAGCCGTCCCCCTGTTGGGAACAGGCGTGTGGAGTAGGTAATGTGGCAGGAGGCGTCAGCAGGAGACGCCATCCGCGCACAGCCTTCACCGGCACCGCGCGGCCGACGTACGAGTCTCATGGGGGACGTTGACCATGGCTGGTCAGTTCACACTCACTCACGAGGAGATGGTCGCGTTCAGCGGCAAAATCGACTCGGTCAACCAGGCGATCCAGGGCGAACTCCAGCGTCTGAACACGGTCGTCGACACCATCACCTCGGGGTGGAAGGGCCAGGCGGCCTCCTCGTACCACCAGCTGCAGTCGCAGGTGAACGAGGACGGCACCCGGATCAACCAGCTGCTGGCTGAGATCAAGGAAGCGGTCGACCAGACCACGGGGAACTACCAGTCCTCCGAAGAAGAGCAGGCCCAGTCGATCTCGCACGTCACCGCCCAGGCTTCCCCGTTCGGATGATGGGGCCGCGCCGCTGACCCGGCGCATTCGCCCACCCGCCGCGGTCCGGTCAGCCGGACAGGTCCGGTCCGCCACCACGGCACGTGATTCGACTAGCCAGCATCAACTCCTGAGGAGACCCCATGTCCGGCCAGATCCTGGTCAATTTCCACACGATCAGCCAGGCAAGTTCCGACGTACGTCAGACTGCCAACAACATCCGCCAGCAGCTCGACGACCTTGAGTCGGGAGTCAAGAAGGTCGCGGCGAGCTGGGAAGGCGCAGCGCAGGAGGGCTACCAGGCCCGCCAGCGCGAGTGGGACCAGCGTGCCGCGCACCTGCAGCAGACGCTTGAGTCCATCGCCAAGGCGCTGGACACGGCTGCCCAGAACTACCAGAGCACTGAGAGCAAGAACGCCAGCATCTGGCAGTAGGGCCGACCTCGCATCGCGCGAGTAGGCACGGCAGGACGGCACACGGCTGAGCAGCCCCCGATGGCTCGCGCAGTGGTCAATGAGGGCGAGCGCGCTGCACCAGTGCGCTCGCCCTTCTGCCGTCCGGCCGCGCGCTCCGGTGAGGTCTTCACCATCTCTCCTCCCACCGTCACCACTTCCTCACCCGCGACGTTCCAAACCCGCCGCCACCGCCGTCTCTCGCCCCCCTTCCTGCAACCTCTCGTCCCGCTTCAACCCGCCCCCTCCCAAACACAATGGAGAGCAGAAAACCCGTGGGATCTCGCGCCATTGGTCTACGAACCGGGCACCGCCGCCGCGCGACGGGTGCTCTGGTCACGGCGGCCTGCATCGTCGGTCTGTCGAGTGCCGCCGCCGCGCCGGCGGTAGCGGACGAGAACACTCCGCTGCAGAGCGGTGAGTGCAAGTTCGGCACCGACGACATCAAAGAGACCCCCTGGTCCCTCCAGCGCCTGCTCACCAACCAGATGTGGGCGAGCGGGCAGGGACAGGGCATCCGGGTCGCCGTCATCGACACCGGCATCGACGCGGGCAACAAGCAGCTCCAGGGCGCCATCGAGGGCCCCGGCAAGAGCTACGTCGGCGGCAAGCCCACCCAGGACAAGGTCGGTCACGGCACCAAGGTCGCCGGCATCATCGCGGCCCACCGCAGCTCGACGTCCGGTTTCTACGGCCTCGCCCCCGAGGCCAAGGTCGTCCCGTTCCAGCAGACCAGCGACGAGAAGGCCGGCACCGCCGAAACCCTCGCCCAGGCGATCAACGACGCGGTCGCGGCCAACGTGGACATCATCAACATCTCGCAGGGCACGGCGGCCAACAAGCAACTGCTGTCCACGCTTGAGCAGGCGGTCAAGAACGCCAAGGCCCACAACGTCCTGATCGTCGCCGCCGCCGGCAACAGCGGCGCCAGCGGCGAGGAGAAGAACATCTACCCCGCCGCGTTCAGCGAGAGCTACGACAACGTCCTGGCCGTCGCCGCCTCGGACCGCAATGACGAACGCGCCCCCTTCTCCCAGCCGGGATCCTTCGTCAACATCGCCGCACCCGGCGTCGACATGGTCTCGACCGTCCCCCTCGGCGGCAACTGCGTCGACCAGGGCACCAGCTTCGCCGCCCCGTACGCCGCCGGAGCCGCGGCCCTCCTGGTCGCCAAGCACAAGGACGGCAAGGACAAGTGGACGCCCCGCGAGGTCATCTGGCACCTGGAGCAGACCGCCGACCGGGTCCGCAGGGGCCGTGACGACAACATCGGTTGGGGCGTGATCGACCCGGTTGCCGCCCTCAAGGACGACACCCGTCCGACCGCCGAACCCACTCCGGATAAATTCTCCGGAGTGGCCGACGGCTCCAACATCCAGCCGGCCGTCCTCACCCTCGGCGAATCGTCCGAGGAACGACAGGCTCGCATCGGCATCTACATCGTCGGCGGCGGACTCCTCGCCGTCGGCGCGGTCGTGGGCTCGTCGATCGCTCTGCGCGACTGGCGCCGTAAGACCGGAATGACATCACACGGGGAGGCCAAGCATGGCTAATGAGCAATACGGCGTTGACCTGGACGCCCTCGACCAACTGGTCAAGGAACTCAACCAGATCCTGAAGGACATGGGCGGGCCCAACAACCGGGCCAAGAACCAGACGTACTTGCCGGACAAGTCACTGGGGAACTCGTTCAAAGAGCTGAATGAGCTGCACGACGCTCATACCGAGATGCAGCAGTACATCCAGGAAAAGATCGTCAAGAAGATCACGGACCTGATCGACGAGTTCGGTAAGAAGTCCAAGAAGACGAAGGAAGCCTACGACGACGCCGAGCAGCGCAACAAGATGCATCATTGACAACAGCAGTGACGGCGTTGACGGTTAGGTGAAGGAGAAGGGGGACGAGGAGTGAGCGGAAACACGGGCGGCGCGCCGACTGGTGGCGGGTACCACGACACCAGTTTCTACACCAAGTTCAATCTGAACGATTTCAACGGACTGAAGAAGATGCTGGACGGTGCCAGCGTCCGGACGGTCAAGGACGTTGCGGCCAACTGGCAAGGTCTGCACGACGATTTGGTCGGGGAGGACGGCCAGGGCGGAATTCAGAAGCGGTTCACCGACGCGGTGAACAAGGTGATGGAATCCTGGCACGGTACAGCGGCCGAGCGCTTCCAGAAGAAGGCCCAGGAAGTCGTCCAGAACTTCCAGAACGGAGCGCCTTACGCCCTTCAGACGGCGCAGGTCATGGGCCAGACAGCCAAGAGTCTTCAGGACGCCATCGACAAGGTGAGTCCGGTCCAGGACGGCTGGAACTGGGACGATAACGTCTGGAGTCATATGCCCTGGGATGACTCCATCGACGACGACGATCTGAACGACTTGCTGAAGAAGGGTGCCAGCACCGCCGGAGTCCTTGAGGCGAACAAGGACAACTTGACGGGCCACCAGAAGCATCGGCTTCAGGCTGCGGTGGCCATGGAGACTCTCGGTACGTCTTACCGGGGGCAGGCGGCGAGTTTGAAGGCGGGGCCGGGGGCGGGGCGCCAGCGAATCGACGGTAGGCGTGACGATCACTCCGAGCAGAAGGATCTAGGTGGCATGCCCATGCCCATGGGTATGGGCCATGGTCCGGGAGGCGGCGGCGGGGGCGGGGGCAGCCTCAAGATCCCCACGCGGGGTATGAAGGCCGCCCCCAAGATGCCTGAGACTCCCAAAATGCCGGACCAGCCGGGCATTAATGGCGGAATGGGTGTGATGAAGCCCAAGATGCCCGATGTGACGACTGGTCTGGAGGGTGTCCAGGGTGGTGGCTCCGGCGGTCCCGGGCTCAAGATGCCCGGCGGCGGCACGGGCGGCCTTCCCGGTGGTGGTGGCGCCAGCCTCCACATGCCTAGCGGCGGTGGTACAGGCGGCGGCCTTAGTGGCATGCCTGGCGGTATGACCGGCGGAGCAGGCATGGGTGGCCGTGGAGCAGGAGGCGTGAAGCCGGGAGCCGGGGGGGCGGGTGCCGCTGGTGCTGGATCTCGCTCCGGCCGCGCCGGTATGCCCGGTATGGGCGGCGCCCACGGCGCTGGCGCAGGCAAGGGCGGGGCCGCAAAGGGGGCCGGCGGCGCCGGTGGTCCGCAAGCTCGGCAGAAGGGCGGAATCATCGGGAAGACCGGTGGTAAAGCCAGCGGTGGAGCTCAGGGTGGCTCCGGTCTGCACCGCAGCCGCGGGGGAACCGCGGCTGGCACCAACTCCGGTGGACGCCGCCCGGCAGGCATGATGGGCGGCGCCCATGGTGCCCAGGGCGGCAAGGGCGAGGGCAAGGGGCAGGACGGAAACCGTCCCGATTATCTTGTGGAGGACGAGGAGACCTGGACGCCGGAGCGTAATGTGGCTCCCCGGGTCATCGAGTAGGACCGGCCGGACAAGCGATCGGCAGACACGCTTGGGGCCCGCAGCTCTCGGGCTGCGGGCCCCAACCTGTGAGGAAGGTGTAATGGCATGAGCTTCACGCGGACGCTACGTGCGGTGGGCGGCGCGGTAGTGGCGGGGGCGCTGCTCTTCGGCACCGCGCCGGTTGCTTCGGCAGACGCGATGAGAAACGACCAGTGGCCGTTGCAACAGTTCGACGCTGAGTCGATCTGGAAGGTTTCAACGGGTAAGGGCGTTACCGTCGCCGTTCTTGACAGCCCGGTATATGGGAGTCACCCGGACCTCGTGGGCAATGTCCTCCCGGGCAAGAACTTCATCGTGGGTGGTAGTCCCGCGGACCAGGGGACTGGCGATAACGCAGACCACGGCACAGCGATGGCGTCGATTATCGCTGGTCATGGACATGGGGCGGGTGGAGTCGACGGTGTCAAGGGGCTCGCCCCAGATGCAAAGATCTTGCCTGTTGCCGTTCCGGGCGACGCTGGTCAGGTTGGTGTGGGAGGGGATAACTTCGCCCAAGCGCTGAGGTATGCCGTCGACCAAGGCGCCAAGGTGGTGAACATGTCGTTTGTCACTGGCGAATCGAGTGCTTCGCCGCAAGAACAACAGGCGGTTGACTACGCGCGTAAGCACGATGTGCTTCTAGTCGCTGGCTCAGGTAACGACGGTGTCAGTACTCCTCCAATCCCAGCAGGGTTGCCAGGCGTTCTTGCGGTGGGAGCCTCGGACGACCATGGAGAGGTCTGGAAAAAGTCAAACTTCGGGCCGTACCTCAAGCTGATTGCCCCGGGCGTGAATATCAGGTCGGCAAGCTCCGTTGTGGATGTCAATGGCAAGTATCGCCGGGCCGACGGTACTTCTGACTCCACCGCCTACGTCTCTGCTGCCGCCGCCCTTCTCCGTGCCAAGTACCCGGACCTTTCTGCCGGTCAGATCGCGAACCGTCTGATCAAGACGGCCAGCCTTCCGTCGGACCAGCAGGGCGTGTCGCTTCCGGACCAGCACTACGGCTACGGCTCCATCAACCCGCTCAGTGCCCTGACCAAGGACATTCCTGCCGGCTCCAAGGACGGTCCGTTCCCCGCGCTGAGCGGTGGCTCGTCTGGCTCGTCCGCCGACCCCAGCAACGCGGACGGCGGCAATAACGCCAACCTTAAGATCCAGAGCCACAAGAGCATTGTCCCCTTCCTCATTCTTGTGGGCGTGCTCGCCCTCGTCGTCATCGTCCTGATCGTGGTGATGGTGGCCAAGAAGAAGCGCCGTAACGGCCCGCCTCCGGGTGGCTTCGGTGGGCCGGGCGGTCCCGGCGGCTTTATGCCGAACCAGCAGGCGCCGTACCAGCAGCAGCCTGGTGCGCCCGGCTCCTACCCGCAGGGGCCGCCCACGCAGCCGCCTGGCCAGTAAGGCTCTGACGTAGAGCAAGCGGAAATGGATTGGGGTCCGCAGCCTTCGGGCTGCGGACCCCAATTCGTTCGAGAGAAGCGAGCGTTCAGGCTGTCCCACCTGGTGCGGGCAGGGCTCTGCCCTGCGTTCTCAGAGGGGTAGAGCACCGGCCGCGTCCGTCAGGATGCGTGAGTTATGGCGAAATCGACGAATGCGGTCCAGGCGGAAGGGGGCGCTGTCACCGCGGACCGTGTGATGTCTTTCGAGTCGCGGATGTACACAGTGGAGGCACCAGTTGCGAACTCGACGCATTCACCGCCTTCTTCGCTGCTGTAGCTGCTCTTGACCCAGGCCAGCTGGTACGGGTCCTGCATGGTCGTATCGACGTTCATGTCGCTTCCAGCACCTTCTTGATATAGGTCAGTGATTCTCTGGGGGGGAGGGCCTGAGCGCGAAGGACCCCGTACTTGTTCTCAAGAGCTCGGACCGCATCCCGGTCTGTGCGAAGGCGGCTCACGTTCTGCACTTCCACGTACGCGATCCTGCGTTCCTCCTTGGTCTCGATCAAGGTGAAGGGGCCGGCCAGCCCGGAGTTCTCTTCTCGGCTGAGCGGCATGACTTGGATCTCGACCGTACTCATCTGACCGATGAGCAGAATCTGCTCCAACTGGCCGCGGAGTACGTCCCGTCCCCCAATGGGGCGCAACAGGACGGACTCGTCGATCACAAAGCTGAACAGGGGCGTCGGACGGCGGGCGAAGATCTCCTGCCGCGCGAGGCGTCCTGCCACACGCTGTTCGAGGGGCCCTTCGTCCAGGGGCGGCCTCATCATCCCGAACACCGCCCGTGCGTACTCCTCCGTCTGCAACAGCCCGGGTACGGCCTGAGTCGCGTACACATGCAACTCGACCGCCTTGGCCTCCAACCGTGCCGCGTCCCGGAAGAACGCCGGGTACTGGGCGCGCGCAACCTCCTCCTTCATTTCAATGAGTACGCCGTGCGCCCCTAGGACCCCGTCCGCCTGGTCGATGAACTCGGGTGGGGGGATGCGCCGCCCCTGCTCGTAGGAGGCGATGGTGGACGGGG
The DNA here is from genome assembly GCF_042886435.1 of Streptomyces sp. NPDC058000. NCBI lineage: Bacteria > Bacillati > Actinomycetota > Actinomycetes > Kitasatosporales > Streptomycetaceae > Streptomyces > Streptomyces sp. NPDC058000. The sequence continues at coordinate 55,325 of NZ_JBHVQS010000051.1, forward strand.
AGTAGCCCGTCCTCGCGCCGAATTCGGCGCGTTCCATGCCCGCCCATTCCCGTAGGCGCTTGAGCTGGCGCCCGAACACCTTCAGGATGCCCGACTCGGGCTCGTGCTCAGCCTGCTCATCGTCGTCCGTCTGCTGGCCGTCGACGTCCATGTCCGTTGCCTCCGTCGCGTACCCGCGCTTCCCAGAAACGTACAACGCACGGTGGTCAGCGCATCACTCCTCGTCAAAGGTACGTCGGTGACGCGAGGGTTGGGCCCATGAACAGCACAGTCCGCTCTTCCGGGGCATCTTCCCGAATCCGCGAAACCCACGCCGGAAACGGCGAGTTCGCGATGCGATTCACCTCCACACCGCGCGGTGCCCGGCTGGCCCGCCGGCTGTCGTCGAACCGCCTCGACGAGTGGGGGTATGGCTACGACGGAGAGATCAATGAGTCCGTCACCGCCATCGTCGGTGAACTCGCCGCCAACGCCGTACGGCACGGCCATGTCCCGGGACGGGATTTCGCGCTGCGGCTGACGGTGTCCGGGGCGGGCGGCACTCTCCGCTTCCGCGTCGAGGTGTCCGATACCCGTAGCGAGAGGCTGTCCACGGTCACCTCGGGCGGAGTAACCGGGGCGGGGGCGGAGCAGGGCAGCGGGCTCGCGGAGAGCGGGCGCGGGCTGCTGATCGTTGGATGCCTGGCAGCCGGCTGGGGCGTGGTTCCGCGGTCGGCCGGCGGTCCGGGCAAGACCGTCTGGGCGGAGTATGTCGCCGGGGCGGATACGTCGAGGAGGTGAGGAGGCGAGAGGGCGCCAGCGGAAGTCCGTGGCAAACGGTCGGAGTTGGCCAGCGCCGCAGCGAGAGAGCCAACGAAAGAGCCGCTGCGCTTCCGGCCTGGGCGGTCGGAGTGCAGCGGCTCTGGAGGAGAAGGCCATAAAGGCCCATCAAGGTCGGGGATCAGCCGAAGACGTCCTCGATGCTCTTGCCGGCCTTTTCCTTGATGGCGCCCTTGACGCCGTCCGTGGCGCCCTGGTGGTTGCTGGCGTAATTGCCGGTCTTGCTGTCGACGCCCTTCTGCGCCGCGTCCACGCCGCGACTGGTGAGGTCGTTGGCGGCGTGCTTGGCGTAGGTCGAGGGATCGGTGAGTTCTTCGGCGCCCTTCTTGACGCCTTTGACGTAATCGCTGGCCTTCTCCTTGGCGATGTCGGCGGTTTCGTCGAGCTTGATGCCGTCGCGTTCGCCGAAGTGGGTTTCGATGCCCTGCTCGGCGATGTTCTGGCCCATCTCCGTGGCGGCTTCTTTGGCCTTCGTCTTGGCCGCGTCGACGACCTTTTCCTTGACGGTGTCCTTGACCGTTTCCTTGATCTGCTGCTTGGCGTAGTCGGTGACGACCTTGCGGGTCTCCTTGGAGATCGCCTTCTTCGCCAGCTTCTTGATGGCGTCCATGGTGGCGTGCTCCATGGCCTTGGTCGCCGCCTGCATGACCTCGCGCTTGATCTTGTCGAGGATCTGCCGAACGATCAGGCGGGTCGCCTGAGTCGCGCCGGCCGCGGCGAGTTCGGACGCGCCGAAGGTGAAGGGCGCGGCCGCCTGGGCCGCGATGATTTCGGCGGCCAGCATGACGAGCTGGACGATGACCGCGATCTTGCCGGCGAGTACGGCGATGGCTGCCGCGTCGAACGCGTCGGCGATGACCTCGGCGGCCATCGCGGCGTCGCGGAGATAGTGGTCCCCGCTGCTGCCGCCGGCGCCGCCGCCACCGTAGGAGCCCCACTCCTTGGTGAAGCCCTCGATGGCGTCACCGTTGTTGGCGGAGACGACCTGGTTGGCCGCCAGAGAGCCTTGCTCTTGCGCCTGGTTCACCGATTCGGCGAAGTTGCGCCAGACCTGGGCGCATTCGTGGAGTTTGTCCTCGTCGGCGCCCGGCCAGTTGTAGCCGAGGAGGTTCAGCACCCAGCTGACCTCGCTTGGCAGTGTCAATGACACGGTGATCGTCCCCCGCGCGGTGGTAGTCGATTACTGGTGGGTGGAGAAAGTGAAGGAGAGGGAAGCGGGGGTGCGTCAGATCTGCGCGCTACCGGCCGCGCTGATGGTGTGGACGCCCTGCTCGTCGGACTGGCTGTACTGGCGGGCCATGGTGTCCAGCTTGTGACCGATGCCTTCGAGGCGCTCGGCGAGGGAGTCCATCGACTTGAACATGCCGTCTCGGACGGGGGTGTAGATCGTCTCGAAGATGTCGCCGAAGTCGCAGTCCTTCCAAGGGCTCCCCTGGTGCTCAAGGTCGCTCTGAAGCTTCTTCGATGCATTGGCGAAATCGGTGCCGATGTGGACAAACGCGTTGCCCTGCGTCTTCAGGACATCCGGGTCTACGTCGAATTGGCCGGCCATCATCGCCCCCGTCGTTCAGGTGCGCTCCGCACCTTGCTCGTCACGCCTAACGGTCTCACAGTAGGCGATCTGTGTGCGGGCATGTCAAGGCGGGCGCAGCGGGCAGCAACAGACCGTGGGGCGGGGGCGGTCCCGTAGCATTCCCGCCTATGGACATAGCCGACGTGGCCGACAACGATCAGCCCGGCCAGCCTGAGCAGCTCGATCGGCCCGATCGGTCTGGAGAGGCGCTCCTGGAGGGGGAGAGCGAAGGCGAGGGCGAGGGCGAGAGCCGTCCTGGTGCTGGCCTGACGCCTCGTCAAGCACGCCTCGTACGCGTCGTGTTGGCCTCGGTGATGATGGCCACGATGGCGGCGTTGCTCGTGGTGCGGCTGGCTTCCCGTAGGTCGGTGCTGGTCGTCGGGGTGTACGGGGCGGCGCTCGTGCTGTGCGGGGTTGTCATCGAGCTGGCGCGTAACGGGCGTACGCGGCTGGGGAGTTGGTTGTTGGGTATCGGGCTGGTTGCCGCCGTGGCGGCGGACTTGTTGTTGTTGCCCTGAGGCTGGAGCCCGGGGTGTGTGGTCGTGAGATCCGAGGAGTTGTCATGTGGTTCGGTGGGCGCCGGAAGGCGCATGGGGTCGGAGTCGTCGTGCTTGCCGCGTCCTTGTCCCTCGCTCTGGCGGGGTGCGGGACGGGGTCGACAGTGGGGGGTCCCAAGGCGGCCGAGAAGGTTCTGCCGCCGGTTGAGAGCATGCCGGCGGGGCTGAAGACCGTGGCCGCCAAGCCGTCCGGCCGTCCCCTGATGGGTAAGAGTGTGAAGAAGTGCGCCTATTCCGCAGACAGCAGGCCCTCGGACTGGTGTAAGACCGCTGTGGCCGAGGGCGATGCCTCGTACGGGAGCGACGCAGGGGGTAAGCAGGCTTACTTCCGCGTGGTCGTGTACCGCAGCGAATCCGCGGCCAAGCGCGCGTTCGGGAGTTGGGAGTCCAGCATCCGGAGCAGCTCGCACAAGTACCGGGTCTTGAACGGCGAGAAGTTCGGATCCGAGAGCGTGACGTTCGTGGGTGCCGAGAAGTCGAGCCAGGACACCCAGGAGGTCGATGTCCGCGAGGGTCAGTTCATCGGCACGGTGGAGATCCGGGGGATCGCTAAGCCGGATGCCGTCGACCCCACCTTGAGCACGCTGTCGAAGATGTTCGTCGACCGGATGCAGAAGGAAGGTTAGCCCTGAGTCGGTGTCGGGGCCAGGAGCTGGCGGGCCGTCACGCCGCGTTCGGTGGCGGTGAGGAGGATGCCCTCCGGGGAGAGGCCGGCGGCGCGGAGCGGGGTGCCGGAGGGCAGTTCGGCCACCACGGTGCCGCTTTCCCGGGCCCACACCGTTATGTGGTCGGCGTCGCGAGCGAACCCGTACGGGGCTGTCGCCCGCGCGTCCTCCGAGGGCGGCAGCACCTGCGCGGGGTCGGCGTCGACGTAGCCGGGGCGGAGGAGGTCGTGGACGAGGGCGGTGGTCGATGCCTCTGCGGGGACGACCAGTGTGGCGACCGGGCGTCCGGCCCCCTCCGGTGACGGCAGGACCCCGGCCGTCACCGAGACCACTCCCGGCAGCGGCAGGCTCCACAGGGTGCGCCACGGCAGGTTCAGGCCCAGGCCGTGCAGGGCCTCCGCGTACGGCAGCAGGCCGTCCTCGACGAACGCGGATTCCAGGAGTGCGGCGCGCAGGGCGGCCGGGGCCTGGGAGCGGGTGAGCAGCGGGGCCGTGCGCAGGTACGTGCGGGCCGGGGCGCCCAACTGGTCGAGGGGGACGGCTTCTACGGCGGTGCGCAGGGTGACCGGGTCGGCGTGGGTGAACAGGCCCGGGTCGGTGAGGAGTTGCGGGAGCAGGCCGGCGTCGAGGGTGTGCGCGGCGAGGCGGTCGCGGACGTAGGGGTCGGCCCGCGACCAGTCCTGCTGGGGCACCGCCTCCAGCAGGGCCATGGCGATCCTGGTCTGGGCGTCCCGGGGGTCCGGCATACCGGAGCGGATCTCGGCGGCGAGGGCCGGGTGGGTCAGGCGGATGAGCGTACGGGCCGGGGGGACCGTAGGGACGTCCGCGTCCCCCTCTGCGGGTATCGCGGGTATCGCGGGTATCTCCACCCGCTCCACGAACGGGGCCGCGAGGAGTGTCCCCTCGGCGATGACCTGGCTCATGTCGCGCCCGGTGACGGCGTCCGCCAGCGGGCGCCACAGCTGGACCGGGAGGCCGTCGCCCTCGGCGAACGCCAGCGGCGCGAGCATCTGCCGGAGCGTCCGCGGATCGGCGCCCAGGCGGCGGGCATGCAGATCGAGGACCTCGCCCGCGGTGGCGGGCAGTTGGGAGGGGTCTGCGGGGTCTGCGGGGTCTGTGAGGTCTGCGGGGGCGAACCCCTCGGGGTGAGTGGGCTCGGGGTGGGCGAGCAGCGCCCGTACGGCCAGGTGGACCGTCAGCCGGCTGCCGTTCGCGCGCCGGGCCAGCGCCTCGGCGAGCGCCCGGCGGGCCACCGGGTCGGTGGTGAACGGGAGATCGGGGGCGCCGGCCTCCGGGGTGAGGGCGGTCTCGGCGTGCCGGACCAGGCCCTCGGGGTCCGCCCACTCGGGGTCGTCGAGGTCGATCAGCTGTACCTGGCGGCGCGGCAGCGAACCGGCCAGTTCGGCGGCGAGTTCGCGGGGCACGTCGGCGAGGAGGTGGACCGTCGGCGTCGCGGCGAGCGGCATCAGGACCTCGCGCACCAGCCGCGCCGGCTCGTCGGCGGCGCGGACCGGACCGGCCAGGTCCACATCGGGCACGACGACCGTCAGCGGCTCCTTGCGGGCGGCGAGTTCGGCGGCGAGTTCGGGGAAGATGTCCGTCGTTTCCCCGGCGGCCAGGCCGACGTGGTCGGCGAGCAGCCGCAGCGTCTGCGCGGCCGTCAGGCCCCGGGGGTTCGGTACGGCCGGTGGCGGGAGGTCCGGGGGGACCGTCGCCGGGTCCAGGTCGTCCAGGGGGAGCCGCTTGCGGAAGTCGGGGTCGCACAGCATCAGGAAGCCCGCGACCAGGCGCGAACGGCCGCTGCCCGGGGCACCGGTGACGACGATGACGCGGGGCGCGCCGGGCCACCGCATGTGCCAGGCGGCGAGTGCCCGGAGGACGGGGGTGCGGCCGCCGACGTACGGGTGCGGTGCGTAGGTGATCGCCGGGCGGGCGGTTCCCGCCGAGGCGCTCGTGACTTCCTCTTCACCCGAGGCGCCCATGACTTCCTCGTCCCCCATCGATACCGCCCTCCACTCCCGTGGATCCGTGCCTGTACTGGCTTGATCTTATGATCCTGGCCGGATGCGGGGGGTGGCCGAGGGGCGGCTGTTCCGGATTCGGGACAGAGGGCGGTGCCGCGTCTGTGGCGTTCCTCCTATTCCCCTGTTCCCGTTATTCCTTTTCCCTCCCTTTCCCCCTTTTCCTTCCCTGGCTTCTCCGCGATGTCGGCCGTCACGGATATCCCGAAATGCAACGATCCACCCTCCCCGAGCCGGATGTACCGGCCGGGTGAGAGTGGATCGAATCCCCGGTCCCCGCTGGGCGGTCGGGCGGATCAGCGGTGGCCGCGACCGCCGCCGCCCTTGCGCGGGCCGGTGACGAGGTTGAGGCTCGGGGCGTCGCGCTCGGCGCGCTCGCGGTCTTCCTCCTCTTCCTGCTTGTGCTGCCACTCGGAGAACTGCGCGCGGGACTCCTCGCGCTCGGCCATCGTCTGGTTCTCCGCGGCGTGCCGCATCTGGTCCAGGCGGTCGCCCAGCGCGTTCATGTACCCGGGCGTCTCGATGGCCTCCTTCATGCCCATCCGACCGGAGAGCACTTCCTTGGCCATCTCCTGGAGCTTGCCGCCCACATTCGGGTTGTCCGCGAGCACCTTCAGTGCCTTCCGCAGGCGGTGCGCCTGCTCCTGATCGTGGGCGACGTCCATCAGGTCCTCGTCCTGGATCTGCCGCTCATTGCTCATGTTGCTCATGCCTGCCCCCTTGTACGTGGTGGTACCGCAACCGCGCGTGCCGTACCGGCGTCACGAGTGTAGTGACGGGTGTGAACGGGACGTCAAGGCGGGTTGTCGGTATTGCCGCAATTTCCTCCGGGTCCCTTCCGCGTCCTTACGCGCTGCGCACAGAAGCCACTCCGCAGGGGGCTTCGGGCCTATTGCGGGTGTGCTAGACCTGGAGTGATGTTCAGCAGGTTGCTGACATTCAATTCGGGGAGAAATGATGTCCGATGAAGTCCGGCTCAGTACCGAGGCGTTGCACAAGCTCGGTACGACCTTCGAGATGCGTGCGGAAGAACTGAGCCGGCAGCTGGGCGCATTCAGACGGCGGGCGGACGCCGATGCGCTCAGGGACGGTTTCGGCAGCGACGAGGCGGCCCGGCCCCACCGCGAGCTGTTCGACGAGGCCGAGCGCGCCCTGGCACAGCTCCAGCGGCGGCTCGCCGAGGTCGGCGGCGGCATCAAGGAGACCGTCGCGAACACCCAGGCGGCAGAAGACGAGCTGGTCGAGATCATGCGGAGCGTCAAGTGACCGAGCCACGAGGCAATCCCCACGCACTGCACGAGGCGGCGGCCGGCTGGCGGGACATGGGCAAGCACCTGGACGGGCTCGTCCGCGACCTGGACCGGCATGTCGGCACCGCCGCCTCGGCCGACTGGCACGGCCCGGCGGGCGAGGCGTTCGCCGCCGAATGGCACCAGCTGAAGCGGTCCGTCGACGACTCCCTGCCGGCCTTCGAGCTGGCCGCGGCCGACCTGGAGAGCGCCGCCACCACGCACCACACCGGCAGCACCGACGGGGACCAGGCCGCGGCCTCCGCCGGCGGCGCGCAGAACGCCACCCAGTCGTCCGGCAACGGGATGACCTACGGCTTCATGGCGCTGGGCCAGCTCGCCAACGGCCTCGGCGGCGCCTTCGGCAAGCGCGGCCGGGGCGGCGGGGGCGGCCAGAGCCAGGTCCCGCAGCTACGGCACCAGTGGGACTCCTCCACGGCCGCCCACGGGCCCGACCCGTTCGGGACGCCCCGGGACGGCGAGGCCGCGACGCGCGGCGGCGAGGGCATAGCCAAGGGCGTCCGGACGAACCCGGCCGAGGAGCAGCGCGCGGCGGAGCAGAAGGCGGCCGCCGGCAAGGGGCCGGAGCAGGGCTCTCAGAAGGCCGCGGCGAAGGCCGGGGAGAAGGCGACCGAGCGGGCCGGGGCGACTCCCGACCAGAAGCCGGGGAAGGCCGCCGGCGGTGCGTCCGACGCCGGACCGGCCGAGGGCGCGTCCGCCCTGCCCGGCCCGGACGTCACCCAGCACGGCGCCTTCGGCTGACCCGCGGGGCGCGGCGGGAACCGCGGGCCGGCCCGCAAGAACGGAAAACGGCGGTGGGGCGCCCCTCCTGAGCTGTCTCTTATAAACATCATACGCAGCCGACGATTTATTGAGTGTATAAATAGGTGGTAGCCGTATAATTAA
>NZ_JBHVQS010000052.1:0-62990 GCF_042886435.1 Streptomyces sp. NPDC058000
CCAATAGCTCCGCTATCAGGCCGCTCCGGCGCCTTGCGATGCACCGCGCCAGACGCCGCGGCCTATCCGACCCTGATCCACCGGACAGGCCCTAGGCGCGGGGAACCCCGCCTACGGGGTCGGTGCCGCGGCGATCTCCGGCGCCAGGCCCGCCGCGGCCCGGGCCGGGATCACCCGGGCCCGGGGGTGCGCCGGGCCGAGCGCCCGCCGCAGCCGCGCCACCACCTCGGCCTGGTCGGCGGCCGGACAGACGCCGACCAGCGCCCCGCCGCCGCCGGCCCCGCTGAGCTTCAACGGGAGCCCGACGGAGCGCAGGGCCAGCTCCCGCAGCTCCTCCAACAGCGGTGTGGACATGCCCTGGAGGTCCCGCATCGCGCAGTGCGCCCGGCTCATCGCCGCACCGAGGCCGGACAGATCACGGCCCCGCACGGCCTCCCACACCGCGGCCGAAGCCGCGTCGGACCGCTCCCGGTACGCGGCGAGCCGGGCGTCCCCGGCGGCCAGTTGCGCGCGCACCGAACGGATGTGGTCGCTGGTGTCCTTCCTGGTCGCCGAGTCGAGCACGACCACCGCCCACTCGTCGGGGAACGCGGTCCGATGCCGGATCTCCGGCAGACCGGTGGTCCGCCCGTCCAGCAGCAGCAGACCGCCGGCGATGACCGCGAGATGATCCATGCCGCCACCGTTGAAGATCGCGAACTCGAACTCGTACGCCCACCGGGCCAGCGTCCGCGCCGGGACCGGCCAGCTCCCGCCGCCCCCGGCCGCCGGCACCGCGGCCCCGGTGAACGCCCGGAACAGCGCCACGATCAGCGCGGTCGACGACGACAGTCCGCTGGCCGCCGGCGCGTCGCTGTACGCGGTCACGGCCGGCGGCCGGGCACCGAGGCCGGGCAGCCGTCGACGCAGGAACGCCCACACCTCGTCTGCCCAGGCACCGGCACCACCGGCCGATACCGCACCACCGTCCGGTACCGCACCGGCGGACGGCCGGGCACCCGGTGGCCGCACCGTGACCGAGGTCATCAGATCCAGCGCCAGGCTGACCGACCTGCCGCCCAGCCAGTCCAGGTCCTCCCCGGAGAGGCACGCCCGGCACGGCACCACCGCAGGCCCCGCCGTCGGGGCGGCGTCGGGCACCACCGCCCCCTCGTCCGCTCCGGACACCGTCGTCGGTCCGTTCATCGGGCCTGGAACCTCCCGGTCGAGCTGAACTCCCGGAACATCTCCAGGGCCACAGCGGTGGGCGGATGCAGCGGCCCCGGCGGATCCGCCAGCACCCGGAACTGCGCCCGGGTCACCTCGTCCCGGCCGGGGGAGAGCACCCCGGACCACCGGCGGGCCACGAAGCAGAGCGCGAAGCAGTGGGTGATGTCGCCGTTGGGATAGGTCAGGGTGTGGACCGTGGGATCGGACAGTGAGCCGAACGCCTCCAGGTCGCCCCGCTCCACGCGCAGCCCGGTCTCCTCCGCCAGCTCCCGCTGGGCCGTCCCGGCGAAGTCGCTGCCCTCCTCGCACGCACCGGCCGGCAGCTCCCACACACCGGTGTCCGCACGTTGCTGGAACAGCCCCCGGCCGGCCGCGTCCAACAGCAGGACCTGGGCACCGGGCACGAGGAGCGACCGACTGCCCACCTTCTGCCGCAGCTCCCAGAGGTACGAGCCGACATAACTCACCTGGATGTCACCTTTCCTGGCGTCCTGTCCATATGTGTGGTGGCAGGTTGTCATGCGGCGGGCTCGGCGGTCAGCCATGACGGCACCGCGTGCGGGGTGGTGGACAGCCAACGCACATACCGCTCCACGCCCGCCCGGACGTCGATCCGCGGTGCCCAGCGCAGCAGTTCGCGGCAGAGCTCGGTGGCCGCATAGCCGCCCAGCGGATCGCCTTCCGGTAGGGGAGTGGTGATGAAGTGTGCCCGAGGGAAATGCGGGGCGATCAGTTCGCCGACCTCGCGGACCGATGTCGGCGCGCCCGTACCGACGTTGACGGTCGCCCCGGCCATCCCCTCCTCCACGAGGGCGAGCGCGGTGGCCGCCGCCACGTCCTCGACGTGGACGAGGTCGCGTACCTGGACTCCGCCCCCGTTGAGCCGCATCGGGCGGCCCAGCCGGGCCTGCATGGACAGCCAGGCGACCATCCACGAGTGACTGCCGGGCTTGGGTATCTGCGGATCGCCGTAGACGGAGAAGTACCGCAGCACCGCGTACTCCGGGGTGTTCGGTCCGCTCAGCAGCAACCGGGTCTGATGTTCCGCCCAGAGCTTGGAGTTGGCGTACACCGATACCGGGAGCAACTGCTGGTCCTCGCGGAAGACCTGCGGTCCCCGTATGGCGGGATCGCCGTTCCCGTACACCGCGGCCGACGACACCAGCACCAGCCGGCGCACGTCGGAGGCCGCGACCTCCTCCAACACCACCTCGGTGCCCTGGATGTTCGCCCGGAAGGCGATGTCCGGTCGCCGGGTGCAGGCCGCCACGTCGGCATATGCCGCGGCGTGCACCACGTAGTCGGCGCCGGTGAGCACGCGGCGTACCGCTTCGCGGTCGCAGATGTCCCCGACCACCACATCCGCCCCGAGACGGTCGACCCCGAACAGTGTGGAGTGCACCGCATCCGGATAGGCGTCCAGCCGGTCCAGGATCGTCACTTCGGCGTCCGCCCGGCGCAACAGTCGGACCAGTCGGCTGCCGACCAGTCCGGCACCGCCGGTCACCACCACCCGGGAATCCCGGAGTTTCTCCAGTCGCGACTCCACCGATTCCTCGAAGACATCGTGTGCCGGACTCCCCGTTCCGGCAGCGCCATTACCGTTCGCATTGTCGTGCGCCCCGACGTTCTTCTTTCCGTTCACCGTTCCGGGCATGGGTCCCTCTCTTCCCGCATAACGGAGCACGAGCCGGCCCGGCGTGGGCCAGCGGTCAGCATGTCCGGCGCCGATTCCGGTGGCCAGAGCGCCATTTCGGCAGTCTTGCGGCGCGCATCCGGACCGCCGTACTGTCCGGATTCACCTGTGCCGGATCGACCCGGCCCGACGTAAAAGCCCGGCGGGCCGGAAAAGCGGAGAACCGGAGGAATTGATGATGCGTTATCGGCTGAGCGGAGCGGTGATGACCCACCCCAAACGCCGCGCGGCGGCGGAACGGCTGGCGCGGGACGCGCCACCGGGAGCGCTGCAGGTCGTCATGGACCCCGACCCGGCCGGCAAACCGTCCGTATTGCGGACCGCACTGTGCGCCTGGGAGGCAATCGAGGACGGTGCCACGCATCAGCTCGTCGTCCAGGACGACATGATCCTTTCCGATACGTTCTTCGCACGCGCCCGGATGGCGATTGCCGAGATGCCGAACGCCGCTCTCGCGCTTTTCGCGCTCTGGGACTCCCGGAACGGCGCCGCGGTGCGTTTCGGTGCCCTGACGGGTGCCCGATGGGTGGGCGCCGTCAACGAGTACTTCCCCTGCGTGGCCATCATTCTTCCCAGGGAAGTCGCCTCCGGATTTGCGGCTTTCGGCCGACGCCACCTTGACAGTTGGCCAGACGACATCCTGATGAACCACTACTTACGCGCACACGGAATCCCGTCATACGTTTCGGTGCCCAGCCTCGCCGAACACGAGGACCACGGCAGCATCTCCGGCAATGCCTTCCGCGGACCGCGCCGTTCGGTGTGCTTCGTGCCCCAGGACGTTCCCGGGCGCGAAGGGGCGCGGCTGACCGGTCTGCGGGTGCTGCCGTTCTTCAAACAGGGTGTGGCGCAATGTGCGGTACGCGTCGACGGCCCCGGCGAGGGGTCCGCCCCGGGTGCGGCCCAGGGCACCGGCCGCTGGCTCCATATCGACTGCGAGCAGTACCTGGAGGGCGCCGGCGTCCGCCCGGAAAGGCATCAACCAGCCATTGTGCGAATGGCCGAAGTCACTGCCCCCGAGGCGGCCAAGGGGGCCTGGTTGACCGCCTTCACGATGGGATTCGTCCACCGAAGGGACGGACTCCGTTGCGATCCGGCGACCGCCGGTCCCGACGACCACTCCGGCCCGGCCCCCGCAACGGACGCCTTGCCCGACCCGGCCGTACTCGCCGAAGCCCTCGCCACCGTGGGCCCCGGCGGGATCAGCTACGCCCAGTCGGAGGACCGGATCGCCGAGCAGCGGGACGAACTGGCGCGGATCACCCTGGCCGGTCTGGAAGCCGGCCACGAGACGGCCGAACGCACCCGACCGGCCCGCCGGTTCCGCGACGCGCCGTCCGCGTCCCACCGGAGCGATTCTCACCGGAGCGCTGCCCGCCGAAGCGCCTCCCGTCGGTCCGATTCCCGCCGCCCCGATCCCCGCCGCAGTGACCCCGATCCCCGCCGCAGTGACCCCGACCCTCGTCGCAGTGACCCCGATCCCTGCCACGGTGATCTTGACCGCAGTGATCTTGACCGCAGTGATCGCGACCGTAGTGGTTGCGACCGCAGTGGTCGCGTCCGCGGTGATGCCGACCGGAGCGATCTCCCGCACGTCGAGGTGGTCGGCACCGCCACCCCCCTCGGCGAACACCTCGTCCGCGGGCTGGCCGACGCCGGACACCGGGTCACCACCTCGCCCCACCGGCCGACCGGTCACCCCGCCCCCGCACTCCTGGACCTCACCGCCCTCACCCTCCCGCAACCCGAGCCGCCCGACACCCACCACACTCTGACCCTCACCCTCCAACTCCCCACCCATGACGCCGAGTTCGCCCTCCGCCTCGGTGACCTCTACGGCCCAGGCTGCCCCCACAACTCGCGCATCGGCCGCCTGGTCTGGGACGCCTTGCGCAGCTTCCCGCTGACCCTCGACGACCCCGCCGAACCCCTGCGCCCCCTGCACACCCGCGATCTGGTCACCGCCCTTTCGGAACTGCTCCGCACGCCACCCCCGGAACCGGTGGTCGGCCTGGCGGATGCCCCGGTCACCGCCGTCGAACTGGCCGAGGCCGTACGCACCGCGGTCCGCCCCGTCCCCCTCGCCCCACCCGGACCCGCCACGCATCCCGCCCCCCAGGGCGCCGCCTGGCCTCCGCCCCCACCGGGCTGGAAGCCCGTCACGGAGCTCCACTACGGACTCCACACCCACGCCCAGTGGCTCGCCTACGAAGGCATCCATCTCGCCCTGGAGGTGTGACCTCCGAGTCGCCCGCCCGCCCCGCACACCGGGGCGGGCGGCGCCTTCCCGGCAACGGGTATACAGCCGCTATATACAACCCCTGTATACGCGGCATGTATACAGTGCGCGTATAGTCGCCTCGTGATCACCAACTTCCCCCCACCTGGCCTGCCCGCATCCGGTATCCACCCGCGGAGGTGCGGCGCGGCTGCCCTCGGCTCCCGGACCGCGCGAAGGGCCGATGCCTGATGCTGCTGGACGTTCGCGCACGGAAGTCGGGCACCACGGCCGCCGGTAGGTCGCCACGCGCCGGCCGGCGGTGGGACTGGCCGCTGCTGGTGGTCTGCGCGGTGTCCGCGCTCGTGGTGGGGCTGCTCTCACCCGCCGACACGTCGCAGGAAGCATGGGGCCTGGCCGCCGCGTTGGGGTACGGCTGTGCCGCACTGATCGCGGCGAAGACGTCCACGCCGTGGGCGCCGACCCCGGCCGTGGTCGCGGTGGTCGGGGCGGCGGTCGTCCCCCTGGTGTACCTGACGGTGATCAGCAAGGCCCAGATGGAAGTCGGCGTGGTGGAACGGGCGGCCGACCTGCTGTTCGCCTCCGGTACCCCGTACCACCCCACACCGCAGGTGGTCCGGGACTTCAATCCCTACCTCCCCGGTATGGCGCTCTTCGGGATACCGCACATGCTGTTCGGCGACGCCCCGTTCACCAGCGCCCGGTTGTGGTTCCTCATCGGCTTCCTCGCGGCCGTGGCGGGGGCCGTGCGGGTGCTGACGCGCGGCCGGAACCTGAGCATCGGTCAGGCCACCACCTCGCGCGGCACCTCCGGCCGGACCGGGGTGCTGTGGCTGATCGCCTGCCCCGTCGTCGCGCTCCCGCTCACCATCGGAGGCGTGGACCCGCCGGTCATCGGGTTGATATGCCTGGCCCTCGCCTTCACCCAGCGCGGCGCCGCCGGACGCGCGGGCCTGGCCCTGGGGTTGGCGGCCGCGCTGAAGTGGACCGCCTGGCCGGCCATCCCGGTGCTCGTCGCCGTCCTCGCGGTATCCAAGGGGAAGCGTGCCGCGGCCAAGTGCGCGGCCGGAGCCCTGGGGATCGCCGTGTGCGCCGTCCTGCCTGCGGCCCTGGTGGACAGCGGCGCGTTCTACCAGAACGTCGTCCTCTACCCGTTGGGCCTCGGCCCCACGGCCTCCTCCGCCCAGAGCCCCTTGCTCGGGCACCTGATCAGCACCCTCGTTCCCCACGGCGAGACGGTCACCGTGGCACTCATCGGGCTGAGCGCCCTGGGTGTGGGGGCATCGCTCCTGTTCCGCCCGCCGCGGAGTGCCGTGGCCGGCGCCGACCGGCTGGCTCTCGGCCTGATCCTGGCGATAGTGCTGTCCCCGGCGACCCGTATCGGCTACGCCATCTACCCCATCGTCCTGCTCACCTGGCCCCGCTTCGCCGCCGGCCTGTCGACGGACCGGCCCGACGACCACCGGCAGCTGCCGGCACCGACCGCAGACCGGCGGGACCCGGTGGGCCCGATCTCCCACGTCCCCCGCTGAAGGCGACGGACACGCTGCTCGGTCACGGGGGCACGGCTCGGGTGCCTGGGGTTCGGCCCCGGCGCCGTGCCGCCGTGCGTGCAGCGTGTCCTCCCGGGGGAGCCCTGACCCTGGTCATCGGACTCCGGGCGGAGGTACGGCGGTTGACGTGGGCCGCCGTTCCCCTCGTACCGACCGGATGGTGGTGGGGATCGCTCCCCACCACCGCCGTCAGGCCGCCGCGCGCACCGGCTGCCGTACCGCCATCGCGTTCAGCCGGATCGCGCACTGTGCGACGTCGTCCATCGTCAGCGCACCGGCCTGGTCCGCGCTCAGCGCGATCGTCACGTTCACACAGAACGCGAGGGCGTAGACGTACCCTTCGGTCTCCTCGTCCTGGAGCGCGAACAGCAGGTCGTAGTAGTAGCTCGTGGTGTCGGGGGAGTCACCGTAGAAGGAGAGGTGGGGGCCCTTCTGACCGCCCAGGCCGACGAAGACGTCGGTGAGTGCGGCCTCGGTCCGCTCCCAGAAGGCGGGGTTGCCGAACGGCTGGGCGAGCGCCTGGCGGACGGCCTCCCTGAGCGACATCACCATGACGCCGATGGGCGCGGTCTCCTGGAGCCCCCAACCCCGAACGATCTTCACAGTGGAACTGTCGGGGATGGCGCTCGCGGCCCGGCTGATCTCGCCGAAGTCGAAGTCCACGGTTGCTGGCGCGATCGCGTACTGGAAGGTGTCGGCAATGGCCTGTACCTGTCCCAGGGCGGCGGGGCTCACCTCGAAGACCGTTTTGAACGCCGTCTTCTCGGTGGTGGATTGGTCGGACATGACTGCTCCTCACATGCGGGAAAGATCGCGTCGCGCCGACGGGCAAGTATGCCTCTGCCGCTCTCCGCCCCTTCCACCACCCTCACCCCGGAGCCGCCAAGCCGTCCACGTCACCTGCGTCACCGGGATCGGCGCCGTCGGCCGCACCGGTGGAACCCCGTCGCAACCCCGGCGTCGCAACTCCCACCCACACCACCGCCACCACGCACAACACCCCGCCACTCACCAGCGCCGTCACCCCCGACGTCGCATCCGCCACCACCCCGCCCCGCATGTTGCCGACGTCCGGACCGGCCTGCCCCACGATCTGTTCGGCGGCGCCGACCCGGCCCAGCAGCGCGTTCGGGGTGTGCGCCTGGACGAGGGTGTTCCGGGACACCACGGAAACGGTGTCCGCCGCACCCGCCAGGACCAGGCAGGCCAGCCCCGGCCATCTGCCGGGCGCGAGGCCGAACAGGGTGAGCGCCAGGCCCCAGGCGGCCGACCCGCCGAGCATGACCAGACCGGGCCGCGGAAGCCGGGTGAACGTCCCGGAGAAGAGCGACGCACCGATGCCGCCGACCGCGATCGCGGACAGGAACAATCCGAGCGTGCGCGGATCGTCCCCGAACCGCTCGGCGTTGACCAGCGGGAACAGGCTGATCGGCATCGACAGCACGGTGGTTGCCAGATCCGTCAGCAGCGCCCCGCGAATGACGGGTGTGCGTGCCAAGAAGACCAGCCCGTCCCGGACGCCCCGCACCCCGGAACGGGCCGTCGCCCCGCCCTCCACGGTGATCGACGGCAGCCCCCACGCCCCGTACAACGTCCCGGCGAAGCTGACCGCGTCGATCGCGTAACAGGCACCGACCCCCAGCCCACCCAGCACCAGTCCGGCCACCGCCGGTCCGACCAACATCGCGCCCTGGAAGGAGATCCGCCGCAACGCCAGCCCGGCCGCCAACTGTTCCCGGGGCAGCAACGCCGGAACGAACGTCTTCGACGCCGGCCCGCCCCCCGCCACGAAACAGGACTGCACCGCCACCAGCACCACCACCCCCACCACCGGTACGCCGCCGACGAACGCCTGCACCGCGAGCAACACCGAGGAAACGGCTTGCCCGGCCGTCATCGCCAGATAGAACTTCCGCCGGTCCACCCGGTCGACGACCGCCCCGGCGAAGAGCCCCAGCGCGATGAGCGGAACGGCCTGGGCCAGCGCGACCGCACCGGTCCAGGTGGTGCTGTGCGTCGTCTGCCACACCTGGAACATCACGGCGACCACCGTCATTTGGCCACCGAACCCGGACAGCGTCTGCCCGACCCACAGCCGCCGGAAGGCCCGCGACGCACGCAGTGGAGCGACGTCGATCAACGCGCGCCTCATTCCCACGCGGGATCCCCGGCGAGCTTCTCCGCGATCCGGTCGTGGAAGCTCTTGCGTTCCAGTGCCCGCTCGATGTCGACGACGACCCTGCTGAGCGGATACGGCACCTCGGCCTCGATCTCGGCGAGCGCGGCCTCGGTGGCCCGCCACTCCGCCGCCAGCCGCCCGACGACCTTCCGGGTCTTCGCCGTGAGCGTCACCTTCTTGCTCCGCGCGTCCTCGCCGGGCACGGTCTCGACCCAGCCGGCCGCCCGCATCGCGGCCACCTTCTGACTGAGCGCCGAATGCGTGAGGCCGACCGACTCCGCCAACTCGCCGATGGTCATCGGCCCGCAGGCGTCGAGCCGCAGCATCTCCCGTACGAAGCTCGGCTTCAGCCCCTCGATCCGCCGCTCCGAGTAGACCCGCGCGATCTCCGCATCCATCGCCTCCTGGAGCGCCCGCAACGGCCGCCAGAGACTCTCCCGACTCGGATCGCTCGCGGCCCCCGCCGCAGTGCCCCGCCCGTCCGCCCTCTGCTCACCCATCCCACCACAATAACAGTGCTTATATAAGTGCTGTCATGATTCGTTCGAGGGCTGTGCCGCGACGATCGCCAGGACAGCGTCGGCGAGTTCGCCGGGCGACCGGCCGTCCCCGGCGTCGAGGCAATCGAGACCGAGGCGGTGCACGACGGACAGCATGAGCTCCTGGTAACGCTCGGTCCGGGCCAGGAACTTGTCCATGAGCTGCCGTTCCTCGGCCGTTGCCGTCGGGTAGCCGCCGCCGGCGTGCACCCGGCTGCGCACGACGCCCTGATCGGCGGCGAGCCATACGGCGGCGGTGTGCGGGACCGTCAGCCCGGCGACTCGGGTGGGCCACAGCGCCGAGCCCTCCAGAACGAGCCCCGTCTCCGCCGCCTCCCCGGTCGCATGGGCGGTGATCAGCGCCTCGATGCGGGGCCAGAGCCGCGCATAGTGATCGAGGACGGAGTCGATCAGTTCGTCCACCGGGAGCGTGGCGTAGTGCTCGGCGACATGCGCCGGGACGGCCCGTTCCGGTGTCCGCCAGGGGCGCCCCGGATGCCGGGCCAGTCTGTCCGTCGACCGGTAGGTGAACTTCAGTCGCTCCGCGACCACTTGGGCCACCGTCGACTTGCCGACATTCGAGGTCCCTCCGATGAGCACCACCCGTACGCCGCGCATGCCGGCGACCATAGCCCAGTCACCGGCCGGCAGCACCGGTGAAGCGGCCGCCGGCGCAACGATCCGGCCAGCGGCTCACTTCCCCGTTGCCGAGGTGCAGCGGTTCCCCGCCGCTCCTGCTCCGCAGTCAGCCGTCGTCCCCTCCGGTGACACGGCGGCGTGCCGCCCGCCGACCCGCGTACCGCTCCCTGCGGTTGCTGGCCTTGACGAACCCCTGCCATTCCTTGATGCACCCGCGCGCAGGGCATCCTGCGCAACAGGTGCGGCCGAACAGCAGCATGCCGCGCACAAGAACGTCACGGTGGGCGGGCCCCTCACGAGTCACGAGCCGACCGCGGTGAGGCGCAGTACCGCCGCCAGCCCGCGGTACGAGCCGGGTGCGGCGCCCGCGGGCAGGACGTAGGAGCGCAGGCCCGCGCCGACCGCGCCGCCGTCCTTCGCGGGATGGTCGCCCACCATGAGCGTCGCGGCCGGCTCGACGCCGAGTTCGTCGCAGGCGTGGTGGAACAGCCGCGGATCCGGCTTCTCGGTGGCGTGTTCGTAGGAGTGCACCCAGGAGGAGAAGTAGGAGTCCAGGCGGTGGTGAGCGAAGGTGGGGCGCAGGTCCCAGCCGACATCGCTGACGATGCCCAACGCCAGGCCGCTGTCCGCCAGTCGTCGCAACGTGGACCCGGTGTCGGCGTACGGCTGCCACTGCTCGGGGGTCTTGAGGTGCGCGTACAGTGCGTCGGCGAACGGTGCCAGTTCGGGCGCCGAGGAGTACCAGGTGGTGAAGGCGTGCCGGTGCGCCTCCGGTGAGACGTCGCGGGCGCGCTGCGCCGCCACCACGTCCGGGTCGACGAGACCTGCCTCAAGTCCGTTGAGAATGCGCTCCATTGCCGCGTCGTCGACCGGCTGCGGGAGCGCCGCCCGGATCCGTTCCGGGTACGAGCGGATCTGGAACAACGTCCCGGAGAAGTCGAAGAGCACGGCCCGGACCGGGGGTTCCGCTATCGGGTGCGGTCCCGGGGCATGGGCGGTGGGGGACACGCGCAGGGGGCCTTCTGGGCCGCAGACGGGGATGCGATGCATCCCGCCTTTGTATCGCGGGTCAGTGTCTGTGCCGGGGCAGTTCGGGGCGCGGGCTGCGTAGGGTGGAGGGAGGGGGCGGGCCGTTGTTCGAGGAAGAGTTGTGGGGAGTGAGGGGCGAGTGATGGGTGAGGACCTGAGCTACGACGAGGTGACGGCTGCGGCCGGGCGGATCGCCGGGCAGGTGCGGCTGCTCGCCGTCGCGCCGCTCGACGTGGCGGCGTTCCAACGGAGCACCACGGGAGCGGCGGGCACGGAGGGTGCGGCGGAGCCGCCCGGTAGCGGGCCGGTGTGGCTGGGGTTGGAGTACATGCAGCACACCGGGTCGTTCAAGGCACGCGGTGCGCAGAACTTCCTGCTGGCCCACCGTGCCGCCGGAACCCTGCCGGACGTCGGCGTCACCCTCGCCTCCGGCGGCAATGCGGGACTGGCCTGTGCCTGGGCCGCGCAGCAGCACGGTGTGCCCGCCACCATCTTCCTGCCGAAGACCGCACCGGAGGTGAAGGTCGCGAAACTGGCCGCGTACGGAGCCGAGGTGCGACTCGTGGGCGCGGAGTACGCGGAGGCACTGGCGGAGTGCCGGGAGTTCGTCGCCGCGACCGGCGCGCTCGCCTCGCACGCCTACGACCACCCGTTGATCGCCGCCGGTGCCGGAACCGTCCTGGACGAGCTCCGCGCGCAGGTGCCGGACCTGGACACCGTCGTCGTCGCGGTCGGTGGCGGGGGACTGTTCGCGGGAGTGGCGGCCGCCGCCCGGCACCACGGCATCCGCGTCATCGCCGCCGAACCGGAGAACTGCTCTGCCTTGAACGCCGCCGTGCGGGCCGGACGACCGGTCGACGTCACGGTGGATTCGGTGGCCGCGGACTCGCTGGGCGCCCGGCGGGTCTCCGCGCCGGCCCTGCACGCCGCGCAACAGGACGGGGTGTACTGCGTGACCGTGTCCGACTCCGAGATCGTGCGCGCCCGCGGGACGCTGTGGGCGGAGCAGCGCATCGCGGTCGAGCATGCGGCGGCCACCGCGTTGGCCGCCTGGGCCGCGTGGCAGGCGAGTCCCCTCGGCAGTGAGGATGCCTGGCCGCCCCGCAGGGGCGCGGAGCCGGCCAAGGGCCCGACGACCGGCATCGTGTTGTGCGGAGCCAACACCGACGTCCGGACGTTGGTTGGTTGACGAGCCGGGGCGGCAACTCCCGGGCCGAGCGCAGCGGTCAGTGGACTGCGGGCCCGGGAGCGGGGGGCCGCCGTGCACCATTGGCGGTGCGCCCGGCGGTGTGGACCATTCAGCGATCGACCGTGATTCAGCGATCGACCATGATCTCGACGTGGACCGGGGGCGCGCCGGCCGCAGTGACGGTGAAGGCCGCGGTGCCGGCCGCGTCGCCGGCCTCAAGCCGAGGGGTCTCCGCGTAACCCTGCGGATCGGTGAGCACGGTGACGACGGCCTGGTCGCCGTCGAAGAGGGCCTGCTGACTGAGCGAATCCCAGGCGAAGGTCACCGGCAGCTTCGTCACCGGCCTCTGGTCCTGACTGTCCACCACCCGGGCCTTCAGCGGATGGGGGAAGGTCTGGTGGTGACCGGCGTGCTGCCCGCTTCCGCCGGCCGGCTGGATGGTGTACGTCGTCCCACCGTGGTCCGCTTCCGCACTCATACCGTCTGTCTCCTGCCGTCCGTCTCCTGACTGGCTCTGGACCGCCCCGCGGTGGGGCGCCGGTGAGGTGCTTCCGCGGGCCCGGGCATCCCCGCGGACGAACGAGCCGATTCCCAGAAGTCCTGCCGGCGGCCGCTCCCACCGGCCGCTACCCGTAGCCGCTGCCAGCGGTGTCGCCGGCAGCTACCGGCAGCTACCAGTAGTGTCGCCGTCCGCCGACCGCGTGTCCCACGGCGCCGAGCAGCCACAGGACCGCGCCGACGACGAGGAGGATGATGCCGATGGTCCATAGGAAGGCCAGGCCGGTCAGAAAGCCGATGATGAGCAAGATGATGCCGAGAACGACCACGATGTGCTCCGATCTCGTTCGATTCTTCTCTTTCACTGTGTGCCTCAGTCGGAGTAACGGCAACTCCTCTCGCGGCAGGGTGGGGCGGGCGTAACGGGCCAGGTCACGCCGGGTATCGGCACGCCGGGGCCGGACGATCGGCCCGGGGCGTCGCTGGCGCCGCGCAGTACCCTGGAAGGTTTCCGGCGCGGCGGTGCCCAGTGGTACGGAGCGGAGGCGGAGCAGGAGCGGACCGGGACCGGACGGGGCCCGGCGGGACTCTCCGGCGGAACTCCCCAGCGGGGCGACACCGCGTCCAGCAGCCAGCGACGCCGGATGACGACGGACGAGGCCAGACGACGCCCGCCGGGTGCCTTCGAGGGAATACCGGCCGGTCGCGTTCGGTGACCGCCCAGCGGTGATACCGGTCCCTTCAGGGCCCGTGGCAGGAGGGCCCCCATGGAGGCCCGTGGGTGGGAGGAGGTGGCGGCTCAAGGTGTCGAACGGAGCCCGCCGAGCCCACCCGAGCCGCCGGCCGCGGGATGCCGCGGCCGCGGCGCGACGGGCCGTCCTGCGTCGGAGACGGTGGCCCACGAGGCGGCCGGCCGGCGGGATCCCGGGCTCACGGCTGCGCGAGGCCGTCGTCGTGCCCAGGCCACTGCGGGTGGCCGCCGCCTACGGGTGGCGGCTGCTCGTCGTGGGCGTCGCCGTCTACGTGGTGTTCATGGCGCTGGGGCGGTTCCACCTCGTCACCCTGGCGGTGTTCCTGGGCCTGGTGCTCACCGCGCTCCTGGAACCCCTGACCGGTCTGCTGGACCGGTGGCTGCCGCGCTCCGCGGCCGTCACCCTCGGACTGCTGCTGGGGATCGTGCTCCTCTTAGGCGTACTCAGCCTGATCGGCGCCAACGTGGCCGATGCGTGGCCCGGTCTGCGTGAGGTGTTCACCGGCGGTGTGGCGCGGATCGAGCGGTGGCTCGAAGGCCCGCCGTTCCATCTCCAACACGGTTCCCTCGCCCACCTCCAAACGTGGGTCTCGCACTTCGTGTCCAGCAATCGCGCCAACCTGATCAGTACCGCGCTCAGCGGAGTGGGCCGCCTGGCGGAGGTCCTGACGGTGGCGGTGCTGGCCCTGTTCTGCTCCATTTTCTTCCTGCACTCCGGCGGCCGGATGTGGCTGTGGTTCGGCGGCCAGCTGCCGGAGCGCGGACGCAGTGCGGCGCGTACGGCGGGGTGCGCGGCGTGGACGACCTTCACCGGCTACACCCGCGGCATCGTGCTGATCGCCGCGACCAACGCCGTCCTCGTGGGCTGCGCCCTGTTCGTGCTGGGCGTTCCGCTGGTCCTGCCCCTGGCCGTCCTGGAGTTCTTCGCGGCGTTCATCCCGCTCATCGGCTCGCCGGTCGCGCTGGCGGTGGCCGCCGTGGTGGCCCTGGCGGCCAAGGGCCCGTTGGTGGCCCTGCTCGTCGTCCTGCTCATCGTGGTCATCGGTCAGCTCGAAGGTCATGTCCTGCACCCCCTGGTGATGAGCCGCGCGGTGAGCCTGCACCCGGTGGTGGTGGCGCTGGCGGTGGTCTGCGGGGGCGTCACGGCCGGGGTGCTCGGAGCGGTCGTCGCGGTGCCGCTGGTGTCGGTGGTGTGGTCGGTGTACGGCGCGCTGCGCAGTTAGGGCCTGTTCGGTGGGGTGAGGGTCGGGACGGCTCAGCGGTCGACGACCTGGGCACGGGTCGGCCGAGGCTGCCCTACGCTTCCGCCATGGACTGTGCCGCGGACCGCCAGGCGCTCGCGGACGCGGTGCGAGCCGCCCTGGAGGCCGACTGCCCCGGTTCACGGGCGTTGCTGCTGGGCTCCCTGGCGGCGGGCACCGCGGACGACTACAGCGACATCGACGTCGAATGGGTCGTGCCGGACCGCGCATTCGCGGCGTGCCTGGCGCGAGTGGAGGGCGTACTGGGGCGGGTGCGGCCGGTGGCGGAAGTGCGCTGCGATCCCGACTTCCGCCATTCCGACCGGCGCCGGTTGCTGTTCGTCCGCTTCGCCCGGCTGCCGCTGTTCTGGCGGCTCGACCTGTCCGTACGTACGGAGTCCATCGCGGACGACCCGGACTACGACCGGGACAACCCGCGGGCGCGCGCCCGGGACGACGAATGGTCGCGGCCGGCCAGCGCCCTGGCCAATGCCCTCGGGGCGGTCAAGGCGCTGGCCAGGCACCACCCGGATGAAGCCCGCGGCCTGCTCGACCGCGGCTTCGCCCGCATCGGCGAACCGCACGAGGTGCGGGAGGTATGGGAGGTGCCAGAGGTATGCGAGAGGGATGAGGCGGGGGCAGATCGGCGGGGATGGGCCGCTGAGGTCGCGCGACTGGCGCGGGCCGCGGTGCGCCGGGAACCGGAGCTGGGACCGCTGGCCGAACGGGTCGTCCGGCTGGCGGATGAGTATGGGCGCGCCGGCCGTTATGCGTAGTCCTTCGGTCGGATGAGCTGGCCCGGCCGGCCTCGGCACGGGTCAGCCGAAGCGGATGTGCCGGACGCCGGTCCAGGCACGGCGGAGTCGGGCTCGGAGCGGGCTGTCGGTGTTCGGGGCGAGCGTCAGATCGGCCGAGGCGGCGATGTGGCCAGCGACCTGATGGATCGTCAGGTGGTCGGTCCAGACGTGCTCGGCGAACTGCGGTTCGCGTAGCCGTGCCAGGCACAGGTCGACTTTCGACACGGCGAAGCTCTCCCGCCGCAGGGCTGCGTCCTTACCGGCGACGACCTGCACGGCCCGGCCGAAGGCGCGCTCCCTCAGTCGCCGGAGTACGGTTTCGCGGTCGGCGAGCAGGGCGAAGTGCCGGACGTCGTGGCCGCGTTCGCGCAGCCGACCGACCGTTTCCTCGAAGTAGGCCGGCTCGGTGATCGTCATCGGGGCGATCACCGGGCCGGGGTGCCGGGTGAGGACGAGGTCGAGAACCTCGTACACGCCCTGGCGCCACGCCTGGCGGTCCTGGAAGTCGCCGCGGAGGTGCGGCGGTGTCATGCGGTGCAGACCGAAACCGACGTGTTCCGGGTCGCAGAGGACACTGCCGGGGAGGCGCCGTTGGAGTTCATGCGCGGTCTGCGTCTTGCCGCCGCCGAAGGGGCCGTTGATCCACAGAAGCATGTCTCGACCTTATGGGGGGGAGGCGCGTGCGGCCGGCGCCGCGGAGGTTCCGCGGCGCCTGACCGTTCGGCGCGGATCAGTGCGGCCACTTTTCGGGTGTGCTGCTGGTGGTGACCTCACAGACAGCGGGGCGCCCAGGGGCGGGAGACCTGCCCTCGGCGACCACGCGGACACCGTCGAGAAGGATCCGGCACGTCGCGACCGTGTCACCTGCCGGCTCCACCTCCACCCGGGCCGGCTCTCCGGTGTTGACCAGTACGTGGCTGCTCCACGGGAGCGGGGTGCGGCCGAGCCGTTCGACGCGGTGGGCCGGCAGGAAACTGTCCGGGTTGAACCGGTAACGGACGGCGGTGGCGCGCCCCGGGCCGCCGACGGCATCACCTTGGTAGGTCAGGGCCCAGGCGTTGCCGCCCCGCAACCGCTTGAACCAGACGGTGTGGTCCTTGGCCCACAGTCCGGAACCGACGACGAGGCAGGCCAGGACGAGCCCGCCCAGCGTGAGACAGACAGTGCCGAGGGAACGGCGACGGGCTTGCGGGGACATGGACTGCCGAGCTTTCTGTCATACGGGCTGCGGGCTGCGGGCTGCGGGCTGTGAGCTGTGAGCTGCGGATTGTGGATTGCGGCTGTCCGTAAGACGTACTTGCCGGCTGCCTGGTTGAGTCGGCACCCGTCCGATCCTGCTGGACCGCGCTAAATCCTTCGACGGGCGCGGACGCGATCGTGATAATCCGGGGCATGACGCCGGGCCGGTCGTCGACTCGCCACATGAAGGCGCACAACTTGGCCGCGGTGATGGCCGGGTTCCGGGTGGCCGGCGCACGGTGCCTCATCGTTTCCGGCGTCGTCGATCCCGCCCACGGCGTGCACATCGACGAGATTCCGCAGGCCGCGGTGACGGTGTGCCGCCTGCGGGCCGACCGGGATGTGCTCCGACGTCGGCGGTTCGTCAGCCGCGGAGGGCCCGCCGAACTGCTCGATGCCGTGCTGTCGGCAGCCGACTCCCCGGACGCGAGCGACTTCGCAACTGTTTGCCCCGACACCAGCGATCTGCGGGTGCACGAGATGGCGCGGCTCGTCAGTGAGCGACCCCGCGGATGGCTCACCGCGAGGACAACCGCGACGTGCACCACGCGGCGCTGGGCCAGCCGCAGGACGCGGGCGAGTTCATCACCGCGCTCCAGGGCAGGCGGCGGGCCTCGCCGGACCGGTTCGGGCGGTCCCTGGCCGCTGTTCTGGACACACGTCAATCCCTACGGCCGGATCGAGCTGGACATGAACAGACGCCTCGACCTGGACCTGCGCCTCAGCACCACACCCGCGGTCCACGGCCAACTCCTCGCGCCCGTCCCCGAACCAGCCCCAGGCCCCTGGACGACACTCACTCTCAGCGTCCGGTAACGCGTCTGCGGCTGGTGCGCAGAACCGCACACCAGCCGTAGACCTGCGCCGGCACTACCGGCCAAGAGGGCTGCGACGCCGTACGTCTGGCGGGCCGACTTCGGACAGGACACCGGCAGATCCTCCGCCCTTGATCCGGCGCTCCGCGAGGCCGGTGCGGTGTTCCCGTCGCTGGGGCTGTCCGGGAATGGGTCCACCTGTCTGGGAAGGGTGTGGCACCGCCACTGGGGGTCACAGCGCTGCCGGCCCTGGCGCGGCCGGGCCGTTTCGGCAGAGAAAGCAGTTGTCGTGCGTTTGAGTTTCGTGATGATGATTTGGAGGTGACCACGTTGTTCCTGACGATCGGCCTGCCCGGGGCCGGAAAGACCACGAGGGCTCGGCAACTCGCCCAGGCGCACAGCGCGCTGCGGCTGACGCCGGATGAGTGGATGATTCCCCTGTTCGGCGAGCCGGAGGCCGATGGGAAGCGCGACGTGCTGGAAGGGCGGCTGCTCTGGCTCGGTCTGGAGGCGTTGAGACTTGGAACCAACGTGGCCCTCGATTTCGGCTGCTGGTCCCGTGACGAGAGGTCCGCGATCCGCTGGTTGGTGGAGGCTGTGGGTGCAACCTGCCGCTTTGTGTACGTGCCGGTGGATCATGAGACCCAACGTGCTCGAATTGCCCATCGCCAGTCGGCCACCCCGGATCAGACCTTCCCGATGAGCGAAGCGGACCTTGTGCGTTGGAGGACGCTCTTCGAGGAACCAGACGCCGCCGAACTCGATGGACATGACACTGGAGCCCCGCCGCCTGGATGGTCGGGGTGGCTGGAGTGGGCCGCCGATCGCTGGCCGTCGCTCGCGTGAACTCAGCCTTGGCGTACGCGGCTTCCCGCCTATCGACCAAGCCAGGCCGGGGATGCGTTCGGGCCTGGCGTGCCCTGCGGTAGTCCGGTCGACGACTCGGTGTCGTCCCTCGACTCACCCCACCCGGGCCGGGTCCGGTTCCGGCCGAGCCGTGGCAGTCAGTCGTTCCCGCTTGAGTGCCTCGCGTCCGAACACCAGCCGCAGACTGACCGTCGTGGTCGCTGCGAAGGCCAACATCCCGCAGCCGATGGCGATCCCCGCGGCCAGTGCGGTACGCCGGTCCAGACCTGTATAGCGTTCGAAGAACAGCCCGGCGCCGGCGGAGAAGAGCGGGGCCAGGCACAGTGCGACCAGGTGCAGCCGCCACTCCTCGCGCGCCCAACTCCTGCCGCCCCGGCCCGCCCGCCGTTGGCAGACGAACATGATGAGGTAGGTCGCGAGGAACGGGATCAGGTAGGCGGCCAGCAGACGGTGTCCCGTGGCGCCCCATCCCAGGAAGGACCTGACGATCCAGACGAGGGCCGGCGCACCGACCACGTGGGCCGCGGCGAGCACGGACATCGGCACCCAGGTGCCGCGTACCCCGGGGACAGTGTCCCGTCTGTCCATCGCGCGGGAGGCGAGCAGCGCCCCGAAGGCGACGACCGACCCGAGGTGCATGACCGCGACGCGGTTGACGTCTGCCATGGAGAGCCCGGGCAGGAGCACCGGCAGCGCGCCCCACTCAAGGCGCAGCAGCGGCGCGGTCATCAGGTAGCCGTAGCAGAGCAACATCCACCGCTGGTGCAGGTCGGGGCGGTTGCCGACGGCGGCGAGGATGCCGAACGTGACGCTCAGGACGGTGCCGACGAGGATGGTGGCGAGCACGATCCAGAACGCCGGTCCGCTGAAGGCGTCACGCGGCGCGGTCCGCGCCAGATAGATCGCGGCGCCCGCCATCGAGGCGTACACCGTCAGCGCGAACACCACGCCCAGGGCGCGGTGCAGCCGGATGCGCCGCCGGACCGCCGAGAGCAGTTGCACGGGCCCGAGCAGCATCAGGACGCCGCCCAACACCGAATGGAGGATCATCGCGACCAGGCTGCGCCCGTACGGGCCGATGCGGGTGGCGAGGGCGTCGGCGACGTACCGCGGCGACACCGCCCGGCCCAGCAGCCATTCGCCGACGGCCGGTGCGCCCCGGTGCACGTACGGCCACAGCTCGGTCATCGCGATCGGTGCGTACCCCACACAGACGGCGACCACGGCGATGGTGGCCGTGTGGCGCCAGGTGGCCCTCCTCGGACGGTTCATGGCGACTCCCTGGATCGCGGCCCTGTCCCTGACTGGCCCGGTGACCGATGACGATCCTTGCTCAATGGTCCTTACCAGATGGTCCTAATTGGACTATCGCGAACGTAAGGGGGATCCGTGCCGTGGTCAATGGGCGGCGCGGCCTCTTCTTTACGCACCGGTAGGACACACGTGGCGTTGGTGGAGAAATGGGGAGGAGGGTGGAGGCAGGAGGGAGGGCGGGTGTCCCAAGTGGCGCCGCGTGTGCGGTGGATGGGAGGCGGATGGGCGGAGTATGGGCGGCGGATGGACAGCGGCGCCGGCCGCCAGTTCGGTGCCGTCGGCCGCGGTTTCCTGCCTGGCGTCCTACTTGCCGCGCTGCTCCACCCACTGCCAGAAATCAATCATCATCCGCTCGTAGCGGATGCCGAATTCCAACGCCTCGCGCTGCCCCCGCGTCAGCAACTCCCCTACTTCCTCGGTGAGTTCCTCGTACTCCGCGAGCGTGCGGTGGTGTGCTTCGAGCTGTACGGGGGAGTGGACCTCCGGCCGCCCGCCGAACCACAGCTTGAGGACGCCGTGCTCCCGCGCCTCGACGGGGGCGAAGGCCGAGTCGGTGAGCCACTCCTGCAAGGCCGCCCGGCCCGCCGGAGTCAGTTTCAGCAGCCGCCGGTTGCGCCCGCCCGCCTGCCGGGACTCCGACAACAGGCCGGCCGCGACGAGCCGGTCGCACTGCGCGTAGACCTGCGCGTGCGGCATCGACCAGAAGGGGGCCACCGTGCTGGCGGCCGCGCCCTTGATGTCGTACGGGCTGGCCTCGCCCAACTGGTCGATGAAGCCGAGCACGAGGAAGGACGGCGTGGTCAGGCGGGGGTCTGCCCGAGGGGAATCAGCCATGCCGTGACCGTATCGCGGCGCAGCGTCCGGGTGGCGCGCCCTCGGGACGGACGGGCACCGCCACCTCATCCGGACGCCCTCCGACGCCCCCGCACCGGCCGGCTGTTGTGCCAGACCGCCGCGACCACCAGGGCGCAGCCCGCGGCCTGGGTCGGGGTCGGGCGTTCGCCGATCGCGACGCCGAGCCCGAAGGCCATCACCGGCTGGAGCAGCAACAGCGCGGCACCGACGCTCGGTGCCAGTCGCGGCAACGCGGAGGTGATCAGCAGCCAGGCAAGGACCTGCCCGACGACGGCGAGCGTGATCAGCCAAGCCCACGCCGGCCAGCCCGGGTTCAGGTCGATCCCGGTCCACAGCCCGCCCATCACCGCCGCCGTCGCCGCGGCCGCCGCGGTCGAGAGGCACACCGGGGTGAGGGTGTGCTCCCGTCCGCCACCCAGCCGCATGAGGAAGAGGTATCCCGCGTACGCCACCCCCGCCGCCGTTCCGAACGTCACCCCGGCGACCGGGTCACTGCCCGGTTGCGGATGCCCGATCGCCCCGCTCGCCAGCGCCACCCCGGCCAGCATCAGTGGGGCCATCAGTACGAACCGCCCCGGCAGTCGGGTCCCCGACACCAGCCGGGCGAGCAGCGGGAAGACCACCACCTGGACGTTGAGCAGCACCGTGGAGACCGAGGCGCCCACGGCGAGGACGCTGGCTGCCCAGAACACCATGTCAACGCCGAGCAGCACCCCGGCGCCGACGTCCATCACCTGGTAGCGCACCGGCCGCGGACCGATCCGCCGCACCTCCCGCCAGGCGAGCGGAACGAGCAGGAACAGTGCCAGTGCGCAGCGCAGGAACGCCGCCGTTCCGGCGTTCGTCCCGGAGAGCTTCATGAAGACGGCCGAGGCGGAGATGCACGCCGACCCCGCGATGGCCAGCACTACGGGATTCCCCGCCCGGTCGCCCCGTGGGGACCACCGCCCCGCGGCGCCGACCGCCCTGGACCCGGCCCCCACCCGAGCCTTCGACGATGTCTCTCGCGACCCCACCCCCACCCCTGTCACTGTCCCCGACCCGGACGCCACCGCCTTGTCTCCAGTCGTCATGGAATCCACTGTGCAGGGCCTGACCATAAACGAAAAGCAATGATTCAAGCCCAATAATCGGTAGCATCCGTAATGTGTTCAGCATTGACCGACTCCGGGCGCTCGCCGCCGTCGCCGCCCACGGATCGATCGCCCAGGCAGCCCGCACCCTGCACCTGACGCCCTCCGGCGTCTCCCAGCAACTCGCCAAACTCGAACGCGAGGCGGGCCACCCCCTCCTCCAACCGCACGGCCGCAGCGTCCGCCTGACCCACGCCGGCCGCGTCCTGGCCGCCCACGCCGACCGCCTGATCGACCAACTCGCCGCGGCACAAGCCGACTTGGCGGACCTCGACAGTGAGGTCCTGGGGCCCCTCCGCATCGGCGGCGTGGGCAGCGCGGTCCGTACCCTGCTCCCCGACGCGCTCGCCGCCCTCGCCGCCGCGCACCCCCGCCTCGTTCCCGCGGTCGTCGACGGCGAGGCCGTCGACCTGCTGCCCCGCCTCGCCAACGACGAACTGGACCTGCTCCTCGTGGAGAGCTGGGCGCCCCGCCCCCTCGCCGTCCCCGAAGGCGTCACACTCCGCACCCTGGTCAGCGAAGAGGTCTACGTCGCCCTCTCCGCGCAGCACCCGCTCGCCGACCGTGCCACCCTCGACCTCACCGCCCACGCCGACCTCGGCGAACTCGCCGACACCGCCTGGGCCTGCTGCCCACCCGGCACGGAAGCGTACGAAGCCCTCGTCCAGGCACTCCGCACCCGCGGCATCGAACCCGACATCCGCTACCTCCTCGCCGACCACCCCACCCAACTCGCCCTGGTCTCCCGCAACCTCACCGCCTGTCTCACCCCCGCCATGTCCCGCCAACCCGCCCCACCCGGCGTACGGTTCCTCCCCACCCGTCCCGCCCTCCGCCGCGACATCCGCGTTGCCTGGTCCGCCCGCGCGCAGAGCCCACCGGTCCGGGCCTGCCTGAGCGCCCTCGCAACTGCCGTGCCGGGAGCGTCGAAGGGTGAGTGGGAAGGGTGAGGGAGGAGGGGCGGGGAGGGGGAGTCAGAGGGGTGGCCGGCCGCCGGGGCCGGTTCACGTCACGGCCGCACCGTCTCCTCCCACGCGATCCGATGGAAGTGGAGCGCGCGGAACATCTCCTCGGGTGCCGGGAACGCGGGCACGGGCGCTTCGCTCTTGCCCGCCTTGACCTTGTTGACGGCCGCGGCGTTCAGCCCGATCGCCTCCACGCGCGGCCGCCGCAGTGCCTCGTAGGCGGCGAACGCCTCGCGGTACGTGGGGAGATCGCGCAGACAGCGGGCCAGTTCGACGGCGCTCTCGATGGCGAGTGAGGCACCCTGCCCGGAGCTGGAGGAGGGCGCGTGCACCGCGTCGCCCACCAGTACCATCCGCCCGCGGTGCCAGTGCGGTACGGACGGCATCCGCTCCATCTGGCCGACCACCATCAGCGCGTCGGGGTCGGTGTGCCGCAGCAGCCGTTCGCCCGGGACGTGGCCGGCATACAGATCGCGGAGCTTGCGCAACCACTCGGTGGTGGGTACCCGCGCCAGGTCCTCCTGGCTCGGCGGGGTGTCGGTGGGCAGTCCGGCGAACCAGATCAACCGCCCGTCCGGGCCCCGCCAGTAGCCCATGAAGGCGCGGCCGAACGCGAAGTACATGGTGCCCGGTGCGGCCTCGACCTCGGCCTCGATGCCGCTGTCCGCCCTGGTCCGGCCGCCGAAGCTCAGCACCCCGCCGTACTCCGGCGCGGGAGCCTGCGGGTCGATCACCGTGCGGACGGTGGAGCGGATGCCGTCGGCGCCGATCAGGAGATCGGCAGTCGCGGAGGTCCCGTCGGCGAAGTGGGCGGTGACCCCGTCGGACGTCTCCTCGGCGCCGACACACCGTTTCCCGTACACGAACCGGATGCCCTCGCCGACCGCGTGATCGGCGAGCGCCCGGAACAGCCGGTCGCGCGGCATCGTCATCGTGGCGGGCAGTTCGGGGAAACCGTCGAAGCTCGTGAAGTGATGGCCGGCGCCGTCCGCCATCACCACCCCCGGCACCGGCTGCCCCACCGCCCTCACCGCGGCATCGGCACCGACCGTCGCCAGTGCCGCCAGCCCGTTGGGCGCCAGGCCCAGCCAGGCCCCGACGCCGTCCGCCGCGGTCGGATACGCCTCGTAGACCGTCGCAGTGATGCCCGCCTTGCGCAGTGCGAGGGCCGCCACCGGCCCCGCCACCCCGCCCCCGATGACGAGTGCCGTCCGTATGGCGGTGCCGTGGCCGTTGCGGCCGCTGTTGTTGCTCATTACCCCTCCCAAAGGAAGTGCCTGGACCTGATACGCCACATAGTTGCAAAGAAACTAGTCTCAGTGCAACTAGTTCGGGATGGTGACTACGATGACCTGCATGACCGCCCCCGTGAAGAGCTCGCCGCTCGGCCTGACCGTGCTGGTGCTGCTGCACCACCGTCCGCTGCACCCGTACGGCATCCAGCAACTGCTCAAGCAGTGGGGCAAGGAGCAGGTGGTCAACGTCGGCCAGCGGGCCGGGCTCTACCGCACCATCGAGCGGCTGCAGACCGGCGGGCTGATCACCGTCCGGCACACCGAGCGGGACCAGCAGTACCCCGAGCGGACCGTCTACGAGGTCACCGACGAGGGCCGGGCGGTCACCCGCGAGTGGCTGGAGCAGATGCTGGCGGTCCCCAAGGCGGAGTTCCCGGTGTTCCCGGCGGCGCTGTCGAACATGCTGATGCTCAACCCGGCTGAGGTGGCGCCGATCCTGGAGCGCCGGCTGGCACGGCTCACGGCCCAGCGCGCCGAACTGGAGCGCCAGACCGCCGGAGCCCCCGCCGGACTCCCGCGCATCACGCTGATCGAGAACGAGTACCTGCTCACCGTCCTCGGCGCCGAGGAACGCTGGCTGCGCGGGGTGATCGACGACCTGAGGGACGGCAGCCTGACGTGGTCCCGGGAGATGCTCGCGGCGTTCGACGAAGCGCCCGAACCGGATGCGGATACGGCCGGACAGACCTCGCGGAGTGGGGAGCGAAGCGGCGGCGCATGACCTTGCGCACGCTCGGCCTCACCTCGGGCGCGTCCCTCCTGGCGGTCGAACTGCTCACCGCCGCCGCACCCGCCGTGACCGCCGCGCCGGCGAAGTACTCGCAAGCCGCCGCAGTCCGGCAGTTCGGTCAGGCCGGCGTCACCTGGACCTCGTCCGGCCGGTGCGGCGACCGCAACCACCGGAACTGCACGGCCTTCGAGCAGATCAACCGGACCACCGCCGCCGGCGTGCTCGCGTTCAAGAACCGTCGGGACCGGGCTCACGGGCCTGCCGCGCGGGACGGCGCTCAGAAGGCGGCGGTCACCAGGCGCAGGTAGCGGGGCCAGTCCCACAGCGGGCCGGGGTCGGTGTGGTCGGCGCCGGGCACCTCGTTGTGGCCGATGATGTGCCGGCGGTCGACGGGGATGCGGTAGCGGTGGCAGATCGCGGCGGTCAGGGCGGCGGACCGTTCGTAGAGCGCATCGGTGAACCAGCGGGGTTCGTCGATCCGTCCCTCGTGCTCCACACCGATGCTGCGCCAGTTGAACGCGGTGTTCCCGGCGTGCCAGGCGACGTCCTGTTCGCGTACGCACTGGGCGAGGTAGCCGTCTTGGGACCGCACGGTGTAGTGCGCGGAGGCGCGGTAGCCGGGGCGGCCGAACAGCATCAGCGTGTCGGGGAAGGTCTCCTGCGTGACGTGCACGATCACCAACTGCACCGGGTGACTGGTCGGACGGTCGGCGGGGGTGTAGTTGGTGATGTTGGCAGGAACCCACTGTGCCTGGGGATAGCCCGGCGTGGTGCCTGGGCCCGGCGTTCCGGAGCTCGAACAGGCTGTGGTGGCGGCGAGCGCCGCCATCCCCGTCACGAGGTGCCGACGGGTGAGCGCCTGCTCGTCGCCGGTCACCGGTGACCGGTCCCGAAAGAGGAGAAGCGCGGACGCATCGTGGGACGCTCCCTTGGGCCGCAACGTCTGACGCAGGTGGAAGGCGTGGCTGCTCTCCCCGCAAAATACCCGCGCCCCACAGTGCGTCCCGACTCCGACACGGACCCGCGTCAGGTGGCCACCCTGGGGGCAGCGGTACGGGTTTCGCCTCCGACCACTGTGCGGCGTGCGCGTTGGGCCCAACGGACGGCGAACGGTGCGGCCAGTCCCGTCACGGCGAACAACGCGCCCACGACGTACCAACCGGGGCGCCCCCAGGTGATGCAGAGGGAGATGAGCAGACCTGGCCCGACGGCGTCGGACAGCCCGGCGCCCAGGCCGAACACCCCGAGGTACTGGCCGGTGGCGTGGGCCGGGGCGAGGGCGAAGGACACCTCGAAGCCGGCGGCGGAGTGCCACAACTCGCCGATCGTGTGGATGACCACGGCGGTCATGAGCAAGGTCGCCGCTGCCCGGTCCGGGATGCCTGCGGCGAGCGAGAGGAGTGCGCAGGAGAGGAGGAAGGCGAGGCCCGAGCGGCGGTAGGCGTTCCCGCCGGCGGTGGGGGTGTCGATGTGGCGACTGGCGCGCATCTGGAACACGATGACGATGACGGTGTTGACGAGCATGGTGCCCGACATCAGCCAGCGTGGGGCGGTGGTGGCCTGGACCAGCCAGAGCGGAACGGCCACGGTGAGGACCTTGAACTGGACGGCCATGATGCCGTCGAGGGCGGTGAGCAGGAGGTAGGGCCGGTCGCGCAGGGCGATCCAGCGCGGGCCGCGGGCGGCGCGCCCGGGCGGGACCGGCGGCAGCCGGACCAGGATCGTCGCGGAGGCCGCGACGGCGAGTGCGGCGCCGAGGACGAGGAGTTGGTAGGCGGTGTGGGTGCCCACCTGGATGGCCCAGCCGGCGAGCAGCGCACCGAGCGAGATGCCGATGTTGGTCACGGCACGGAGGTAGGCGCGGAACTCCTGTGGCCGGTCGCCGCCGTGGCTCCGGATGATCGGGCCGCGGGCGGCCTGTCCGGCGGTATGAGCACCGGTGGCCGCGCCGACCGCGAGGACGAACGGCCAGAAGCCGCCCGCCAGGAGGAAGCCGGCGGTTGCCAGTGCGCGAACGACGAGGGTGCCGGCGTAGACGCCGCGTGCGCCGCGGGTGTCCGCGAGGTGGCCGACGGCGATGCCTGCGGCGAGGGAGGCGACGCCGGCGATACCGAGTCCGAGTCCCACCTGGGCCGCCGGGATGCGCGCGTCCTCGGTGAAGTACAGGACCCCGGCGGTCAGGTAGAGGCCGCTGCCGATGGCGTTGACGAAGTTGGAGGCGGCGATGACGCGTTGGGGTCCGGCGTCCGGCAGCAGACGGGGCATGACGTGGCTCCGCATCCTGGGCAGGAGGTAAGGGCCCGTCAAGCTTGTTGCATATTACTTTCAGGAGCAAGAGGATTGCAGGAAAGGGGGATTGGAGGGGTGCGGAGGGGGCTGTTCCGCTGCTGCCGTGGTGGCCGTGGTGGCCGTGGTGCTACGGGGTCTGCGCCGGGCGGTGTGCCGGAATGCCGGCGAGGGAGGCGACATGGGCCGGGACCGGGCGGGCGTGCTCGGTGAGGACGTCGATGAAGGCGGCGGTGAGCGCATCGGGTTGGCTGCGGGTGTACGCAGCCAAGGGGCGCCGGACCGGTGGATCGGGCAGCAGGACCCGGGCGACCAGATGCGCGGGGATCATGTTCGCGGGGAGCAGGGTCGGGCCCACCCCGGCCAACGCCAGTTGGAGTGCGGCCGCCGTCTGCTGCGTCCGCGCTGCGACCTGCGGACGGAATCCGGCACTCGCACACGCGTGGTCGAAGACCTTCGACAAACCATTCGGCTCGGTGAAGTGGACCCATTCCCGTGCCGCGAGTTCGGAAAGGCTGAGCCGGGAACCGGCCCGCCAGATCAGGGGATCGTCAGCGGCGAGAACGATAACGAACTCTTCCGATTCCAGGGGAAAAATCGGGCCCGTCCAGTCAATGGGCGGCGGGCCGATGGCCACATCCGCCTGACCGGCAGCCAAGGTGAGTTGGAGTTCGTTGTCATAGAGTTTTTCGACCAGCGACAGGCGAACCCCGGGGTGTGCGCGGCGCCATACGCCTAAAACGTTGGGCAGCACGCCGAGGCTGACCGAATGCAACGTGGTCAGTCGCAACTCGCCCCCGTGAGCGTTGGCCACGCGCAGGGCGGCCGAGTGGGCGTTGTCGACCTCGACCAAGGCGGCGCGGGCGTGCGGGAGTATCGCCCGGCCCAGCGGGGTGGGGGTGATCGGGCGTATGCCACGCTCGATCAGGGGCCCGCCGCAGGATCGCTCCAGGATCTGTAACTGGCGTGACAGGGCGGGTTGCGAGACATGCAGTCGCTCGGCGGCCCTGGTGAAGGATCCCGCGTCCACGATGGTCACCAAGTACTGGAGTTGCCTCAGGGTC
Source organism: Streptomyces sp. NPDC058000 (assembly GCF_042886435.1). Lineage (NCBI taxonomy): Bacteria > Bacillati > Actinomycetota > Actinomycetes > Kitasatosporales > Streptomycetaceae > Streptomyces > Streptomyces sp. NPDC058000. Next base: position 28,123 of record NZ_JBHVQS010000052.1, read on the forward strand.
ATGGCCATGACGAGAGGTTATAAGATCCATGATCAAGTGACCGTGGATGACTCACGTGCGGCTCAGGCGTGACTCCTGCATGACTTTGCCGTCATCGCAGCTGAGCTTCGTGTGACGGGTGGCCGCGGGCATCTCCCGTTGCTTTCCGGCTGATTCGGCGGAGTTCCGCGTGAGGTGTGCGGTGTGGCTGTACCCGACGCTCTTGCGTTGTGCCGCTGCCGAAACGCGATTCCGTCGTCCCCGCGCTGGTGGGGCATCGCGCACGGGGAAAAGGGAGGTGTCCCGCCGGGCGGTGGGACCGGGGGCCGGCCAGGGCAGTGGGGGTGGGCCGTGCCGGTTGCGCGGTCGGCGGAGCACGGATGCCACGCACTGTGCGTCACGTCACTGCTGTGGTGCGCAGGGGAGCGATGATTCTCCTGTGACGCGGCAGTCTCCACTGCCGTAACCCCTGTCCCTTGCGTGAGCAGGACCTGAGTGTGGAAGAGGAGCGAGTGCCATGCACATCGTGATCAGCGAGTTCATGAGCCTGGACGGCGTGGTGCAGGCGCCGGGCGGAGCGGACGAGGACCGGGACGGTGGCTTCGCCCACGGTGGCTGGTCGCACCCGTTCTTCGATCCGGAGGTCGTGGGCGGGGCCTTCGCCACGGCTTTGGACAAGGCCGAGGCGCTGCTGTTCGGGCGCCGTACCTGGCAGACGATGGCCGCGGCGTGGCCCGAGCGGGCCGGCGACCCGTTCGCCGACCGGATGAACGCCATCCCGAAGTACGTCGTGTCCAAGACACTCGGCGCCGACGAACTGACGTGGGACAACACCCAACTCATTCCGGGTGATCAGGCCATCGCCCGGATCCGCGAGCTGCGCGCGGGCGACGGCGGCAACCTGCTGGTGATGGGAAGCCCCACGCTCGTCCGCACCCTGCTGAGCGAGGGCCTGGTGGACGAACTGCGGCTCATCGTCATGCCGGTGCTCCTCGGCGGCGGGAAGAAGATCTTCCCGGACGACGGTGCGCTGCGGGCACTGGAGTTGGTGTCCACGGTCAGCAGCGGTACCGGAGCCCAGGTGTGTACCTATCGGCCGGTCGCCGAGGGGTAAGGACGGGCGGGCGGACCGCCGCGGGCTGGGAGTGGGGACGAAAGACCGCAACCCTGCGGCCAGGCAGTGCTGCCGGACACACCCCCAGCCGCGCGACGGCGCTTCCCGTACGCCACGGTCAGCACGGCCAACAACGGCCCCCACAGGACCAGCGAGGGCCTGGCGTTCCCTTCGGTGGGCCTGGTCAGCCCACCGTCGCCGACCTGGGGTGCGGTCCGGGACATGTGGCGGCCTGGCTCGCCGGCCACGGTGCGAAGACGGTCGGCGTCGACCTGTCGGACGCGATGGTCGAGGTGGGCCGCCACCGGTGTCCGACGGTGGAGTTCCGACAGGGTGACTTGCTGGAACTCCCCGTGAAGGACGGCGAGTTCGGGTCGGCCTTCGCCTTCTACGCGGTCATCAGGAGCGGGAGACGTCCCGCCCTGGGGCGGTACGGGGCTGGTCGGGAGGGGGACGGGCGCGGGCGGTAGTGTGCCCGCATGGACTGGCGGGGACCGACGTATCGGGTGGTTGGCGGGGAGCGGATCGACGGGGCGTGGTGCCACGTCTGGTGGCGGAATCGCCATGACGACCGCTACTTCCTCGACGACCTGGTCGTCTTCGCGGACGGGGCGATCGGGGGCGGCGAGCGTACGGACCTGGCCGGCCTCGCGGGGTTGCTCGCCTCGGGCCGGCTCTCGCCGACGGATCCGGACGTTCCCGGCCCGCCCCCTCCGCCGTCGAGTTGGCGCTCCCGGTCCGGCGGACCGCTGACGCCCGAGGGGTTCCTCCTCGACGTCGCGGACAAGGTCGCGGAACTCAGCGGTCGCCCCACCGCCGCGCAGCGCTGTTGGGAGGCGATCCGGTGTTTCCAACAGGACCCGAGCGCAGCCCACCGGGCACTGCTCCGACGGGCCTACGCCGCGATCCCACCCCACCAACGCATCTACGTCCTCGGCGATATGGACCTTCAGGACCGCCCGTTGCGGATCCTGGTCACGGACGTGGGTCTCGCGGTGGACGGTGACGGTCCGGTGGTGACGGAGCAACTGCACCGGGAAGCCCTGGCGTACTTCGACCGGGCCGATGCGGCGGTGGCGCGCGAAGCGGAACACCGCGCCGTTCACCATGCCGACGACCCCACCGAAGCGGATCCCGCCACGGCTTTCACTTCGTACGAAACCGTCTATCCGAACGGCTGGCCGGACGCACTGGGCCCGTACGTGTTGCGCAACGCGTACCCGGCGCCGGTCGACTTCGGCGGCCGGACGTACCCGTCCGTACTGCACGGCTACTGGGCGCTGTCGGCGGCCGATCCCGCGGACCACGACCGGATCCGGGACGCGGAGGGGAGCCGGGCGGCGCAGGAACTCGGCGGGCGGGTGGCGCGACGGGCGGACTGGCACCGTATGCGGGTTGCCGTGATGGGCGCCCTGCTGGAGGCCAAGTTCACCCAGCACCCGGAACTCGCCGAGATCCTGCTCTCCACCGGGGACGGCGTGATCAGCTACACCGGGCTCAGCGACTCGCCCTTCTGGCGGGACGTGCCCGACCAGCGGGGGCGCAACTGGATGGGCCGCCTGCTCGAACTGACCCGGGCCAAGCTCGCCGCCGGGCCGCTGCTGCTTCCGGACCGACTGACCGAGTGAGTGATCGAGTGACCGGCCGACTGGCTGACGGAACGGCCGGCTGACGGACCGACTTGCCGGCGGACCGGCCGGTCACGCGCCCCCGCCCCGTTGCACCTCCGCCTGACCGCCTGACCGCCGGCCGGGCGACCGGTCGCCCGGCGTTCGCCGTCCGGGCCGGCCTGGACCGTGGTGGCGGTGACCAGGCACTGCGCAGACGTGCGGGCGTCACGGAGTGTGGGGCAGCACCACCCGCATGTCGAGTCCGCCGCCTTCGCGTGGTTCGGCGGTGATGGTGCCGTCGTGGGCCCGGACCACCGAGCGGACGATGGACAGGCCCAGGCCGACGCCCTTGTCGCTGCCGGTCCGCTCGGTGCGCAGCCGCCGGAACGGCTCGAAGAGGTTCTCCACCTCGTACGCCGGCACCACCGGCCCCGTATTGGAGACCACCAGCACCGCACACCCCGGCTGCGGCTCGGTGGCCACCTCCACCCAGCCACCCTCGGGCACGTTGTACCGCACCGCGTTCTGCACGAGGTTCAACGCGATCCGCTCCAGCAGCACACCATTGCCCTGCACGAACACCTGCTGCCGCACCCCCCGCAGCTCCACCCCCTTGCCCTGCGCCTCCTCCCGGGTCTGATCCACCGCCTGCGAGGCCACCTCCGACAGATCCACCGGACGCCTGTCCACGATCTTGTTCTCACTACGCGCCAGCAGCAGCAACCCCTCCACCAACTGCTCACTGCGCTCATTGGTCGCCAACAACGTCTTCCCCAACTGCTGCACCTCCGCCGAAGCCTCCGGATCGGCCAGCTGCACCTCCAACAACGTCCGATTGATCGCCAACGGCGTCCGCAACTCGTGAGACGCGTTCGAAACGAACCGCCGCTGCGACTCGAACGCCCGGTCCAACCGGTCCAACATCTCGTCGAAGGTGTCCGCCAACTCCTTCAGCTCGTCATCCGGACCCCCCAACTCGATCCGCCGATGCAGATCCGACCCCGCCACCCGCTGCGCGGTCCGCGTGATCCGCCCCAACGGCGACAACACCCGCCCCGCCATCGCATAACCGAACGCGAACGCCACGATCGTCAACCCCAACAACGCCAGCATCGAACGGTTGAGGAACTGGCCCAGCGCCAGGGAGCGTTGGTCCTGTATGCAGGTGCTGATCGCCTTGTTGATCTCGTCGACCGTGCCGGACATCGGCAGGATGGGGCAGTTGACGTTGCTGACCCTGAGGTCGGTGCCGAAGACCCTGAAGTCGGGGGTGCCTTGCCTGAGGGTGTTGGCCGCCAGGAAGTAGATGAGCGCGAGCAGGACGACGCCGGCCATCAGGAACATGCCGCCGTACAGCAGGGTGAGCCGGATCCGGATGGTCGGCCGCAACCACGGTGCGGGTCGGTGGTGCGGATCGGGCAGCGGGCGCCGGGAGGGCTTCGGGGGGACGGGCCGCAGTGTCGCGGTGGGGTGGGGAGAGGTCGTCACGGTGGTCAGCCCCGATGCCCCGGCGAAGCGGCGGAGGGGAGGGGCAACGGGATGACGAGTGGGCGCACTGCTGGTCCTTTGATTCTTCCTCAGGTGTCCTGAGGCACACGAAAGTTGCCAAGACACACCCATAGTGCTCAAAGGAGCCGTAAATCGGCAGTAAGGAAGGGGGGTGGTTGCGGTGAACGCCGGGGGAGTGGGGGACTGGAGCCGCTCGCCCGTGCCCGTGCCCGTGCCCGTGGGTGTCGGGTGAGGTCCTGCCGTTCCGAACCTCTGGTGCGGGGCGACTGACCGGCGGTCCGGACGGTCGTCAGGTCGGGCCCAGTCCGGCGAGCAGGGTCTGGGTCACCATGTCGGCTCCCTGCGCGGGAGTCAGGTCGGGCATCTCGTGGGAAGCCATGTTCGTGAGGTGCGTCAGCAGGGTGCGCGCCCACCGGTCCGGTAGCCCCGGGCGGATGACGCCCTCGCGGGCGGCGCGGGCCATGAACACGTCGAGGTGCTGGAGCAGCCGATCGAGCCGGGCGGTTGCCGCCTCGTCCGGTACCTGTCGCAGATCCACCGGCCATTTCCTGCTGGCGGTGATGATGCCCTCCGCGTACCGGTGCAGTGCCACGGTCACCGGCGCCTCGGTCAGCCGGGACTGTGCGAGGACCGTTTCGCAGGCGTCGAGCTTGGCGGTGTACACGGCGGCCATCAGCGCTTCGCGGGTGTGGAAACGACGGTAGACGGTGCGTCGGTCCACGCCCGCTGCGGTGGCGATCGCCGCGATGCTCGTCGAGGGGTCGTGCGCCAGTAGGCGTGCTCCGGTCTGGAGGACCGCGTCCAGGTTGCGTGCCGCGTCAGCTCTCATCGTGCTCGGAGCTTAGGCGGGAGCGGGGCGGTTTGGCCAGCAAGTGGCACATGACTATTACGATCCCGGAAGTAACTGTCACATAGTTGTGGCGGTTGGTTGACCGGTCGTCGTACCGACCGGCCCGGTGGCGCGCCCGCTTGCTGTCGCGCCCGACCTCGTCCCTCACCTCTGGAGTGCCTTGTGAGCCCAGCCCGTATGTCCGAGAAGTTGCAGGACCTCCTCGATTCCCAGGTCTTCGGCACGGTGGCGACCCTCCAGCCGGACGGCAGTCCGCACCAATCGGTGGTGTGGGTGGGGCGGAACGGGAACGACCTGTTCTTCGTCACCGGTGTCGACAAGCGCAAGATCCGCAATCTGCAGCGTGATCCCCGGCTGAGCGTGACGGTGAACCCGCCGGACGCGCCGTACGGTTACGCGGTGATCAGCGGAACCGCACGGTTGGAGAGTTCCGGAAGCCGCCGGCGGATGGACGAACTGGCCGTCAAATACACCGGGTTGACGTACGCCGAGCACAACCCGGAGGCGTACGCCGCGCTTCCGGAGCTGGTCACCGTGCACCTCGCCCCCGAGAAGATCGCGGCCCGGTTCCTGTGAACCACCGACCGAGGAGCGAGCGGCGCGACCGGCCGACCGGCGCCCCGTCGCTGCCGGGCCCGCGCCGTGCCGTTACGTCCCGGATGCGGCACTGCTGTCGACGCGTCACTTCCGGTTCACCAACGGCTGGTGGGCTGGGGCGCGTTGGACCCGATGCCCGTTCCCCGAACGCTTCAAGGAGTCGTTCCATGCACAGACCCTCCCGCCGGCATGTCGTGACCGCCACCGCCCTGGTCGCCGCCACCGCGGCTGCCGTGGCCGTGACCACCGCGGCCGGCGCCTCCGACACCAGGCAGCAGGCCGAGCACGCCATCAAGGGCGGCAAGGCCAAGAACGTCATCCTGCTGATCGGTGACGGTATGGGGGACTCCGAGATCACGCTGGCGCGGGACTACGCGGTCGGCGCCAACGGCCGCCTGAACATGGACGCGTTCCCGCTCACCGGTGCCTACACGACGTACGCGGTCCACGCCGACGGCACCCCGGACTACGTGACCGACTCCGCCGCGAGCGGATCCGGTTGGGCGACCGGCCGCAAGACCGTCAACGGCCGGATCTCCAAGACCCCGGACACCGACAAGGCCGTCCCCACCATCCTCGAACTGGCGCAGAAGAACGGCTACGCCACCGGGAGCGTCACCACCGCCGAACTCACCGACGCCACCCCGGCGGTGCTCGCCTCGCACGCCACCGACCGCTCCTGCCAGGGGCCCGGCGACATGGCCAAGTGCCCCACCGACACCCTCGCCCAGGGCGGTCCGGGCTCGATCGCCGAGCAGTCCGTCAACCACAAGGTCGACGTCCTCCTCGGCGGCGGGAAGCAACGGTTCGACCAGAAGGTCACCGAAGGCAGGTACAAGGGCCTGACGGTCACCGAACAGGCCGAGAAGCTGGGCTACCAGGTCGTCACCGACACCACGGGACTGAAGGGCGTCAAGGCGGGCAAGCCGGTCCTCGGCCTGTTCGCGCCCGGCAACGTGCCGACCGAGTGGAGCGGTAAGCCGGCGGCGGTCGGCGGGACCGACCCGCAGCGGTGCGTGACCTCCAACCCCAAGCGCCCGTCGGCGACCCCGAGCCTCGCCGACTCGGCCACCCAGGCGATCCGGCTCCTGGAAGCCAAGCAGAAGCACACCAAGACGGGCTTCTTCCTCCAGGTCGAGGGCGCGTCGATCGACAAGCAGGACCACGCGGCCGATCCCTGTGGGCAGATCGGTGAGACGGCCGCGTTCGACCGTGCGGTGAAGGTGGCTCGCGACTACGCGGCCAAGCACCCCGACACGCTCGTGGTGACCACCGCCGACCACGGCCACACCAGCCAGATCGTGCCCCTGGAGGCCACCCCGCCCGGCCTGTCCTCCACCCTCGTCACCAACGAGGGCCAGCAGCTGAAGGTCAACTACTCGACCAACACCCCTGGCCAGTCACAGGAACACACCGGCACCCAGGTGCGGATCGCCGCCCAGGGCCCGCAGGCGTACCGGGTCCTCGGTGTCACGAACCAGACCGACCTGTTCACCACCATCCGCGAGGCGCTCGGCCTGAGGTGACGGTGCGGTAGGTGCGCGCGGGGGAGGCCGGCCGCCGGCTTCCCCTGCCTGACACGGTCTGACGCCGCCCGGCGCCGACCGATACCGCCTGACACTGACCGATACCGACCGATGCCGGTGCCGCTCAGTCCGTCGTCCGGCCGGGCGGCACCCGTTCCAGCGCTTCCCAACTGACGTCCCGCGCACGCTCGGCGGCCTCCGCCCGGCCGCCCCCGCGCACACCGAACAGTCGCTTGGCGAAGAGCAGGTAGACCACCACCGCGAGATTGATGACCAGGGTGAGGACCTTGGTGACGGTCACCTGGGAGGTCAGCTCGTAGACCTCCGGGACCAGCAGGACGGTGGTGGCGACGAAGGTGAGGTACTCCGCCCACCGCCTGCCGCGCCACAGTCCGACCGCCTCGACGCCCTCCAACAGCGCATATGCGGCGATCACCAACCCGATCAGCCACAACGTCGAGGAGCGCACCGCGAACGCCTTGGCCACCTCGCCGAGCAGTCCGCGCTCGGAGACGCCGCCGGTCCCGCCCACCCCGTTCTGGAGCAGATCCATGAACCGGTAGAACGGTGCCTGGAGACTGGCGCGTTTGTCCGCGAAGATCAGGATGCCGGCGGCCAGCGCCCCGAGCACCACGAAGTGCAAGAGCCGGTCGAGTGCGATCAGCCGTAGCACGTAGCGGTCGCGCAGGGCCTTGCCGCGCAACGGGAGGGCGATCTCGTGCCGGTCGGGTGGGTGTGGACGGTCCGGCTGTCGCGGCGGGGGCACCGGCACCCAGGCATCGCACCGCAGGCATCGGTGCCAGCGCAGTCCGTCCCGGTCCTGGCGGACCAGCAGGGCGTCGGACGGCCGCACCCGTTCCGCCGTCACGCCTTCGAGGTGGTGACCGTGCAGCGCGCAGCTCAGCAGTTCATAGCGCAACCGCCGCTCGTCGCCGGCCGTCCCGGGCACCGGGGCCGGCGCGTCGCGGTCCTCCTCCGCCATGCGTTCCTCCGTCGCGACCGAGGGTCTGGTCCTGCGGGTGCCTGCGGCCGGTGCCGCAGGGCGCGTTTCCGATTTCCGAGGCCAGTCTCGGGCACGGTGGGCGCTGATCGCGGGAATGGCGTGGGGGCGGCGCGTACGGCCGGGGCGGCGGACGCCCCGGCCGGAACGTCTGACGCACGGGTACCGACGGCCGGGCCGCGTCACCGCCGTGCCTACAACGTCGCGAGGAAGTCCCGGACCGCGCCGGCCAACGCCTCCGGAGCGGTGGCGGGCAGCAGATGGTCGCCGTCCAGTTCGGCCACCACGGTGCCGGGTCGGCGGTCGACCATGGCACGAACCCGCTCGGGCGGGATGACCCCCTGGGTGCCGTGGACCAGTAGGGCGGGGCAGGTGCTGGCCGTCCAGTCGTCCCAGTGGTCGCCGTGCACGTGCTCCTCGGACCGGTACATGTCCTGGGGGTGGAAGGGCAGCCGCCAACTGCCGTCGGTGTGCTGCCGCAGCCGGTCGGAGAAGTAAGGGCCGGCCGGTCCCAGACCGGCGACCAGCGCCTCCCGGGTGGCTGCCTGGAAGGGCAGGTCGAGCAGGAACGCGAGGGGGTTCGGGCCCTCAAGGCCGAGCGCGGCGGGGCCCTCGACGTTGACCAGCGCGTCGACGCGATCGGGATGGCGGGCGGCGAACTGGTAGGCGTTGATGGCGCCCAGGGAATGCCCGAGCAGGACCACCCGGTCCAGCGCGAGGTGGTCCAGGAGGGCTTGGAGGTCGGCCAGATATCCCTCGCGGGTGTAGTCGTCGGCGCGGTCGGATTCACCCTGGCCGCGCTGGTCCGGGGCGATCAGCCGCCAGGCGGGGGTCAGTTCCCGGGCGAGGTGGGCGAACGTGGCGCCCTCGGACAGATGGCCGTGCAGCGCGACCAGCGGACGGCCGTCCCCGCCGAAGTCGAGGTACGACAACCGGCGCCCGCCGACGGACAGTTCGGACCGTACGGCGTGGTGAGCCAAGGTCGATTCGGACATCGCCATCCCCCTCATGTGGTTGCCCCTGCGCTGATCACGTGGTCGCTCCTGCGCCGAGGCCGGCGCAACAGGACCGTTCCGAGCGCCTGTTGCCGAACAATACATGCACCTAAGACGCTTGTCTAAGACACATGTATAGATTCCTGGTGAGGGTCGCCTGTGGGGGTCGTCTGTGGGGGCGCCTGTGAGGGTCGTTGGTGGGGATCACTGGCGGGGATCGCTTGGGTGGCCCGTTTGTATAAGGCGTTTGGGTAGATCGCTCGTGTAGGGCGCTTGTGCGGATCGTTCGTGTGGTGCGAAGCCGGCCCCACCGACTCGATAGGGTGGCCGCCGCCGCACGTGAGGGGCCGGGAGGTCTGATGGAGCTGCACGTTGTCCCGTTCGAGGACGGAATGGTCGAGGCGGCCGGGGAACTCCTCGCCGCCGTCCACACACCGGCCGCCGGGACACCGGCCCCCGCAGTCGATCCGGCCGACTCCGACACGGCCCGCAGCCACCTCGATGCCTGGCGCACCGCGGGGCCGGCGGTCGCCGCACTCGCCGGCGACGGCACCCTCACCGGCTTCATGGTGGCCACCGTCGCCCCGTCTCCCGGCGATCCCGTCGGTCGGATCCTCCTGTCGCACCACGCCGCCGCCCCCGGCGACACCCGCGCGACCTACCGGTACCTCTACCGCGCTCTCTCCCGGCGCCTGGTCGACATCGGCTGCTTCGAACACCGCATCAAGGCCGCCGCCGACCACCGCGACACCCTCGCCGTCTTCGTCCAACTCGGCTTCGGCATCGAGCAGATCAGGGGCCTGCGCCCGCTGACACCCCCGAACGGCACCGCCGAACAGGCCCGCGTGCGCCAGGCCACCACCGAGGACCTGCCACAACTCCTCGCTCTCGTACTGGAGGTGCAGAAATTCCACGCCGAGGCGCCGATCCACCTGCCCGCGCTGATCGACCTGCACGCCATGCGCGACAACCTCCAGGCGGCCGTCACCGACGCCCGCCGACTGGCCCTGGTCGCCGAGGTGGACGGCCGCCCGGTGGGGCTGATGGTGGTCGAACCCCACAGCGGCATCCCGGGAGCGGTCGCGATCGGCATCGCGGCCGTGACCGCCGCGGTCCGGGGCGGGGGACTGGGCACCGCCCTGCTGTCGGGAGTGCTGGAGTGGGCCGCGAGCCAGGGCCACCGCGCCTGTGCGGTGTCGTGGTCATCGGCGAACCTCGTCAGCGACGCCTTCTGGCGCGGCCACGGCTTCACCCCCGTCCGCTACACCCTCGTCCGCCGCCTCGACCCGCGCGTCGCCTGGGCGCACTCCCGCCTGGACTACCAGGACTTCCTGCCCGGAGACGGTCCGCACGGGCAGTAGGCGACCGCCGCGCCTGGCATCAGAATTTCGTCGAACTCCCTTTGGCTGACGCTGATTTGGGCCCGGCGGGTGCTCCATACTTCCCGAGGGGAAACGGCATCAACCACTACCGTCCGTCCACTCCCGCAGGTGGCGGTGCCGGACACTGGGGATCCTTCCGACCAGCGCCCCGTGGCAGGTGCGCCGATCGGACTGAAGCCCGGCGGCGCCGCAGGCTCCCGCTCGCCCACACCCATGCCTGTGGCGCCGCCACGCCACCACCACGCACCGCCGCGCGGAATGCGCGGCGCCCGTCCACAGTTGAGCCGATCATGACCGAAATCCTCGTGACGGGCGCGACCGGCAACGTCGGCCGGCACGTCGTGGCCCACCTCCAGACCGCGGACGCCCCGGTACGGGCCTTCGTACGCAAGCCCACCGCGGCCCAACTGCCCGAGCAGGTACGGATCGTGGGTGGAAGTCTGACCGAGCCGGACACCCTGGCGGCGGCCCTGGAGGGCATCGACACGGTCTTCCTGATCTGGCCCTTCCTCACCACCGAGGCCGCGCCGGCCGCCCTGGAGGCGATCGCCCGCCATGCCCGCCGTCTCGTCTACCTCTCCGCAACCGGCGTGAACCCGGCCGCCGCACGCCAAACCGACGCGATCAACCAACTCCACGCCGACATGGAACGCCTCATCGAGGACTCCGGCGTCCCGCACACCCTCCTCCGCTCGGACACCCTCGCCGCCAACGCACGGGGTTGGGCCGAGCAGATCCGCACCGCCCACACCGTCCGGGGCCCCGAGATCGCCGCCACCGCGGTGGTCCACGAGCAGGACGTCGCGGCCGTGGCCGCCCGTGCGCTCACCGACGACCGACAGACCGGCGCCGTCCATCTGCTGACCGGCCCGGAGATCCTGAGCCGGGCCGACCAGGCGCGCACCATCGGTGAGGAGATCGGCCACCCGGTGACGTTCGAGCCGGTCTCCGTGGCGGCCGCACGGGAGCAGATGCTCGCCGACGGCCGGCCGCCCGCTCTCGTCGAGGCCCTGCTGTCCAGTGCCGAGAACCGGCCCGCCTCCACGGTGGTCACGTCCACGGTGGCCGAGCTCACCGGCGCGCCGGCGCGCACCTTCCGCTCCTGGGCGCAGGAGTACGCGGCCATATTCCGATGAACTCGACGCGGAGCATGGGGTGTTGAGGCCAGGGGCGGGTCGTCCGGGGGCTGTCCCGGCTCCCTGAACGGCGGTTGCCGACCCGGCCGCAACACCCCCTCAGACCCCCTCCGACCCCCTCGGTCCGGCCGACCCTCGTCAGGCGTCCAACGCCAGGTGGTATTCGACGGCCCGCCGGGTCGTCGGTGCGAAACCCAGCGAAACCAGGGCCGTCTCGAAGACGTCGTCCCCAGGCGCCACACCCGTCTCCACCGCCCGGATCCCGGAAGGCTCCGCAGTCACCTGACGCATCGCCAACGCCACGAGCGCCGCCAGCGCATCGGCCGTCCCTTCCTCCTGCCGGTCGTGCACCAGCACCGCCCGGTCGCGGCCCACCTCCACCTCGCACCAGGCATCACCCACCCCCACCCGGAAGAGGGCGCCCTCCGCGGCCGGCAACTCGGTCCCCCGACCGCCAGGAGAGGCAGGCAGCTCCGCCGGCAACTCCCGCCGCCACCAGCGATGGACCTCGTCCCCGGCAACCGCACCCAACTGCTCCAGCGCGGCAGCGGCGCCGAGGGACATCTCGCCCGTCTCCTCGACCCAGCGAAGGGTCCGGCCCCCGGCGTCCCGCACCACCGGCGCCGCCGCCTCCACCAACGGCACCCGCACGTCCACGGATCCCTCCACCACACCCACGAAGCGGAGATCGGGGTCGTCCGCCCCCAGGTCCAACACCACGACCGAGCCGATGACCGATTCGGCCTCCCGCGCCACCACCACCGCGAACGTCCGGTCATCGGACCAGAACTCAGGGACCGCCCCACACTCCCGATAAACCTGCACAGAAACCGACATACCGTGATTGTGTCACGCCCAGGAACTCGACATCGAACTGAAGTTCGATCCGAGTCGGCGCGCCACATGCTCGTGGGAACGAGGCGCGACGCACGATGGAAGCAGTGGAAGCAGTGGACGTAGCGGATCCAGTGGACGCAGGGGCGTTGGCCGCCGCCTTCATAGCTGGAGTGCTCCCGTGCCCCGCCGTCCCGGAACGCCCGGCGGGCCTGCCGCCGACCCCGAACTCCCGGTAGCGTGCCGGCATGGCCATGGTGGGCACCCCGGAAACTCGACTCGTGGTCCTGCGTGGCAACAGTGCCTCGGGCAAGTCCGCGGCCGCCGCCGAGATCCGGCACCGTTTCGGTCGCGGGTTGGCCCTGGTCGGTCAGGACAACCTTCGCCGGGTCGTCCTCCGCGAACGCGACCGGCCCGACGGCGTCAACATCGGCCTGATCGACTCCGTCGCCCGCTACGCCCTCGACGCCGGCTACCACGTCATCGTCGAGGGCATCCTCTGCGCGTCGCATTACGGCGCCATGCTCCAACGACTGTGCGCGGATCACCGTGGCCCGACGCACTGTTACTACCTGCACGTCCCGTTCGCCGAGACGTTGCGGCGTCATGAGACCAAGCCCGAGGCCACCGCGTACGGCGAGGCGGAACTGCGGCAGTGGTACCGGGAACGCGATCTGCTGCCCGACGGCATCGAAACCGTCATCGGCCCGGACAGCACCCTCGCGCAGACCGTTCACCGCATCCTGCACGACACCGGTCTGGCCGGACTCCCCGCCCTCGATCGCTGACCGCGGCCCCCTCGATGGGGCCTCAGTGGACCGTGACGGCGACCGGGTGGGAAACCGAGCGCGTCCTGGGGTGCCTGTCCTGGGGCGAGCGGCCTTCGAAGAGGACCGCGCGCAGGTACAGGTGGCCGCGTTGCTTGACGCGCAGGGCGACGTTGACGGTGCCGCCGGCGCGGCGCACCGGCTTGGAGCACGTCACGTTGCGCCAGGAGGCGGTCGTCCAGCGTTGCTGTACGCAGACCTTGTTGAACGAGGGGTTGTCGTCGCTCGCCTTGGCGGAGGTGTGGACGAGTCCGCCCAGGCCGACCGAGCGGGGGCCGGCGGTGAAGGAGAGGGAGGACTTTGCCGAGGCCGGTGATGCGGTGATGCCCAGTGAGGTCACTGCGACGGCGCCGATGAGAGCGGAGTGGAGGGTGCGGTGGTGGTGACGGGTCATCCTTTTCTCCTCCATGGTCTGCCGGGAAGGCGAGGTGTCAGACGTGTCGGGCGAGGCGGTTGCCGCATCACGCGACTACCCCGCTGATCACATCAGCTTACGTCTGCTTTGCCCTGTCAATGGCAGCTTTTGGGTAATTCTTGGACAAGAGGGTTTACTGCGTGTAATTGGCGCGCATTTCGGCCATTGTCGCCGCTGCTGCGATAGCGCCGGCCGTTCTTTTCTCCTCGCCGGCGACGGCCACCACCGCCGAGCCCTCGAAGCCCGGCGGCGGCACCGGTGGTGCCGGTGGTGACCGCGCGGCCGGGGCCCGGCCCGCCGTCGCGGCCCCGCTGAGCACCGGCTCCGCTTCCGGCCGGTGACCGCGAACTGGCCGCCACCGGGGTCGGCCCGGCCACCCCGTGGGCGATCGGCGGCTCGGCCGCCGCCCTCACCGCCGGCGCCGCGCTCGTGCTCGCCGCCGCACCACGGGCGGTCACTGACGCACCGTGCGGGCCCTCGCCGTCTCACCCGTACGGCGAGGGCCCGCACACCGCTCTCCGCGTCCCGCGGCCGGTCAGCCCGCCAATCCGGCCAACCCCGCGGGCAACGCGCCCGTGTGGAGCACGCCCAGCCGCTGCGTCGCCCGGGTGAGCGCGACGTACAGATCGCTCGTCCCGAACTCCGCCGGCTCCGCCACCAGGACGGTGTCGAACTCCAACCCCTTGGCCTGGCGCGGATCGAGGACCACCACCGGTCGGGTCAGGTCGGGGGCGGGACCGGCGGACGCCGCCGGGAGGGCGGCCGCCAGCGCGGCACAGCGCTCGCGCGGGGCGATCACGGCGAGCCGGCCCTGAGCGTCGTACCCCGTCTCGCGCGCCACCGCATCCGCGACGGCCCGCGGCAGGTCGTCGGTGCGCTCGGCCCACGGGTGGACGCCGGTGGAGCGGATCGACCGCGGCGGCACGAAGGACGGGTCGGTGGTCCGGGGAACCTCCGCCGCGACCGTCATGATCTCGTTCGGTGTGCGGTAGTTGACGCCGAGGCGGACGTGTTCCCAACGGTCCTCGACGTACGGCGCGAGGATCGTCTCCCAGGCACCGCAGCCACCCGGTTCCGAGGTCTGCGCGGGATCACCGACCAGGGTCATCGAGCGGGTCGGGCAGCGACGCATCAGCAGCCGCCACAGCATCGGCGAGAGCTCCTGTGCCTCGTCGACGATGATGTGGCCGAAGGCCCAGGTGCGGTCGGCCGCAGCGCGTTCGGCGGCGCTGCGGTGATCTGCCTCCTCCTGGCGTTCGGCGAGCCGGTCCGCGTCGATCAGGTCGTGCGCGGCCAACACCTCCGAGTCCTCGTCCTCCCGGTCCTCGAACTCCTGCGTGCGCGAACCGTACGAGAGGTCCAGCACGCCCTGTGCGTAGGCGATGCGTTCCTGGCGCTCCGCCTCGGCGGCGGCCCGGGCGGCCGCGTCGTCCTCGCCGAGGAGTTCGGCCGCCTCGTCCAGCAGCGCGACGTCCGCCGGGGTCCAGGCACCTTCCGTGCGGCGGATCGTCGCCGCGTCGGCGTCGGGGAGGTGGACCGGTTCGGTGAGGAAGTCGGCGACGAACTGCTGCGGGGTGAGGGGCGGCCACAGCTCCTCGATGGCGCGGTGCACGTCGCGGCTGGTGGCGATGGCCTTGCCGAGCTGGGCGATGTCGTCCGGGCCGAGGAGGTTGGGGCCGCCGTAGGGGTCGGCGCCGAGCCGCTCGGTGAGTTGGGCGGTGAGCGCGTCGATCACGTGGAACGCGAAGTGCGGGCGGGCGAGGTTGTGCGGCAGCAGGGTGGCCCGGGCCCGCCGGCGGGCCTCGTCCGCGATGTCCGCGTCCAGGCGCAGTTCGCCGTCCTCGTGGTCGATGACGATGACGGGGTCGGGGAGTGTCTGGCGGTCGGCCACGAAGCGCGCGAGGGCATCCGCCATCGCCGCGTCGCCCTTGATCTCGGCGGCGCGGGGCGTGTCGGTGCCGGTCGCGGTCACGCCCGGGAACAGCTCGCCGGGCGTCGCCAGCAGCACGCCCGTCTCGCCGAGCGACGGCAGTACCTGGCCGATGTAGCCGAGGAACGCCGGGTTCGGCCCGACGATGAGCACCGCGCGACGGGCGAGTTGCTCGCGGTGCGCGTACAGCAGATACGCGGCCCGGTGCAGCGCCACGACCGTCTTGCCGGTGCCCGGACCGCCCTCCACGACGAGGACGCCGTGGTGCGGGGCGCGGATGATGCGGTCCTGGTCGGCCTGGATGGTCTGCACGATGTCGTGCATCCGGCCGGTGCGCGCCGCGTCCAGCGAGGCCAGCAGGACGGCGTCCGCGTCCGCCCCTTCGTGGCCGGTGCGTTCGGCGTCGGCGAGGTCCAGTATCTCGTCGTGCAGTGCGGTCACCCGGCGGCCCTCGGTGGTGAGGTGGCGTCGGCGCCGCAGTCCCATGGGGGTGTGCCCGGTGGCGAGGTAGAAGGGGCGGGCGACGTCGGCCCGCCAGTCGATGACCAGCGGAGTGCGTTCGGCGTCGGCACGCCGGATGCCGATCCGGCCGATGTGGTGGTCGCGGCCGTCCCGGAACGCCAGTCGGCCGAAGCACAGTCCGTGTTCCCCGGCCTCGAAACCGGCCAGCAGCTCGGCCTGTTCGGCGACCATCACGTCCCGTTCCAGCCGTGCCTGGAACGTTCCCCCGGTCTGGGGGAGGGCTCGATCCACGGCCGCCCGGGCCCCGGATCGCAGGGCGTCGAGGCGTTCGTGGAGCAGGTCCATGAATTCCTGCTCCTTACGCAATTCCTCGTTTGACAATTCAGCTCCGCTCAAATAGACTGTGCCGTAGTGAAATGAATTGGGTTGCTTTTCTCGCGATATGCAAACGCTCAATATACGCGGAGAAATACCCCGGTTGTCAAACCTCGATCGCATGCGGATGCGTCGGGGTTTTTCCTTTTCTCCGGCACGGTGCGCAGGCCGGAGTGGAGCGGAGTTGCATGTTTTCCTCGACACGGTGTCGCCCGGCCGCCGACGTCCCGCACCGCGACCGTCTTGCTCTGCGCATCCACGACGGCGCGTTCTCCGCACTGGACCTCACAGCGCGCCACCCGCGTACCAGAAACCTGCTGTCCACGGTGAAGTTCAAGGTGCAGACCCTCGCGGCCGCCGGGGAGCTCCAGCGTGACCTGCAGCGCGAGCTGACCTATGGCGGGCTGCGGGCCGCCGAGGCGAAGGGTGACAAGGGTGGCCACCGCCCGCCATCAAGGCCGAGTAGACCGACGCCGTGCGAGCCGCGTACCTGGGCGGCCAGTCCATCGCCAGCCTGGCCCGCGAGCACGACGTCAACAGAGGGGCCATCCGCACGGCCGATTCCTGACACCCGCTCCATGCACTACACCCCGCCGACCACAAGATCGACGGGGTGGAGCAACGGGCCGGATGAGCCACCAGCGTCCGGTTTGCGGGGCACCCCGCGGTTCGGGTCAGCGGCGGCGCAGCGTCTTGTCCGTGAGCGCGGGCGGATCGTAGTGGGTGACGTCGTGGTTGAGGTCGGTGCCGGGTGGGACGATCTCGTCGATGCGGTCGAGGATGTCACTGCTCAGCACCGTTCCCGCGGTGTCCAGCAGCGAGGTGAGCTGGTCGTGGGTGCGGGGACCGATGATCACGGAGGTGATCGCGGGGTGCGAGAGGACGAATCCGGTGGCGAGCGCGGGCAGAGTCAGCCCCGCGTCGGCGGCCACCTTCCTCAGCTCGGTGACCGCGGTGAGCTTGGCGGCGTTGCCGGGCAGGCTCGTGTCGAACAGCTGTGGCAGGAAACTTGAGCGGGTGGCCTCGCTCGGTGCTGCGCCGTCGAGACCGCCGTACTTGCCCGACAGCCAGCCGCCCGCGAGAGGGCTCCAGGTGAGCGCGCCCATCCCGTACTTCTGCACGGTGGGCAGCACGTCCCGCTCGATGGCTCGGGCCAGGATCGAGTACGGCGGCTGCTCGCTGCGGAAGCGGATATGACCGCGCTTCTCGGCGACCCACTGGGCCTCGACGATCTCCCCGGCGGGGAAGGTGGACGAGCCGATCGCCCGGACCTTGCCGGAGCGCACCAGGTCGGACAGCGCCGAGAGGGTCTCGTCGATGTCGGTGTTCGGGTCGGGGCGGTGCACCTGGTAGAGGTCAATCCAGTCGGTTCCGAGGCGGCGCAGGCTGTCCTCGACCGCACGGACGATCCAACGCAGGGAGTTGCCACGATGGTTGGCGTCCGGGCCCATCGGATTGTGGAACTTGGTGGCGAGGACGACGTCGTCCCGGCGGCCCTTCAGGGCCTTCCCGACGATCACCTCGGACTCGCCGTCGGAGTACATGTCGGCGGTGTCGATGGTGTTGATGCCGGCGTCGAGGGCGGTGTGCACGATGCGGACGGCCTCGTCGTGCTCCTTGGTGCCCCACGCGCCGAGCATCATCGCGCCGAGGGTGTACTCGCTGACGGATATGCCGGTGCCGCCGAGGATCCTGCGGTTCATGGCTGCTCCCACGCCCTTCGTGTGTCTGGTGTCGGAATCCACCCTGCCCGCCGGCCCCCGCACCAGCCAGACCCGGCGGATCCTGGTACCCGCGGGGCCAGGCTGGCCCCGACATGCCGGAGAATGGTCCGATGCATGCCGAGCCGGAGATCAACGCGTTCCTCAAGGCCCGCCGGGCGACCCTCGACCCGGCCGAAGTCGGCCTGCCGCCCGGCGGGACGCGGCGCAGGGTGCGCGGGCTGCGCCGCGAGGAGGCCGCCCGGCTGGCCGGGATCAGCGTGGAGTACTACACGCGCATCGAGCAGGGTCGCGGCGGGAACGTCTCGCCGGAAGTGCTGGACGCCCTCGCCCGCGGGCTGCGGTTGACTGCGGCCGAGCACGAATACCTGCGGAACGTGGTGCACCGGGCGGCGCGCGGTGCGGCCGCGCGGCGGCCGGTCCGGGAAGTACCGCAGGTCGTGCGGCCCGGCCTGCGGGCGGTGCTCGATGCGATGGACGGCGTCGCGGCCCTGGTCTACGGCCGCGCCATGGACGTGTTGGCGTGTAACCGGCTGGGCGGGCGACTGCTGTGCGGCTTCGCGCAGCGGTCGCTGGAGGAGCGCAACATCGCCAGGCTGATGTTCCTCCACCCGGACGTGGAGGCCAGGCACCCGGAGGCGGCGCAAATCCGCCGCGAGGTCGTCGCAGTGCTGCGCGCCCAGGCCGGCCGCACCCCGGACAGCGAGCGGCTGTGCGAGGTGGTCGGCGAACTGCGGGAGCACAGCCAGGAGTTCGCCCGGCTGTGGGAGTCACACGAGGTCGTGGGAAAGGGACACGGCGTCAAGCGCATCCAGCATCCGGAGTACGGGCCGCTGGAGCTGCACTTCCAGGCGATGCGACTGCCGCCGCCGGACGAGGAGCTGACGCTGCTGCTGTACGCGGCCGAGCCGGACTCGCCGTCCCAAGCGGCACTGCTTGCGCTGTCGGGCAGGGCCGAACCCCACGCAGACGCTGTTGGTTAGTTCGGGGCCCCTCGTGACCCGGGCGACGTTCCTGACAGGGGCCCGTCCCGCACCACCGCCACAGCAGCAGAGGCGGTCAGCCAGGGGAAACCGCGGAGGCGGACGACGCCCCTGACGGGCCGCGCAAGGAGGTTCCCACCCAGCTTGCGGTGCACCTGATCCTGGACACCTACGCCACCCACAAGTCACTGGCCATCAAGCAGTGGCTGATGGCCCACGTCAACCAAGGGCAGCGTCCTCGGGCAGCACCTGTTCCAGGCGCTGAAGCATCGCGGCGACGTTCGGGCAGTCGGGTACCGCGAGCACGACGAGTTCCATGGTCTTCCCCTCTGCGATCCCGGGTGACCCCATGTAGGTCGCGGTAGACCTCACCGCGTGCCAAGAACCGTGAGCGCGGTCACCGAACCGGGGCTACGTCGGCCGTAGCTTGGCATCTGGAAGCATGTGTTGACTGCCTATTGGATCATTCGCCGGTCCGATGGATTCAACAGGTCGGATGAGATACCGCACCTGCGTGCCCCGGGCGTTGCTCTCGGCATGGCCGAGATGCTGTGCAGCTTCGAAGAGTTGGGCGGCGGCTTGTGGAATCCGAACTCGGTGGACAGCATTTTCCGCGAGAAGTCCCATTTCGCCGCTCCGGAATTCCCGAAAGCCCCATGGAATCCGCAGTGAATGAATGCGTAATCGCCCCGGCAGGAAAGACTTCTCCTCACGCGGGGCGCGAGCACAATGCGCCCTGCGTGACGGGCTGCTGCCCCACCCCACCTGCGGGGTATTGCCAACTGCACAGCGAGGCGCCTTACTTGGACCGGGAGACCACGGGCGTGCTCACCACAACGCCCTTGATCGAGAGCGTGTACGCATGCACTTCTCCGAACATGTCGCCGAGATGGTCCACCGCCGATGGGGTGCCCTACTCACCGAAGTGGGCGCCGAAGCCGCCGAACGCTACCGCGACGGCATACCGCTGCCCCGCCGCCACCTCGCCAACGCCGGTGAACAAGGAATCCAGTCCCTCCACTTCCCCGAGGAAATCGGCGGGGAAGGCGTCGACACGCGCACGTGGGGCACCGTGCTGGAAGAGGTTGCCTACCAGTGCCCGGATGCGGCTTTCCCCGTCCTGCTCAGCATGGGAACCGGCGTCGCCGACATCCTGGTGTCCTCCGGACGGCCCGAACTGATCGACCGCTACGTTGTACCGATCATCACCGGCAGGCGCACCGCCACGCTCGCCTTCTCCGAGGACGCCGACCCGTTCGCCCTGCACACCGTCGCCCGCCGCACTCCCGGCGGGTTCCAACTCTCCGGTCGCAAGGACTACATGACCGGCGGACTGACCTCCGATGTGCTGCTGTGCTACGCGCGGATGGCGGACACCGACCGCATCGCGGCTTTCGTCGTCGAACACGACGATCCCGGCGTGCAGATCAGCCCCGGCGGCGGCATCGGATTCTCCTCCAGCGCCATGGGCTCGATGACCCTCACCGACGTGCGCCTCCCCAAGGACCGGCTCGTAGACATCGACGGAACCCAGCACGCACAGCGCTACCTCAACAGCCGCCGCCTGTATCTGGCGTGTCTGGTGACGGGCATGATGCGGGCGGTCGCCGACCGTGCGCTGACCCGTCTGCGCTGTGCCCGGCGCCAGGGACAGGCACTGATCGAGTTCCCGAACGTGCAGGCCACCGTGGGCCGCATGCACATCGCCGTTCAGGCCACGCGTGCGCTGCTGCACCAGACGCTGGCCGACGTCGACCGGGGCATGGCGGACCCGGTGTTCGACGTGCAGATCTCCGCGGCCAAGCACTTCGCCACCGAAAGGGCCCTGTTCGTCGTCAACCAGGCCATGCGGGTCCTGGGCGGACACGGCTACTACGGCGACTACTTCTACGGCGCTTTCCTGCGTGACTGCACCGGCCTGCTGTGCGCTGCCGGAACTCAGGACCTTCTGGAGATCAATATCGGGGCGCTCGTAGCGGCCCGCCCCATCACCGGCACCATGCGGAAGGAGGAGCGGCCGTGAAGGTGAAGTTCAGCGGATCCCTGCTCCGCTTCGTCAACTACGACCGCACGGTGGACATCGACGCCGAGAGCCTGGGCGATGTGCTGCGCCACCTGCACGATGCCTATCCCGGGCTGCGGCCGGTTCTGTGGGATGCCGACGGGAGCCTGGCGCCGGTACACCGGCTGGTCGTCAATGACGAGCTGGTCACCGAGCCCGACTTGGCGATGCCGCTGGGCGAGGCGGACCACGTCGCTTTCCTCACCGCCGTCGCAGGTGGTTGACCGTGGCCCGCTGCGAGACCTTCACGGTGCCCAGCGTGACGACGATGTTCGGCCCCCATCAGCTCCGTCCCCGTGCGGTCCTGACGCTGCTGGCCGAAGGCTTCGCCCGGTGGATGGGCGCCCACATCGCCCCGTTCAGCGCGCTGGTCGCCGAGCATCACACGGCGGTCGTCGTCCAGGGCGTCCACCTGGACTTCGACCGGCCCGATCTGGGTTTTACCGATGCCGACTGGCTGAGTGCCCGCACCCGCATCCACGTCGGCGAGGACGGGCAGCGCCTCGCGGTGCTCCTGGACGTCCTCGCCGCCGAGCGTCGGATTGCGCACGGGCGCCTGGACCTGCGGGTCGTGCTCCTTGCGGAGGATGACAGCCTTGGTGCCGCTCCGGGGAGTCTGCCCGAGGTGCTGATGGGCCGGTTCGAGGCGGCCGAGATCCAGCCGATGCGCACTCGGGCCCTGGCGCAGGACCATGCAGCGCCCAACGGGGGCGAGTTGCTGCGTCAGCAGTGGGACACCGTCTTGTGCCGGAGTGCCTGCGAGGTGGCCGACCAGTGGTCGTTCATCGAGATGGTGGAGCTGGCCACGCAAGCCCGTGAGCGGCTGTTCGCCACCGCCGAGGACCCGGACCGCGCGGCGCGTCACGTCGTGAGCGTGCCCGTGCGCAGCGTGCGGGCCGGCTTTCGGCGTCCCCTGTACGTCTTCGACACCTGCCGCATCCTCACCTCGGTCCACGCCGGCGGTGACGGTGGCGTGATCGTCACGCACGCGGTCGGATCGCCTGACAACAACCGCCCCCACCTGCGGGTCCGGGAAATCCTGGACCCGCTGAGCTGATCCGACCCGGGTCAGAGTCCGCAGGGAGGCAGACCCATGTCCCGACCCCGATTCCTGACCGAATTCGCCCCCACGACGCACCGCCGTCGCATCACGCCGTTCTCCCGGGGCCCGGTCACGGGCCAGATCGGCGACGCTCTGCACGTGGCGGCCGAACGCCGCCCGAACCAGTTGATCATCACCGACCGGGCTGCCGACATCGACCCCGGCGCCCCGCTCACCCGTACCTACGCGCAGTGGGCGAAGCTGGTCGACGAAGCCACGGGCTGGCTGCATGCCCTGGGCGTGCGCCCCTGGGACCGGGTGGCGGTCATCAAGGCCAACCACTTCGACATCGCGGTTCTCGCCGCCGCCGCGGCCCGGATCGGCGCGGTTCCGGCGTTGCTGTCCGGCGCCTACGGCCCCGACATCGTCCGGGTGCTGCTGTCCCGGCTGGAGAAGCCGTATGTCATCACCGACGGCGCCCATCTGCGGTCCGCGGGCCTGGACGCGGAGGCAGTCAGGGAACTGACCGCGCGTACGGTGTGCACCACTGCGCAGCCGGGCAGGCCGGACGTGGTCGATCTCAACTCCCTGCGGGGCGCAACGGTGGCGGCGCCGCGGCTGCGGCGCCCGGACGAACCCATGATCGCCACACACACGTCGGGGACCACCGGCATCCCCAAACTGGTCGTGCACTCCGCGATCTCCGAGCTGGGCGCCGCCATCATCGAATCCGAACGGTGGCCCGTGGTCGGTCTGCGCCCCAGCGACGTGTGGGCGTACTGCGAGCCGTACTGGCACGAGCGTCAGACGCACCAGATGCTGTCCATGGCGACCGTCACCCAGCGGATGCTGATGCTGTCCGAGCCGAAGAACCTGCCCAAACTGAAAAATCTGCTGCTCAAACACCGTCCCACGCTGGTGGAGGCGCTGCCCAACATCTATCTGTACTGGGAGGAGCTGGCCCGTGACCCGGACCAGCCGTTCGCCTCGGTACGCGAGTACGTCAACTCTTTCGACGCGATCCACACGCGCACCATCCGCACGTTCCTCGATGCCAGCGACAGCCGGATGCCCATCTGGCTTCAGGCATGGAGCCAGAGCGAAAACGGCACCATCCTCATCCGGCCCTACCTGCGCCGCAACGTGCGTCGGCGTGGCCACCGGCCGCCCCCCACCCAGATGTTCGGATGGACCGTCCCCGGATTCGGCCGCGTCCGCATCGTGGACCCGGCCACTCGCCGCAAGGTCGGCCGCGGCAAGGTCGGCCTCATCGAGATCAAACAGCCCGGCCGCTGCCTGACCTACATCGGCGAACACGACCGGCACACCCGCAAACGCGACGGCGACTGGTGGAACACCGGAGACCTGGGAACCCTCAACCGGGTCGGCGCCCTGCGCTTCGTCGACCGCGAAATCGACCGCATCCCCTCCGGGAGCGCCGTCGAACTCGAAGACGTCCTCCTGGACCGGCTCACGAAGCTCTCCGAGGTCATCGTCCTGCCGGTGGCCGACGGGGCTCCGGTGCCCGTCTACAGCACCCACGATGAGCTGCCGGTTGCCCCTGACGAGTGGCGTTCCGCCGCCGTTGGGCTGCCGGTGCTCGCCGACCCGATCCACATCAAGTGGGAGGAGTTCCCGCGCACCGGCACCTGGAAGGTGCAGCGCGTGGAGTTGCGCGGCCGGCTTCTTCCGGACACTCGGACGCTGGGGACCGGAGACTGGACCTGACGCGTGAGTCGGGCCGCCAGGCCATCGAGGACGCGGTCGAGCCCGTACGCGAAGTTGTCGTCGCGGGTCCGCTGCGGGCGATCAGCGAGAGGCACGCGGCCTCGGCGGTCACGATCCCGATGACGTACGGCCATGAGCCCTGAACCACCTGGGGTGGCCCCGCGTCCCTGCGGCGGATTCGCACGGGGCGGGGCCACCCTGACGGTCACATCTCCGACTCCCCGGTAGCTGAGGGGTGGTCGACGAATTTCGGACTCCGGCGGCGGCCGCGTGTCAGTACGACGCCGTCACCGTGACTGTTTGCCGGAACAGGCGCCGGACGCACAGGCGGTGAGCCAGGCGTCGAAGTCGTCGTCGTAGCGGGTACCGATGCCGCTGTTGTAGACGGCGTAGCCACCCGCGTAGTCGCCGGTCCTGAAGTGCCCGAGCATGTTGGCGATGTCGTCGGGATGCTTCTCGAACATGTAGCGGACCGCGAGGTAGCCCCAGGGATAGGTGCGGGTCACATCGCTGTTGGCGTAGGTGCTCTGGAACAGCGTGCTCAGTTTGTAGGTGTGCTTGCCGGCCTCGCTGACGGCCCCGTCGTCGGTGAGATGGCGGTAGCTGTACGAGACGTACTCGGCGAGCCCCTCGATCCACCAGACGTCCGGGACCGTCGTCTGCTGGTTGAAGTCGCCCTTCATGTCATCGCGGGCGTCGAGGTAGTGGGTGTACTCGTGGTTGAGGTTCCAGATCCGGGCCGGGAAGCCGTCGTCGGAGTCCTTCTGGTACATGATGGACATCGGCTGGTTGTCGGGCTTGGTCGGGTCCCCGACCAGGGTGATGCCGCCGTTGTTGGTGTCGACGCCGTAGATCGCCCCGGCGTAGGTCTGGTAGTCGTTGCGGCTGCCGAACACGACGAGCTGCATGGTCGACTCGTACTGGTTGGGGATCGGCCCGTTGTCCTTCACGAGGTTGTGGAAGAACGGGTCCTGGCTCAGCAGGCTGGCGCAGGCGGCGTCGAGGTCGGCCGCGGTCAGTGCCTGTGCCGTGACGGTGTGCGCCTTGTCGCAGGAGTGGGTGACCGGCAGCGCCGCCTTCTTGAGCTGGTCTGCCAGGTCGCACACCCCGTAGTACGAGCAGTTGCCCTTGTCGTAGGAGTCGGCCTGGGAGGCGACGGTGACCCACAGTGGTGCGGTCGGGCCGGTGATCTTCGAGGCGTCCAGCAGGCTCTTCACGAGCGGCCGGACCTTCGCCTGGAGCGGCTGGTGCTCGACGTAACGCCCCACGTTCATCCCGGCGTTGGAGTCCAGATAGGACTTGTCGGTGCCCAGCAGGTTCAGGTGGTCCCGCGCGAACGAGTTGACCGTGTCGATGATGCTCGGGTCGGCCGTCACCGCCTTGACGTAGTCCTCGTTCCAGTTTCCGCGCCAGAGCGGGGTGTAGACGTCGTTGACGGCCGCCAGCATGCTGGGGATGGCGTCGTAGGAGCTGTTGTAGCCCGTCAGCACCTGCTTGTAGACGCCCAGGTAGCGGCCCTGCTCGTTGGCGCTGTCGGAGAGGACGAGGACCTCGCCCAGGACATCGCCGTTCCCCGCGGAGACGTCCTTCGAGTGGGAGTTGGCGAAGAACGCGTCCAGGCCGCCTGTGACGGCCGTGGCCAGGTTCTGGCCGTATTGGCCGACGTCGGACGGGTGGTTGGACTGCACGTAGTAGCCGGCCCGCAGGAAGAGCACCAGCTGCCACACCTGCGCCGAGTTGTCGCCGGGATACGACGACGCCCCGTCCTTGAAGGCGTTGGCCATGGTGACCATCTGCTCCTCGCGGAACACATCGTGTGCGTCCTTGCCGGTGACCGAGAAGAGGGTGTTGATGCAGTCCACGGACGCGGCTTTGACGGCTGTGACCAGCTCGGATCCGGTTCGGCTGCCGAAATCGCCCGGGTTGCAGGAGGCCGGGGCGGGGTGCTTCTTGCCCTTGCGCCTCGCTGCCGCAGTCGAAGAAGTGGGGGGATTCTTCGCGCTGAGCGGGCGGAGTTGAGCGGGGCTGACCGGTCGGCCCTGCAGTGCCGGACGTTCGTCCGAGCCGATGGTCGAGCCGGTCGGCGGCGGTATGAGGTGAGGCACGGCTCGGGAACCGGTGACGGACTTGGGGGCGGCCGCCGGCGAGGGTGTGGCCAGTGCCGGCGTCGCCACAAAGCTGGCGATCGTCGCGCAGGCGGCCAGGCCGCCGACCACACATCTGGGCCAGGTGAAGCGATAGCGCATCCCTGCTCCTTCGTGGACAGATGCGCCTCGGGAAAGGTCGAGGCGTGATCGGCACCTTCTCAAGGCGCTCCGGCCGCCGACAATGACGTGTGACATAGCACATGGGACTGGCCCGCCATAACATCCCACGAGTCGACCTCGGTTGCGGCCGGCCCGCAGTGGCACCGCGTGGCCACGCCCGGTCCGCCCGGACCCTACGGCCTGGCCACGCTCCAGGTCCGCGAGGCCCACGTCCGCAGATGCGGTGACTGTGCGATGAGCGCGCGGTACGCCGCGGAGGCCGAGCCGACGAGGGTATCGGCGATCTCGTCGGCGAGGGTCTCCCGCCGCCAGGCCAGCACATATCGGCACCACAGCGGTGTGCCGACCAGTGGTTTGACGACGACGCCGGGGATCGGCCGGAGCGTAGCCTGCACGACCGCGACCCCGAGATCTTCGGCGATCATGCTCTGTAACTGCAGCCGATCGCCGAGGAACTCATGCACCGGCGCCGGGGCGAACCCGGCCGACTCGCAGGCCGTGTAGAACACCCCTGGCCAGCCGGCCCCGTCGTTCGGCGTCACGAACCACGCACTGTCGGCCAGATCTGCGAGCCCCACCTCCGCACTGTGCCTGAGCCGGTGACGGGCCGACAGGGCGACGAAGGACGGCTCGGTGACGATCCCGCGATGCGCCACCGCGGACGAGTGCCGCAGCTCCAGCCCGGGATAGTCGGCGGCGATCGCCGCGTCCACCGCACCGTCCTCCAGGAGCTGGACGATCTCCGAGGACGGATACACACTGCTCATCGTGAGCGAGACATCGGGCAGCCGGCTCCGCAGCCGGACGACCATCCCGGGCAGCACCGGGGAGTTGGTCGCCGCCAGACGGAGCGGCCGACGCGTTCCCGCACCGCACCCGTCCGGACGGCGCCCTATCGCATCAGCGCGGGCCAGTACGTCACGGGCCTGCGTCAGCACCTCCGCGCCGTACGGTGTCAGCTCGACACCCGACATGTTCCGCTCGAACAGGGCTGTCCCGAAATGCCGCTCTATGCGCCGGAGTTGGGTGCTCATCGCCGGCTGTGAGTACCCCAGTTCCGACGCGGCCCGTCCCACACTCCCGGCATCGGCGATCGCACACAGCACTCTCAGGTGCCGAAGCTCAAGCTCCACGTGCACACTCCTTCCATCGGGCGGCGCGCATGACGCGGGCGACGTGCATGCGGGCACCCGCCGTCCGCTCGGGACACCACACTGCCGAACCACGTCTCCGCGCACCGTTCCGGCGAGAAGTACCTGCTCGCCACCCAAGCCGCCTACGGCGCCGCGCCCCTGCCGCGCGCCACCCCTGACCTGTTCGAGAGAAGCCGCACTCTCCACGACTATGTTGGAGACAACCGACGTGCAAATGCGGCCAGTTATGCGACCCACGCACCAGAACGGGGCCGCGGAGTTCAGGGTCCGACGGCCACCGGTCGGGCCGCGTGCGGGTTCAGCTCCCGCCAGCGCGCGTACACGGGGCTGTCGGTGCATGTGGACAGATAGCCGTCGGCGACCCGGCGCAGGATCTCGGTGCCGTACGGCGCCAGCGGGCCGTCGCGGTGCCAGGCCAGAATGTGCCGGTACCACAAGGGGTTCGCGGCCAGCGGGCGGACGGTGACACCGGGTACCTCGATGAACGTGGCCTGGCAGAGGCTGACGGCCAGGCCCGCCCGCACGATCTCGATCAGCTGCCGTCCCTCCGCCTCGTACGGGGTGAACGGGGCGCGGTCCGTCAGGGCGCAGACGGACGCCCAGTATTCGCGGGTCCGGTCGCCGTCGGGCCGGGGCACCGCCCAGTCCTCCTTCAGCAGCTCCGCCAACGGGACCTCGTCCCGCGTGGCGAGCGGGTGGCCCGCCGGCAGGAGGGCGAAGACCGGTTCGGTGACGAGCGTGTGGAGTGCCACCCTCTCGCGCTGCGGCAGCTCCTGGTCGGGGTGGTCGCCGAGGACCGCCGCTTCCAGCCGACCCGCGGCGAGGTCGTCGAGCAGAGCGGCGGGGGAGTACTGGCAGCGGCAGGTCAGCTCGGCCGCGGGCAGCAACGCCCGGACGGCCAGGAGGAGATGGCCGAGGAGCGGGGCGCCGACCGAGCCGACGCGGATCCGGTCCGCGGTCGTCAAGCGGCGGGCGGCGCGGGCGGTGTCGGAGAGCAGTCCGTCGATGCCCGGCAGAATGGCACGGGCCCGTCCGATGACCAGCTCACCGAAGGGCGTGGGGACGGTGCCCGTCTGCCGCCGGTCGAACAGCGGCCCGCCCAGCGCGGCCTCGATACGGCGCAGTTGGGCGCTGAGCCCTGGTTGCGTCATACGGAGCGAGGCGGCGGCGCGGGTGAGGCTCCCCGCCTCGGCGATCGCGCACACCACCCGCAGATGCCGTATCTCCAAGTCCATGGCGCGGATGTTATGGACTGACGACAGCTTTCGGACAGGGGTGTGGGTCCGCAGTCTTATGTGACATGGCACACGCCGTTCATGGAGAGGTAGTGATGACGTGAGACGGCCACATCTTCCGCCGGGTACACGGTTCGTGGCAAGCACGCGGTCGGCGCTTCTGCCGCTGTTGCTCGCCGCCCTGCTCCCGCTCTCGTTCCTCCTCGGCACCTCGCCGGCCCGCGCGGCCACGGCCGCCGACAGCGCGTCGGCCTGTGCGCTGAGCGGCACCACCGGTTGGTCGGACGAAGGCCACGACACGGACTACTCCGTATTCAAGCGTCCGGTGGGAACCATCAAGGTTGCCATGATCTTCGTGGACTTCCCGGATGCCCCCGCCACCGAGTCTCCCGCCGATGACGCGACGCAACTCACGCCCGGCGCGGACTGGCTGTGGAACGCCTCGTACGGCAAGGCATGGCTCGACATCACCCAGCACCGGCGTTGGGTGCGGATGCCGCACAACTCCACCGACTACGGATACCAGCGTGGGATGACGCACGAGCAGCACGAGGCATACGTCAAGGACGCGGTCACGGCGGCCGACCCGGATGTGGACTTCTCGCAGTACGACATGGTCTACGTCGTGCCGACGAAGAACGCCTCGGCGATCTCCTACACCCCCACCTACATCTACGAGCCGGGAACGGAGGGCGTCGTCGTCGACGGCACCCGGATCAAGTGGGCGGTGACCTTCGGCCAGGACATGTGGCACTGGGGGAAGAAGCTGGTGGACCACGAGACCGCGCACACCTTCGGACTGCCCGACCTCTACGCCTTCGACGCGGGCGACGACGCCCACCGCTTCGTGGGCGGCTGGGATGTGATGGGTCTGATAGGAGGGGCCGGCCCGCAGTACTTCGCCTGGCAATCCTGGAAGCTCGGCTGGACCGATGACCGTCAGGTCGTGTGCCGGGCCTCGGCGGGCAGCGACACCGTGCAGCTCACCGCAGTCGAGTACGGGTCCGGGACCAAGATGGCGGTGATACCCACCGGCCCCACGACCGCTTACGTCGTCGAATCGCGGCGGGCCGTCCAGGCGGATACGGACCTCTGCTCCACCGGCGCGCTGGTCTACAAGGTCGACTCCTCCGCGAAGACCGGTGAAGGTCCGATCCGGGTGATGGACGCCAGGCCGGGTGCCACCCCGGCGTCGGGCTGTCGCGCACTGGACGACGCCCCGTACCGGGCCGGTGAGTCATTCACCGATTCCGCAGCAGGTGTCCGTGTCGACGTGCTGAGCGCTGACGGGTACGGCGAGACCGTGCGGATCACCAGATCGTAGCCTGACGAGGGAAGTTGTGCCCCGGCTCACCCCTCCGTGAGCCGGGCCACAACCGTGCTCGGGTCGCTTCGGGCAGCTTCGGGGAAGGGCCCCCGAGGGCGTCGGCGCTGGGGCGGCTGCGGCGGGGGTTGGTGCCGAAGGAGCGGTAGGCGGGGTGATCCCTGTACCCCGGCGGATGCCGTCACCCGATCAACTACGGAGCTGCGATGAAGGACTTGCCGACCTCACCGACCCCTGTATGAACGAGGCCGCCTGGCGGAGGCGCGAGGGGTCGGCTCAGGATGAAGGATCCGGCGCGGGCACCACTGGCTGCGACCGTCGAGACGGCTGTCTATGCGCGATCTGAACGTGGGGTGGTGGTGCCGTCCGGGGTCGTTTCGGTTCTGGTGTAGAGGACCTCTCGGCCCTGTTCCGCGGCGCGGATGAGTCCTTCGCTGGCGAAGTCGAGGAAGCGGGCGGCATTTTCGAGGCGGGTGGCGGCCGGGGTGTTGGGGCCGAGGATGCCGGCGCCCTGCCGTGCGGTCTCGATGAACTGGTCGTTGGCCCGGGCGCTGCGGATCATTGCCTGGTACCAGAGGTCGTCGTCGACGACATAGCGCTCGCGGCGGTGCTCGTTGCGTTCCCGGCGGACGAGGTCCTGGCTTTCGAGGAACGTGATCGCTTTGGAGATGGACGCCGGGCTGACCGTCAGGCGCTGGGCGAGTTCGGAGGCGGTGAGGCTGCCGGTGTCGGTGGTGTAGAGGCAGCCCAGCACCCGGGCCATCATCTTGGGCAGGCCCGAGGTCATGAAGACGGTGGTGAGGGCCTCCTGGTAGTCGCGCACGGCCTCGGCGTCGCGTCCGTAGGGTTGCGGGAGCGCCTGTGACCCCTGGGGCGCGGCCTGCTTGCGCTGGTGGGTGCGCTGCTGGGTGGCGCGGTGGGCCAGGTCGGCGCGGTAGCCGGTGGGGCCGCCGTTCCGTGTCACCTCACGCGTGATCGTGGAGGTCGGACGGTCGAGACGGCGGGCGATCTCGGCGTAGGCCAGGTCGTCGGCCAGCCCCGCCGCGATCTGCTGGCGCTCCTGCTGGGTGAGCCTGCCTCCCGGCATCACGACCCCCTTCCTGCCCCACGGGTTCTCCATGGTGCTGCTCGGTGTTCTTCGACGCCTCCATCATAGCGTTCATCTTCAATGCATTGCAACGATCGACTGTTCGATCGTTGCGTTAATCGAGAGGGCGTTGCAATGATTATGGCGCCTCTACCTGCATAGATGCTGCTCCTGAGCGAAGATCTCGTTGCATAGATCTGGAAAGCAACGTAGCGTTTCTGGTGTTCGGAAACAATGAGTCGTAAACGCAAAGGGAGAGCACGATGCAGAAGTTCGACACCCCCGCCCCGATCTCCGCCGTCCTGCACATACCCGCGGGACGCGTCCAGTTCATCGCCGCAGACCGGGCCGAGACCGCGGTCGAGATCCTGCCTGTGAACGCCTCGAAGGGCCGCGACGTGAAGGCGGCGGAGGAGACCACGGTCGAATACGCCGACGGAGTCCTGCGGATCGAGAATGCGGCGAAGAACCAGTACATCGGCCCCTCCGGATCCATCGAAGTGACGGTCAAGCTGCCCGCCGGTTCCCACATCGAGGCCACGACCGCCGGCGCCGAACTGAGGACCGTCGGCCGCCTCGGCGACGTCGCTTTCGAAGGCGCGTACCGCCAGATCAAGTTGGACGAGGCCGCGAGCCTCCGCCTCACCGCGGTCGACGGCGACGTCGAGGTCGGCCGGCTGGGCGGCCCCGCGGAGATCAGCACGGCAAGGGGCGACATCCGGATCGCCGAGGCCATGGGCGGCACGGTCGCGCTCAGCACCCAGTCCGGCGACATCACGGTCGGCGCCGCCGCCGGCGTCTCGGCCGCCCTGGACGCCGGCACCGCCCACGGCCGCATCAGCAACGCCCTCAAGAACGATGGCACCGCCGATCTCGATATCCGCGCCACCACCTCCCACGGCGACATCACCGCCCGCAGCCTCTGACCCGCTCCCTCCAAAGGAGCACCCTCAACGCCCCCGGCCATCGGGGCGAACGCGAACTCGCGAACGCCATGGACGCCGCGCCGGGAAGGCGTCCCGCACGGCGAACGCAGCACGGCCATCGCCCGGGACGCGCCCGGCGGCAGCCACACCTCACCGCGACAACCACCCACCCACACACCCCACAAGGAGCACACAGCCATGTCCCTCAACCTCACCGGCCAGCACAGCGACTTCTCCGAACCAGGGCTGCGCAGAATCCGCGACGTGCTGGCACGGCACGTGGAGTCCGGAAAGATTCCCGGACTCGTCGCCCTGATCAGCCGGGGCGGTCAGACGCACGTCGAAGCGGTCGGGACGATGCGCCACGACGGTGGCGCGCCGATGCGCCGGGACACGATCTTCCGGATGGCCTCGACGTCCAAGCCGGTCACGATGGCGGCGGCGATGATCCTGCTGGACGAGTGCCGGCTGCGCCTGGACGACCTGGTAGAGCCGTGGCTGCCCGAGCTCGCCGACCGGCGGGTGCTCAAGCGGATCGACGGCCCGCTGGACGACACCGTGCCGGCACGGCGGCCGATCACCGTACGGGACGTGCTCACCTCCACGTTCGGGCTCGGCATGGATATGACGGTGCTGGGCACTCCGATCATGAACGCGGTCTTCGAGAAGGGGCTCACTCCCGATCTGCCGGTGCCGATGCCCGAGCCGGACGAGTGGATGCGCCGCCTGGGCACACTTCCGCTGATGCACCAGCCCGGAGAGCGCTGGCAGTACCAGATCAGCAGCGATCTGCTCGGCGTGCTCGTCGCCAGGGTCACCGGCCAGTCGTTCGAGACGGTCCTGCGCGAACGTGTCTTCGACCCGCTGGGGATGAAGGACACCGGTTTCCACGTGCCCGCCGACAAGATCGACCGGATGCCGACCCTCTACGCCCCCGACCCGCAGACCGGAGAGTTCACCGTGTGGGACGAGGCCAAGGGGGGCCGCTGGAGCCAGCCTCCGGCGTTCCCGGGCGGCGGTGGCGGGCTGGTCTCCACCGTCGACGACTACCACGCCTACTTCCGGATGCTGCTCAACGGCGGGACGCACGAGGGCGAACGCATCCTGTCCCGGCCCGCCGTCGAGCTGATGACCACCAACCGCCTCACACCCGAGCAGAACGCCGCCCGAACCGCCATGGCCCGCGACAACGTCCATGTGTCCTTCGGCCAAGGGCAGCACGGCGGCTGGGGCTTGGGCATGGGGGTGCGCACCTACCGCGGCGACTACGCGCCCATCGGCCAGTTCGGCTGGGACGGCGGATGCGGCACCTCGACCTACGCCGACCCCCACAACCAGCTCACCGGAATCCTGCTCACCCAGGTCGGGATGTCCACCCCGGATTCGGCGCGGGTCATCCACGACTTCTGGACCACGCTCTACCAGGCAATCGACGACTGACACTGCGCCCACGCCCCCGTGCACCGGCCGTCGACCCACGACACCCGACAGCCAGGCCCCTGACGCCGAACTGTCGACGTGCCCCCAAGGTTCGGCCGGGGCCCCGTTCACCAGAGCCGGATCAGCAGGATCGCACCCTCCTGCCGTTCCATCGCATCCCACCACCACAGATCCAAAGGAGCACAGTCATGGCCCTCACCACCACCGGGCAGGATCGCCCGGAGCTGCAGAGGGCCATCGAGGAGATCATCGAATCCGGTTTCGCCGGGGTGCAGCTGCGCGTGAACGGGGAGCGGGGCGAGCGGGTCGGCAGCGCCGGGGTGCGCAAGCTGGGCGAGATCTCCGCTGGAGCCGACGCCGGTGTTCCGGCGAGGCCGGCTGCGGCAGAAGGCGCCGGTGCAGGCTCCGCGGTCCCAAAACAGTCACCGCCGACCCGCCTGACAGCCCCGGTCTCGACCAAGTGCGGAGGCCCCGCCCGCGAAGGGCGGGGCCAGCTGTACGTGCAGTCAGACGGTCACGGCCCCCTCCCGCAGAAACCGAGCCGGACGCCGCCGGCAGTACAACGACCGCGCCTGCTT
Organism: Streptomyces sp. NPDC058000; assembly: GCF_042886435.1. Lineage (NCBI taxonomy): Bacteria > Bacillati > Actinomycetota > Actinomycetes > Kitasatosporales > Streptomycetaceae > Streptomyces > Streptomyces sp. NPDC058000. The sequence goes on from NZ_JBHVQS010000052.1 coordinate 62,211, forward strand.
CCCCAGGAAGAATCCCTTCGCCTGGCACCACGACCTGGCCCGCCGCATCGCCGAACAGGCTCTCAACGGCACGCCGGTCCGCACGCTCGCGAAGCGACACAACCTCCGCTGCCAAGACATCCGCCTCGCCCTGGAGACCCACACCCAGCCCACACAGGACGACACGAAACGTTCACCCTCTGGAGCTGAGGCATGCCCGAGACGGGTCCAAGAGTTATCACCACGAGCTGGCCGAAACCTTTCGGTGTCGAGCAGAATGCGAGACATGACGGAGGGCCCACCCGAAGAAGACATCATCGAAACCGCATGGCAGAAGCTGCTCACTGCCCATCGCGTGGACGGCCGGTTGCTACGCGCCGCCTACGCCGAACCCCGACTACGGCAACTGTTCCCCTGGGTCGGCATGGGCGAACTGCACTTCAGCCGGTGCACAGAACTGCGTTGGACCTGGGACATCCCGTTCATCGCCCCCATGATGGGCGGCGGCTTCATCGTCAGCGGACCCTCTCGGTCCCAGAGCGTCGGCCCCGCCCCGACCGCGGAAGCCGCCATCGCCATGGTGGTCGAGCGACTCCCGCCGGGCTGCGGTCGCGCCTTCATTGGCACGCCAGAGGAACTGGCCGAAAAGGAACAGTCAGAGTAGTCAGAACGGACTCCGCCACCCATACGCCGGCCACCGCGCGGTTAGGCAGTGTCTGATGGCTCTTGCTCGGGGCGGTGGATCTAATGCCGTTGCGGGCAGGAGTCCGTCATGGTGCGTCGGCATGAACTGACGAACGC
>NZ_JBHVQS010000053.1:0-8942 GCF_042886435.1 Streptomyces sp. NPDC058000
CGAGAGCTACCTCGCCGGACTCCATCTCCGCGCAGCGACCATCTGGATCGGCAGTCTCCTGCAAGCCGATTGATCACAACCACAGACAGCCCCTAAGGGGCGAGGGGTCGGGCTTACAGCCCGTCCTCCATGCGCTGGTTGGCCGCGAGGCGCTCCTTCTGGCGGTCCACCTTGGCCACGATCTGCTCGGACATCGCGTCCCGCTGCTTGCGCAGCAGCACGAAGCTGAGCGGCGCGGAGATCACGATGGCGAGCAGGAGCAGCCAGATCATGTTGGAGCTGCCGACGCCGAGCGGAATGATCCGGAAGTACCCCAGCACCCACACCACGGCAAAGCTGACGGCGAACAGGCCGATGCGAAGGGCGGTGTAGCGGAGCGTCGCGAACTTGGGGCTACTCACGGTCGGGACCTTCTTCTCAACGGCAACCGAAAGGGTCTCCGTCCAGTCAAGCACAGGACTCTGGGCGATCTTCCGGGCCCCCGGCCCGAGGACGCTTCAGGCCAGATCGAGCCACATCGTGACGTCGTCGCGGAAGTCGCCGTCGGCGAGCTTGATCGCGCGGGGGGCGCGGCCGATCTCCTGGTAGCCGCAGGCTTCGTAGAAGCGGCGCAGGCCGGTGCCGCCGCGGCAGGTGAGGCGCAGGCCGATGATGCCGTCGATGCCGCGGGCGGCGTCGGCGACCGCGGCCATCAGGGCGCGGCCGACGCCCTGGCCCTGGCGGGCGGGGTGGACCATGACGGTGTAGACCCACAGCCAGTGGGTGGACATCCAGTGCCAGTTGAAGGTGAGGAACGCGGTGGCCGCGACCCGGCCGTCGCCGTCCCGGCCGATGAGCAGCCGCTCGCGCTTCTCGGCCATCGCCGCGAGGTGGCGGACGAGGCCGGGGCGGATGTCCTCGGGAGTCACGGGCGGAGCGAAACCGACCGCGCCACCCGCGTTGGCGACCTCCGCCCACAATGCGCAGATCCCGTCGCGGACCTCCGGGGTGACGGCAGGGTCCAGCTCGAAGCGCACGCTCATGGAGCGGACCCTACCGGGGCCCCGTAGGGCCGGAGGATGGCGTCAGACCCGCATCGGCTGCGGGGACTCGCGGCGGTCCGCGTCGGGGCCGGGGTACTCGCGGATGGTCTCGTAGCGGGTGTTGCGCTCGACGGGGCGGAAGCCGGCGTCGCGGATCAGGTCCAGCAGGTCGTCGCGGGTGAGCTTGTTCGGCGTGCCGTAGTTGTCCGCGTCGTGCGTGATCTTGTACTCGACGACCGAGCCGTCCATGTCGTCCGCGCCGTGCTGGAGGGCGAGCTGGGCGGTCTGGACGCCGTGCATCACCCAGAAGACCTTGACGTGCGGGACGTTGTCGAAGAGCAGCCGGGAGACCGCGAAGGTCTTCAGGGCCTCGGCGCCGCTGGCCATCGTGGTCCGGGCCTGGAGCTTGTTGCGGATCTTGCCGTCCTGCATGTCCACGAAGTCGTGCTGGTACCGCAGCGGGATGAAGACCTGGAAACCCCCGGTCTCGTCCTGGAGTTCACGCAGCCGCAGGACGTGGTCGACGCGGTGGCGGGGCTCCTCGACGTGCCCGTAGAGCATGGTGCAGGGGGTCTTGAGGCCCTTTTCGTGGGCGAGGCGGTGGATCCGCGACCAGTCTTCCCAGTGGGTGCGGTGGTCGACGATGTGCTGCCGGACCTCCCAGTCGAAGATCTCGGCGCCGCCGCCGGTCAGCGACTCCAGGCCGGCGTCGATCAGCTCGTCGAGGATCTCGGAGGCGGACAGGCCGGAGATGGTCTCGAAGTGGTGGATCTCGGTGGCGGTGAACGCCTTGAGGGAGACGTTCGGCAGCGCCTTCTTCAACTCCCGCAGCGAGCGCGGGTAGTAGCGCCACGGCAGGGTCGGGTGCAGGCCGTTGACGATGTGCAGCTCGGTGAGGTTGTCGTTCTCCATCGCCTTGGCGAGGCGGACGGCCTCCTCGATGCGCATGGTGTACGCGTCCTTCTCGCCCGGCTTGCGCTGGAACGAGCAGTACGCGCAGGAGGCGGTGCACACGTTCGTCATGTTGAGGTGGCGATTGACGTTGAAGTGGACGGCGTCGCCGTTCTTCCGGGTCCGCACCTCATGGGCGAGGCCGCCCAACCAGGCCAGGTCGTCGGACTCGTAGAGGGCGATTCCGTCCTCGCGGGTCAGCCGTTCGCCGGCGTGGACCTTCGCCTCCAGCTCGCGCTTGAGGCCGGCATCCATCGACGCAGCCATCGGGTCGCCTCCCACCATCTCTGTCTGTCACCGGCCGTTTCACGTGAAACGGTGGCCGTTTCGTGCGAAAAACGGGCTTCGCCGAGCCTACTCCCCCGGTTCCGCGGCGGGCGGAGGCCCCTTGGAAGTGGCCCGGGCCTCCGTCCGCCGTCGGTGTGCACCCGGCTCAGTCGACCTCTTCGGGGAGTTCGCCGACGCGGTTCTCCCACTTGGTGGAGAGCACGATCGTGGTCCGCGTACGGGAGACGCCCTTGGTGCCGGACAGCCGCCGGATGGTGCGCTCCAGCCCGTCGACGTCGCCGACCCGGACCTTGAGCATGTAGGAGTCGTCGCCGGCGATGAACCAGCAGTCCTCGATCTCTTCGAGGTCCTTGAGCCGGCGCGCGACGTCCTCGTGGTCGGCGGCGTCCGACAGGGAGATGCCGACCAGCGCCGTGACGCCCAGTCCGAGCGAGGCGGCGTTGACCGTCGCGCGGTAGCCGGTGATCACCCCGGCCGCTTCGAGGCGGTTGATCCGGTCCGTGACGCTGGGGCCGGAGAGGCCGACGAGCCGGCCGAGCTCCGCGTAAGAGGCCCTGCCGTTCTCGCGGAGTGCCTGAATGAGCTGCCTATCCACCGCGTCCATGCCCTCAAGCCTTCCAATCTTTCCGCTTTTCTGCGTTCTGCATGTAGAATCTAAGGCATACAGGGTCCGAGCCCTGTGATTCATTTAGAACGATCAAGGACGATCTTTCAACAGGAGTTGTCACCGTGTACTCGATCGAGATGGCCTACGCCCGCATGCGTGAGCTGCAGGACCAGGCCAATCGTTCCCGTGCCGCCCAGCTGCCCGCGACCTCGCGGGCGCGCCGCCGCCTGGGCCGCGCCGCCGCCAAGAAGCGCTAACGAGCCTTCGGGGCCTCCCCCTTGGAGCCGCCCCCCAGCTCCCCTTCCCACCGCCGGTACAGCCCGTGCGGCACCCGCGCCGCATCGAGCACCCGGCCCGCGACGAAGTCCACCAGATCCTGGATGTGCGTCGCACCCGCGTAGAACGCCGGCGAGGCGGGCAGCACCACAGCGCCCGCCTCGTCCAGCGCTACCAACTGCTTCAGCGTCGGCCCGTTCAGCGGGGTCTCCCGCACCGCGACGACCAACGGCCGCCGCTCCTTGAGCGTCACGCTCGCCACCCGCTGCAACAGGTCCTTCGACAGCCCCAGCGCCACGCCGGCCACACACGCCGTGCTCGCCGGGACGATCAACATCCCCTTCGCCGGATACGAACCCGACGACGGCCCCGCCGCCAGGTCCCCGGCCGGCCAGTGCCGGACCCCCGCCAGCGCCTCCTCGGGCACCCGGAAGGCGTCCGGCTTGCCGTCCGCGCCGCGCTCCAGCCACTCCCGCAGGTCGCTGCGCCAGTGCGCGTCCCGGAAGGCGATCCCGGTCTCGTCCATCAGGGTCAGCCGCGACGCCCGGCTGACGACGAGGTCCACCGCCTCCCCGGCCGTGAGCAACCCGCGCAGCACGGCTGCGGCATACGGCGTCCCGGACGCACCGGAGATCCCGACGACCCACGGCCGACGGCCCGGATCCTGCTGACCGGTGTCGTTCTTGCTGGTGTTGTTGTGCGGCGGCTCCACGGATCGAGCCTATCCGGCGGAACCACCGGGGCCGTCACGACCGTTACTACCTGTGCGCCGGTACGACGCCGGGGAGCCGACCGGACACGCCGACGACGAGGGGGCGGAAGATGACACCGCGCACCGCACGGGCCAGGCCCGCGCTCCTGCTGATGCTGGGCTGGGTCGCGCTGCTGTGGGTCCTGGAGGGCATCGACACCCTCAGCGGCAACGCCCTCGACACCTTCGGCATCCAGCCCCGCGATCCGGCCGAGCTGGTCGACGTGGTGCCCGCCGCCTTCCTCCACTTCGGCTTCGGCCATCTGGCGGCCAACACCCTCCCGCTGCTGGTGCTCGGCTTCGTCGCCGCGCTGCGCAGCGGGATCCGCCGGTTCCTCGCCGCGGCCCTGCTGATCATCCTCGTCAGCGGCCTGGGCGTGTGGCTGACCGCCGCACCGCACAGCAACACCGCGGGCGCCTCCGGGGTGGTCTTCGGGCTCTTCGGCTATCTCGCGGTCCGCGGCTTCATCGAGCGCAAGCCGCTGGACATCGGGATCGGGGTGGGCGTCGCCCTCGTCTACGGCTCGATCCTGTGGGGCGCACTGCCCACCACCAGCGGAATCAGCTGGCAGGGCCATCTGTTCGGACTGGTCGGCGGGGTGCTGGCGGCGTTCGTCCTGCGCGAGCGCGGGCGGACGCTGCGGGCGGCCGACGGCGTTGTCAGACCCGTCCCGTAATCTCGACACACGAGGCTCGAAGCGGTCGTCGGGCGGGTGCCGGCACCCGCCGCACGGCCCGGCGGAGCACCCCCCGCGGGCGCGGCGGGACAACGACACAGTGATTCGGGGGAATACACGATGTCCGACCATCACCAGCCGGGATACGGCCCGCCGGGCTGGCAGCAGCCCACCCCTCCGCCCGCCGGCTACGGCTACCCGAGCGCGCCCGGCTACGGCTACCCCACCGGCCCCGGCTACGGCGCCCAGCCCCCCTCGCCCTCGACGACCCCGGCGATGTGGGCCCACCTCGGTGCGCTGCTGACCATCACCGCGGGCTCGATGCTCTGCGGTCTGGGCGGCTTCCTCGGCTGGATCGGCCCGCTGTCGATCCGCAGCAACGCCCGCCACAAGCACGACCCGTACGTCCGACACCACGCCACCCAGGCGCTGAATCTCGGCATCACCCAGGCCATCGTCGCGACGCTCGGCCTGATCCTCTACTTCGGCAGCGCGATCATCTTCGCCGCGGCCGACGACAGCGGACGGGCCGACGCCCCGCCGGGGCTGGCCGTTCCGCTGGTGACGGTCATGGTGGTCATGGTGGCCTATGCGATATCCGGCATGGTCTGCGCCCTCATCGGCACCATCAAGGCGACCAAGGGCGAGCTGTGGAGCTACCCGCGGCTGATCGCCTGGCCGCTCAGCAAGGGCTGACCGGCCGGGCGTCAGGGCGTCAGGGCGTCAGGCCGCGAACGAACAGGTCGAGCAGCGCGCAGACGAAGAGCGCGATCCCGATGAAGCTGTTGACCTGGAAGAACGCCCGGTTGAGCCGAGAGGTGTCGTGCGGGCGCACGATCGCGTGCTCGTAGCAGAAGGCCACCGCCACGATCACCAGCCCGATCCAGAAGAAGATCCCGGCGCCGATGGCGACGCCGTACCACGCCAGCAGCGCGGTGGTGACGACGTGGCACCAGCGGGCGCCCCAGAGCGCGCCCGGCACACCGAAGCGAGCCGGTACGGACATCACGCCGTTGTCGCGGTCCGCCTCGACGTCCTGGCAGGCGTAGATCAGGTCGAAGCCGCCGATCCAGATGCCGACCGCGAGGCCGAGGATCACCGACTCCCAGGACCACTCACCGGTGATCGCGATCCAGGCGCCGACCGGGGCCATCGCCTGGGCCAGGCCGAGGATCGCGTGCGGGAAGTTGGTGAAGCGCTTCCCGTAGGGATAGACCACCATCGGGACCACGGCGACCGGCGCCAGCGCCAGGCATAGCGGGTTGAGCAGCGCGGCCGCGCCCAGGAAGACCACCACGGCGACCAGCGCGCCGGTCCAGGCGGACCGGACCGACACCACGCCGGTGACCAGCTCGCGCCCGGCCGTCCGCGGGTTCCGGGCGTCGATCTCCCGGTCGATGATGCGGTTGACGGCCATCGCGAAGGTGCGCAGGCCGACCATGGCGACGGTGACGAGCAGCAGCCGGGCCCAGTGGACGTTCTTGTCCAGCTGGAGCATCGCGGTGAAGGCCGCGATGTAGGCGAAGGGCAGCGCGAAGACCGAGTGCTCGATGACGACGAGGCGGAGGAACGCCCGTACCTTGCTGTCCGGTTGCGCGGGCCCCGGCCCGCCGATGACTCCTTCTACCGCGCTCACAGCCCGTACTCCTTCCAGCGGCGGTCGACCAGCGCGGCCGTCCGCGGGTCCGACTCGACCATGTCCGGCCAGCCGCCGTCGCGGGTGTAGCCCTCCTCGGGCCACTTCTTGGTGGCGTCGATGCCCGCCTTGCCGCCCCAGAACTGCTGGTAGGAGGCGTGGTCGAGGTGGTCGACGGGGCCTTCGACGACGGTCAGGTCGCGGGCGTAGTCGGTGTTGCCCAGCGCCCGCCAGGAGACCTCGTGGAGGTCGTGCACATCGCAGTCCGCGTCGACCACCACGATCAGCTTGGTCAGCGACATCATGTGGGCGCCCCAGATGGCGTGCATGACCTTCTGGGCGTGCTTGGGGTACTTCTTGTCGATCGAGACGATCGCGCAGTTGTGGAAGCCGCCGGACTCGGGGAGGTGGTAGTCCACGATGTCCGGGACGATGATCTTGAGGAGCGGGAGGAAGAACCGCTCGGTGGCCCGGCCCAGCGGCCCGTCCTCGGTCGGCGGGCGGCCCACGACGATCGACTGGAGCAGCGGGCGCTTCCGCATCGTCACGCAGTCGATCTTCAGCGCCGGGAAGGGCTCCTGCGGCGTGTAGAAGCCTGTGTGGTCGCCGAACGGGCCCTCCGGCAGCATCTCGCCGGGCTCCAGCCAGCCCTCGATGACGACCTCGGCGTGCGCCGGGACCTGGAGCGGGACGGTCTTGCAGTCCACCATCTCGATCCGCTTGCCCTGGAGGAAGCCGGCGAAGAGGTACTCGTCGATGTCGCCGGGGAGCGGTGCGGTCGAGGCGTACGTCACCGCCGGCGGGCAGCCGAAGGCGATGGCGACCGGCAGCCTCTCACCGCGCTTGGCGGCGACCTGGTAGTGGTTGCGGCTGTCCTTGTGGATCTGCCAGTGCATCCCGATGGTGCGCTTGTCGTGGCGCTGGAGGCGGTAGAGGCCGAGGTTGCGGACGCCGGTCTCGGGGTGCTTGGTGTGGGTCAGACCGAGGTTGAAGAAGGAGCCGCCGTCCTTCGGCCAGGTGAACAGCGCGGGCAGCTTCTCCAGGTCGACGTCGTCGCCGGTGAGCACGACCTCCTGGACGGGCGCCTCGCCCTTGACCTTCTTCGGCGGGACGTGCGTCATGTTCGCGAGCTTGCCGAACGCCTCGCGGACGCCGACGAAGCCGTGCGGGAGTTCGGGCTTGAGCAGCCCGCCGATCTTCCCGCTGATCTCCTCGTACGCCGTGAGGCCGAGGGCCTTCAGGAGCCGGCGGTCGGTGCCGTAGACGTTCATGGCCAGCGGCATCGACGAGCCCTTGACGTTCTCGAAGAGCAGCGCCGGCCCGCCGGCCTTCTGCACCCGGTCCACGATCTCGCCGACCTCCAGGTACGGATCGACCTCGGCCTTGATGCGCGTCAGGTCGCCCTCGCGCTCCAGGGCCCGCAGCAGGGAGCGAAGATCGTCGTAAGCCATGCGCTCCAGTATCCGGTACGCACTACCCTGTACGGGTCACGGGGCCCCGCCGAGGGCCCGCTCGCGCGTGCAGGGGGACCGTCCGCAATGCTCAGGTATCTGCCGTTCCTACTGGTGCTGGCGCTGTGGATCTACGCGTTCATCGACTGCCTCAACACCCCTGAGTCGCAGGTGCGCGGCCTGCCCAAGGTGGTGTGGGTGCTGATCATCCTGCTGTTCGGCGAGGTGCTGATCGGGCCGATCGCCTGGCTGGCGGCCGGGAAGCAGCGGCACCGGGTCGCGGGCGGCGGCGGCAGCACGCCCGCCGAGTGGCACCGCAACCACAGCGGGCACCCCGGCGGGAAGTGGCTGGCACCGGACGACAACCCCGAGTTCCTGCGGTCCCTGCGCGAGGAGAACAAGAAGGACGAGGCGCTGCTGAAGGACTGGGAGGCCGATCTGCGGCGCCGCGAGGAGGAGCTGCGGCGCAAGGAGTCCGGGGCCTCCGGGGGCGGGACCGGCGCGGGCGGCGCGGGCAGCTCCGACGGCAACGACCGGACGAGCGGGAAGAACGACCGCAAGGGCCCCGAGGACACCCCGCCCACCACAGCCTGAGCGTCCCTCACGGCCGTCCGGCCCAGCCCGCGTTGCCACCGCCCGGCCGGGCGGGGAGAGTGACCGGCATGGACCAGGCACCGGATCAGGACCGGACGCCGGAGTGGGGGCAGGACCGCGACGCCGCCCGCCGCTACGGCCGCGTCGACGGCCATGACGACCCGTGCGGACACCCCGACCACCTCCAGGAGCAGGCCCGGGCCATGCTCGCCACGGCGGTCGCCGAGGCACGGGCGGGGCTGGCCGAGGGCGGCATCCCCGTCGGGGCGGCGCTGTACGGCCCGGACGGCGCGTTGCTGGGGCGCGGCCACAACCGCCGCGTCCAGGACGGCGATCCGTCGCTGCACGCCGAGGTCGCGGCGTTCCGGGCGGCCGGGCGGCAGCGCGGCTACCGCGGCACGACGCTGGTCACCACGCTCTCGCCGTGCTGGTTGTGCAGCGGGTTGGTCCGGCAGTTCGGCATCTCCCGGGTCGTCATCGGCGAGGCCCGGACGTTCCACGGCGGCCACGACTGGCTGGCCCGGCACGGCGTGCGGATCGTGCTGCTGGACGATCCCGGGTGCGCGGCGATGATGCGGGACTTCATCGGGGCGCGGCCGGAGCTGTGGCAGGAGGACATCGGCGGCGCCTGAGGCCGGCCCGGCGCCCGGCGGCGTCCCGCCCGGGCCCGCCGGTGACCGGTAATCCGG
>NZ_JBHVQS010000053.1:9042-61310 GCF_042886435.1 Streptomyces sp. NPDC058000
TGGCCCGCGGCGTGCGGGCTCGGCAGGATGAGCCGGCATGAGCACCGGCACCACCGCCCCTGAGCCGCCCTGCCGCATCCGGGCGCTGCACACCGCGGACACCGTCACCGTCTACCAGGCGTACGCACCGTCCCTGGGTCTGCCCGCCGCGCGGGACGGCCGGTTCCCCGCCGCCTGGAAACGCGACCGGATGACGTGGATCAAGCCGCGCTCCCCGCGAGACCACGCCACCTTCTGAACGGGACAGAAGGTGATGGGGGCTTTTCCTCCGAATGACTATGAGCAGCTACAGCGGCCAGGGGATCGACAACTGCATTGAGTTCGCGGATGGCCCCGCCGCCACCGTCCGGACCGCGACAACAAGAACCCGGTCCGATACTGCTCTTCACATCCGTTGCCTGGTCACACTTCATGGGCACGTGAAGGCCGACTGAAACAAGATTGGCCGGATTTCGCGCGGTTGAGGTGAGTTCTGAAGCCATCCCGTAGGGTGACTGTCCACTCCTGGGGGCGCTTGACAATGCCCCCTTACGGACACCGGAGTACACGGGGAATCGGGGGGAACTTTGTCGACCAACAAAGTCAATCCAACTGCGCTTCGCACGGCCGCTACCCATAGCGAAGAGATGCAAGCTGGCGTGGGAACTGCCCTTGGGAGCCTGAACGCACATCACCAGGGCATAACGGGGCAAGCAGAGGGTTTCGAATTCACTGGGGAACTGATGAGGACTCATCAGTCCTGGCATGAACGACTCAGCGATGTCCAGAAGGAGTGCGGAGAGGTCGCACGCTCACTCAGGGAGTCTGCGGACAACTACGAGAAGAACGACGAGGCAACCGCCCAGTCGTTCACCCGTCCTGCTGCTGGGAGCTCGGTCTCCGCCCGTCCAGCGATGCAAAGCGCCGCCCGCTTCGACAGCCCCTTTGGATAATTCCCAATGACACTGACCATACAAGACCTCCAGAACCTCCGCTTTTCCGCGCTGGAAGGCGCGAAGGAAGAATGGGCACAGATCACCCGTCGTCTCGGGGGATATAACGATCGAGTCGATGCATACATGCGCCGCCCGCTGGAGCATGAATGGTCCGGGGAGGCAGCCGATAAGGCACAGCAGCGCATGAGCAGGCTGGGGGAGAACTTCCAGTTCAGTGGCCAGGAATGCGCTCTGATCGAGACGACGCTGGACGGGGTCATCACGGAGCTGCGAGCGCAGCAGAAGTCACTCCATGAGGCATTCGATGAAGCCACCGAGAAGGGCTACAAAATCGCACCGACGGGCGAGGTCACCTACGCCGACGAGGGCGACATACCCACCGGAGACCCTGACGCTGGAGTGCCGACAAAAGAGCAGGAGCGGCGCGGCCTTGAGAACAGCATATTCTCCGTCTTGCGCAATGCCGCGGAGATAGACGCTCGCTATCGAGTCGCTCTGGCGAGATTGCGGGTCGGCCGAGGGCTTGCCGTGGACGGCCTAAAGTCGCAACGGGATGCCGCAGACATTTCTAAGATTGCGGGAGTGGCCGTTGGGCTTGAATCAACTCCCACGAAGGGTACAGACCCGAAGAAGGTCCGCGACTGGTGGAACGGCCTAAGCAGCGAAGAACAGGAGGAGCAGCTGGCGCTCAACCCGAGCGTCATTGGAAATCTCGACGGGATACCCGCAAGGACGCGCGACAAAGCCAATCGGGTTAACCTCGACAGGCTGATCGCTACGTATCCGGAGCCCGCGCCAGACGAGGTGAAGGATAAGCACGACGGCTTCAAAGCGATCAGAGACCGCTTGGCGGACGGCGATGGGAAAAAACCGGAACCGCTTCTGCTCGGCATCGGCCCGGAGGGGCAGGGACGAGCCATCCTGTCGTATGGGGATCCCGATACAGCAGACAACGTCGCCGCCTACGTGCCCGGCTTCAGTACCACACTTTCAGATGTGGGAGGAGAGGATGGAGGTCGCGCCGAGAATGTCTGGAACTCTGCGAATAAAGCAGACCATCAGCACAAAACAGCCTCGATTGTCTGGCTTGGATACGATGCACCGCAGGGCCCCGAAGTCTTAGACACGGAGCGTGGCAAGCAAGGCGGTGCGGACTTCGGGACATTTCTGGACGGCATCCAGGCAACTCACCAGGGAGACCGCCCACACGTAACGGCGATCGGGCACAGTTATGGGTCGTTCACGGTGGGTCAGGCAGCTCAGCGTGAGGGAGGAATCCCTGCCGACGACATCATCCTCGTAGGAAGCCCTGGGGCGGGGGCACAGAAGGCAGAGGATCTCGGGGTCGGCACAGGCCATGTGTGGGTGGGAGCGGCTGATAGCGATCCGATTACCCATGCGCCTTCCAAAACTGAAGCCGGCATCGGCGCCATTACCGGCCCTATTGGCGGCGGCATAGCCCACCTTGCCAATCCGCACGAATTGTGGTTCGGGCAGGATCCAGCCAGCAAGGAGTTCGGCGGAAATCGGTTCGGCGTCGCATATGGGAATCCGGGTGATTCCCATTCCAACTACTTTAAGCCTGAAGGTGGAGATTCACTGGATAACATGGGTGTGATTGTGACCGGCCATCCGGAGAAGGTCACCCTACAAGGACAGCGATAAAACATGATGAGTCGACGGAAGTTCCCCCCGTCAGTCGCCAGTGTGATGCTTGCAACCAGCTTCCTTGGCGGCTGTTCGGCCCTACCACGAGACACCGCAGAGCCGAACATTAATGTGAACCAGGCCGTCAATCAGGTCGACTCCATCCTGGATGGAACCGTCAACGCAGTACGCCCTCAGCTCAAATGGCGAGACGGTCCGGCTCAGATATCAGAGCGCAGAAATTCGTTCACGAACAAGGCGAATGGAGAAGTAGATGTTAGTAGATACCGCTACGTGCGCACCAAGGTATCGAAAGCAAAGTTGAACGAGCTTCTCACAGACATCACCAAATATTGGAGCAAGGAGGGATTCAAGATCAGCACCTCGAATCCCCGTGAGCCTTCATTTTCCGGCAAGACGGAAGATGGCCGCTTTGCCAAATTCTCGATGAGCAGCTTCGGCGACGTCGAATTCTATGTCAGTGCCGGCGCCCTATCTTCTGAGCGCAGTGGTGACATTAAAGGAAAGGAAGGCGACCAGTTCCCTAAGGCGCCCAATGGCGGCCCGGATTACACCCCAGATTTACAGGACTCCTACTGGTCCAAGTGACACCCACGCCGATGCACAGCGCGTACAAGCTGCTGACTGAGCCGGACGTCTGGCCGCCAGCGGACGTCGCCGTACTGGCTCCAGCCACGTTCAACACGATCAACCAGTGGGCCCTGGGATCACCGACAAGTTCATCGTGGGCTTCATCGCCGAGGCCATCGGTAAGGGGATCCCACTCGTGACAATGCCGTGTGTCAATGCTGCCTTCGTACAGCACACGCAGTTCGAGTGCAGCATCGAAGCTCTCCGCTCCATGAGCGTCCCGGGTGCTCTACGGCCCCGGAGGGTTCGTGCCGAACAAGCCCGGCGAAGGTCACCCCAACACCTACCCGTGGCACCTCGCACTGGAAGCGGCCGAGCAGGCTGTGACTCGATGAGCGAGCGTCGGCATGCGCGACATGAAGGCCATCACGACACCGGAGATGCAGGTGCTCAGCCGACGTGGGGGCCGCACTGCCAGCCCGAACGTCCGACCGCCGACCGAAGCTGGCCGACGCGGCGATATGCCCTTTGCAACCTCGTTACGGTCGTAACGAGGTCCGTGGCGGGGGTCGCGACTTCATTTCGGTTGAAACGAAGTCGAGGCTCCTCACGACGTCCCGCCCGGGCCCGCCGGTGACCGGTAATCTGGTGGCCCGCGGCGTGCGGGCTCGGCAGGATGAGCCGGCATGAGCACCGGCACCACCGCCCCTGAGCCGCCCTGCCGCATCCGGGCGCTGCACACCGAGGACACCGTCACCGTCTACCAGGCGTACGCACCGTCCCTGGGTCTGCCCGCCGCGCGGAACGGCCGGTTCCCCGCCGCCTGGAAACGCGACCGGATGACGTGGATCAAGCCGTCGTTCCTGTGGATGATGTACCGCTGCGGCTGGGGCACCAAGGCCGATCAGGAGACGGTTCTGGCCGTCGAGATCACCCGCGAGGGCTTCGACCGGGCGCTGGACCACGCATGCCTGTCGCACTACGTCCCGGGGCTCCACCCGGACCGCGCCGCCTGGCAGCGCGAGCTGCGCCGTTCGCCGGCCCGGGTCCAGTGGGACCCCGAGCGCGATCTGCACCTGAAGCCGCTCGGCCACCGCTCCCTCCAGCTCGGACTGTCCGGCGAGATGGCCCGGGCGTACGCGGACGAGTGGACCGTGGCGATCCGCGACGTGACGCCGCTGGCCCGGAAGGTCCATGCGCTGGTGCGCGCGGGCGAGGACCGGGCCGCCCGGGCGCTGCTCCCCGACGAGCAGCCGTATCCCGCGCCGGAGGCCGCCCTGGCGCGTCTGCGGTGACCGGGTACGTCCCCGGCATCGCCCTTGATCCGCTTGACGGGCGTCCGTTACCGTTCGCCGTTCTCGCGATGCCAAGAGAAAGCAAAGCAGGGGGTTCTGATGCGGAGACGGCTACGAGGGGTCCAGGGCCTGCTGGGCGCCGTGCTGCTGGCGGGGACGGTGGCCGGGTGCGGGGGCCGGGCCGCGTCGGACGGCGGCGGGGTCGTGTCGGTCGGCGCCCAGGGGTCGGGGTGTGCGCTGCCGATGACCTTCGAAGCGGAGAAGCGGTGGACGCGGAAGTCGGTCATGCCGACGTACGAGCCCTCGAAGTCTCCGCCGTTCTCCGTCGTGTGCCAGATCGACGCGGGGGGCGGGGCGAAGGGCACGCCGCAGCTCACCGTCTACCTTGCTGACCGACCGCTCGACGGCGGCCCGAAAGACATGATGGACGCCTTCAGGGGCGCGGGCCTGGCCAACTACGGCGAGTACGAAAGCGAGGAGCAGGTCAGGGAGACCAACGTCGGGTTCAGTTCCGCGGTGGAAGTGACCTACAAGCTGAGCCCTCCGGACGACCAGAAGCCCTGGAAGGTCACGCTCCTCCTGGTGCTGACACCCAAGGGGCCCATGGTGTTGGAGGTACGGGGACCCGGCAACCAGGAGCCCGCCCTCAAGGCGTACCAGCGCGCCAAATCCACCATGCAGCAGGTGCACTCCTGACACCGGCCGCCGCCCCTGCCCGGCACACGGGGGAACTCCGCGCGTAAGCGGCGTGTCCCCGTCAATCGCCACAAAGGCGTAGCCGGGGTGGTGCACGAGCCGTCGGGCGCTGCCTCATGTGGCGTACGAGGCGTAGGGCCGGTCGGCCAACTCTGGTCTGTTCATGGCCATTTGACTCAGCGTTCAGCAACCTCCCCCTGCCCGGGAAACTGCGCCACCGCCACAGTCGGGACGGCCCACCGAGGGCTTTCGCGACTCAGGGAGAGTGGCACATATGCCGAATATGACCCGACGCAGACTCCTCGGCTCGGCGGCCGGAGCGATCGGCGGCACCGCTGCGCTGTCGTTGCTGCCGCCCAGCGTCCAGAAGGCCGTCGCGGCCGGCCCGCCGCGACACGGTTCGCTGCGCGACATCGAGCACGTCGTTCTGCTGATGCAGGAGAACCGTTCTTTCGATCACTACTTCGGCACCCTGCGCGGCGTCCGCGGCTTCAACGACCCGGACGCGCTCACCCTCTCCACCGGCCGGTCCGTCTTCTACCAGCCGGACCCGGAGAACCCCGACGGCTACCTGCTGCCGTTCCGCCTCGACACCCACACCTCCAGCGCCCAGGCCATCCCGTCCACCAGCCACGCCTGGTCGGTCCAGCACGAGGCGTGGAACGGCGGCAAGATGGACCGCTGGCTGCCCGCGCACCGCAAGGCCGACGGGGTCAACGGCCCGTACGTGATGGGCTACCACAGCCGCGCGGACATCCCCTTCCAGTTCGCCCTCGCCGAGGCGTTCACCCTCTGCGACAACTACTTCTGCTCGGTCTTCGGGCCCACCTGGCCCAACCGGCTGTACTGGATGACCGGCACCCTCGACCCGGGCGGCACCCTCGGCGGCCCGGTCCTCAACAACACCGCGCCCAAGCCGTACCGCTGGAAAACGTACGCGGAGCGGCTTCAGGCGGCCGGCATCAGCTGGAAGGTGTACCAGGAGGAGGACGACTACGGCTGCAACCTGCTGGAGCAGTTCCAGACGTTCCGGGACGCCAAGCCGGGCAGCGCGCTGTACGAGAAGGGGGTGCGGCCGGGGCCGGCGGGTGCCTTCGAGGAGGACGCCCGCAACGACCGGCTGCCGGCGGTCTCCTGGATCATCCCCACCAGCTACCAGTCGGAGCACCCGGACTACCTGCCGGCCGCCGGCGCGGACTTCGTGGCCAAGAAGATCGAGGCGATCGCCTCGAACCCCAAGGTGTGGGCCAAGACCGCCTTCATCCTGAACTACGACGAGAACGACGGCCTCTTCGACCATGTGCCGCCGCCGGTGCCGCCCGCGGGGGCCAAGGACGAGTTCGTCGGCGGTCTGCCGATCGGGGCCGGGTTCCGGGTGCCCTGCCTGATCGTCTCTCCCTGGACGGTGGGCGGCTGGGCGGCCGGCGACGCCTTCGACCACACCTCGGTGTTGCAGTTCCTGGAGCGGTTCACGGGCGTGACGGAGCCCAACATCAGCGACTGGCGGCGGTCCACGTTCGGCGATCTGACCTCGGCGTTCGGCTTCCGTTCGGCGGCGCACCACCCGCCGCGGCTGCCGCGGGACACCGCCGAGAAGCTGGCCGAGGCCCAGTGGGAGGTGGCGCACCTGCCCAAGCCGACGCTGCCGGGGGCGGCCCAGAAGCCGCCGCGGCAGGAGCACGGCCGGCGCAAGCGTCGCTGAGGTGCGGCCGCGGCTCCCGTAGGAGCGGCGCGGAACGCTCCCGTACACACGACGGTGCCGCACGGACCGGCCCTCGATGAGGGGCCAGGTCCGTACGGCACCGGTGTGTCGCGGTTCGGGCGGGCTCAGACGCCGGCGTAGGAGTGCAGGCCGGTGACGAAGATGTTCACGATGAAGTAGTTGAAGAGGTAGCAGACGAAGGCGATCACACCCAGCCAGGCGGCCTTGCGGCCCTTCCAGCCGACGGTGGCGCGGGCGTGCAGGTAGCAGGCGTAGGCGACCCAGGTGATGAAGGACCAGACCTCCTTGGGGTCCCAGCCCCAGTAGCGGCCCCAGGCGGCCTCGGCCCAGATGGCGCCCGCGATGATGGTGAACGTCCACAGCGGGAAGACGGTGGCGTTGACCCGGTAGGCGAACTTGTCGAGCGAGGCGGCCGAGGGCAGCCGCTCCAGGACCGAGGTGGCGAAGGCGCCGGGCTGCGGGCCGTCCGGGTCGGCGAGCTTGGCCTCGTAGCGGTCGCGGAAGAGGAAGAGCAGGCTCGCAACCGCACCGAGGTAGAGCACCGCGCCGGAGAGGATCGCGCAGGAGACGTGGATCCACAGCCAGTACGAGTGCAGCGCCGGCACCAGCTGGTCGCTGGCGGTGTACAGGACGCTGACGGCCAGGCCCAGGTCGAGCAGGACGGTGGTGACCAGCGGCAGGCCGAGCCAGCGGACGTTCTTCTTGAGCAGCAGCAGGACCAGGTAGGCCGTCACCGCGGCCCCGCCCAGGGTCGTGGAGAACTCGTACATGTTGCCCCAGGGGGCGCGCTGCACGGACACGGCGCGGGTGACGATGCCGCCGACGTGCAGCGCCCATGCCAGGACGGTCAGCGAGATCGCGATCCGGCCGTAGAGGTCGCCCTTCTCGGTGCCGCCGTGCGCGCCGGGGCCGTCGGGGACGTCAGGGCCGCCGGCCGCGGTCCGGGTGACGACCTTGGGGCGCTCCAGGACGGCGGTGCCGCCCTTCTGCCTGGTCTGGACAGGGGCCGCGGCGGCGACCTGGGTGGTCAGGGCGGCGGCGGTCCGGCCGACCTTGCTGCGGCTGCCGAACACCCACTCGGCCATGTGGGCGACGAAGGCGAGGGTGTAGATGGCCATCGCCGAATAGACCAGCACATTGCTGTTGTGAGCCAGTGTCTCGTTGGCTGCGGCAGCGAGATTCACGCGCGCGCTCCTTCGGAGGGGTCAGCAGGATCGGCAGAGTCGGTCGGCTCCGTCGGGTCTTCGGCGGACGGGGTGGAGTCGTCCGGGTCGTCCGGGTCATCCGACTCGTCCGGCTCTTCCGCGTCGTCCGGCTCGTCCGGGGAGGGCGCGGCGGCGAGCGGCGCGCTCGGGGTCAGCGCGGCCGCGAGGGCGGCGAGTTCCTCCGCCACCCGGGCCGATTCGCTGCGGCCGAGGCCGGCCATCTCGACGACGGTGACGCCGTTCGCACCGTGCTCGCCGTGCTCGCCGTGCTCGCCGTTCGCACCGGATCGCTCCGCGCGGATCCAGACCCGTCGCCGCTGGATGAACAGCGAGCCGGCGAGGCCGAGCAGCGCGCAGACCGCGCCGGTCAGGGCGAGGCCGTTGCCGGGCTGGTGGGTGATCTTGAAGCTGGCCCAGGTCTTGATGCCCTCGAAGGTGATGGAGCCCTGGCCGCCCGGGAGGTTCATCGTCGACTCGGCGTCGATCTCCTGGGGCGTCAGCTTGGCGCCGGCGTGGCCGAGCATCTGCGCCGCCCGGTCCTTGGGCAGCAGCATCTTCTTGAAGATGTCGCCGCCGGCGTCCATGTACTGCTTCAGCCGCTTGGTGTCGAGCTGGTAGACGTTCTGCGGCAGGCCGGAGTCCAGGCCGAGGTCGCCGTGCCAGGCGTTCACCGACAGGACGGGGAAGTCCGGGGCGGGGAACTGGGAGAACATCGACCCGGAGTTCTTACCGCCGAAGGTCGGGACGAACAGCGCCTGGAAGCCGAGCTGGTTGCGTGCGCCGTCCTTGGTCTGCGCGCCCGGGACCTTCACCACGCCGGAGGAGGTGAAGTTCTTGGGGTCCTGCGGGAGGAACGGCACCGCACCGTGGTAGACGACCTTGCCGCGGCCGTCCTTGACGGTGACGACCGGTGCGTAGCCGTGGGAGAGCAGGTAGACCTTGTTGCCGGCGATGTCGAGCGGGGTGTTCACCTCGATCGACTTCTTGTGCTCGGTGCCGTCCGCGCCGGTGAAGTAGGTGATGTTGGCGCGGAAGGTGCGGGGGGTGCCCTTCTGCGGGCCGGTCCGCTCGTAGGTCGCGTCGAACGAGTCCATGGTGAAGCCGAACGGCGCCATGGTGTCGGTGTCGAAGAACGGGCCGGAGGAGAAGTCGTCGTACTGGGTGAGGCTGTTGGAGAAGCCGTCGCCTTCGGTGATCAGCTTGCCGCCCTCGGACTTCCACAGGCCGCCGACGGCGAACGCCACCAGCATCACGATCAGCGCGACGTGGAAGAGGAGGTTGCCGGCCTCGCGCAGATAGCCCTTCTCGGAGGCGACCGCGGTGTCCACCCGGCGGACCCGGAAGCGCCGCTTCTTGAGCATCCGCTCGGCGGCGGCGAGGACCTCCTCGGGCGCCGCCTCGGTGTACCAGGTGGTGTACGCGGGCAGCCGGGTGAGCCGGCGGGGGGCGGCCGGCGGGCGGCCGCGGAGCTGGCCGATGAACTGCCAGGCGCGCGGCACGATGCAGCCGATCAGCGAGATGAACAGCAGCAGGTAGATCGCCGAGAACCAGACCGAGCTGTAGACGTGGAACATCCCCAGCTTGTCGTAGACCTCGCCGAGGGTTTCGTGCTTGGCCTTGAACGCGTCGACCTTGACCGGGTCGATGCTGGTCTGCGGGATCAGCGAGCCGGGGATCGCACCGATGGACAGCAGGAACAGCAGCAGCAGCGCCACCCGCATGGAGGTCAGTTGGCGCCAGAACCAGCGCACCCAGCCGACCGGGCCGAGTGAGGGGAGGGAGACGTCCTCTTTGGGGGCGGTGGAGAGCTGGGATCCGGCGGTGCCGAGATCACCGTCCTGGTCGGCGGTGGCGCCCGGCTCGTCCGTGGTGTCGGTCTTGGTGGACATCAATCAGATCCCAACGGTGATGCTTTGCGTCCAGCTCTGTAGCTGGGACATCAGACTGTCCCAGACGCCGGTGACGAGGAGGACGCCGAGGGCGATCATCATGCCGCCGCCGGCCCTCATCACCCAGACGTAGTGCCGCTTGACCCAGCCGAAGGCGCCCAGCACCCGGCGGAAGGCGAGCGCCGCCGCGATGAACGGCAGCCCCAGGCCCAGGCAGTACGCCACGGTCAGCAGCGCGCCGCGGCCGGCGCTGGCGTCGTAGAAGGAGAGGGTGTTGACGGCGGTGAGGGTGGGGCCGAGGCAGGGCGTCCAGCCGACGCCGAAGAGCACGCCGAGGATCGGCGCGCCGGCCAGCCCCATCGTGGGCTTCTTGTGGAACCGCAGCTCGCGCTGGCCGAACCGCTTCAGGACACCGGCGAAGGCCAGCCCGAGCAGGATCATCAGCACGCCCAGGACGCGCGAGATGACGTCCTTGTAGTCCTGGAGGGTCTTGCCGAAGAAGCCGAAGAGGGCGCCGCCGGAGACGAAGACGGCGGTGAAGCCGAGGACGAAGAGCAGGGCACCGGCCAGCATCCGGCCGCGCCGGGCCTCGGCGAGGTCGGTGCCGGTGACCCCGGTGACGTACGACATGTAGCCCGGGACGAGGGGCAGGACGCAGGGCGAGAAGAAGGAGACCAGGCCGGCGAAGAGGGCCACCGGGATGGCCGCGATCAGGGCGCCGGTGAGGACGGTCTGGTTCTCCGCGGCGTTGGCGGCGAGCGCGATCACGCGATCACTTCTCGGCGATCAGCGGGTCGACCATCTTGCGCAGGTCGTCCTCGGCGAGCGGGCCGATCGAGCGCGCGGCGATCCGGCCGTGCCGGTCGATGGCGATCGTGGACGGGATCGACTGCGGGTTGAGGCTGCCCTTGGGGAAGCGCAGCATCAGCTTGCCGGTCGGGTCGTACAGGCTCGGGTAGGGCACCTTGTGCTGTTCCTCGAACTCGGTGGCCTGCGACTTCTCGGCGTCGCGGGTGTTGATCCCGATGAACTGGACGCCCTTGTCCTTGTCCTCGTTCGCGACCTTGGCGAAGTTGGGGGCCTCGGCGATGCAGGGGCCGCACCACGATCCCCACACGTTGATGATGACGACCTTGCCCTTGTAGTCGGCCACGTCCAGCTTCTTGCCGGCGGTGGTCTCTCCGGACAGGTCGGGCGCCGGCTGCCGCTCGTCGGGCTTGACGGTGTCGACGCCGTTCTTGCCCTGGACGAACCGGGTCTGCGCCGAGCCGCCGGAGGCACCGTCGCCGCAGGCGCTCAGCGTCAGCGAGGCGACCGCCGCTCCCGCGGCGAACAGGGCGAGACGGCGGCGACTGGTGAGGCGGCGGGGGGCCCGGCTTTCACTCATGTGAAAAGTTTCGCATGGGCCATTTGCGGATCTTCCGCGCCCCCCTCGCCCCGCCGCGCCCCGGACGAAGCGGCATGTCAGACCCTACGGAACGACAGCTTCCGGCGCGTCACCCGGGGCCGGCCCCTTGGGAGACGCCGGGTGGTCAGACCTCGGAGAGGTACGTCTTCCAGCCGCCGGCCGGCCGCTGCCCGACGGTCATCCGCTGGAGCTTGCGGACGATGCGGGGGTCCTGGGCGTCGAGCCAATCGGTGAACTGCCGGAAGGAGACCAGCCGGACGTCCTTGTTGCGTTCGTTGGCGATGTGCTTGAACGCTTCCTCGACGGCGTCCATGTAGATGCCGCCGTTCCACTGCTCGAAGTGGTTGCCGATGAAGAACGGCGCGCGGTTGGTCTCGTAGGCCCGGCGGAATCCGGAGATGTAGGCGTCGGCGGCCTGTCGGCGCCAGCCCGGGTAGTTGGCCGGCGGCGCCTTGGTGGAGTTCTTGGACTGGTTGGCCAGGATGTTGTAGTCCATCGAGAGCACCTCGAAGGAGTGGCCGGGGAAAGGTATCTGCTGGAGCGGGTAGTCCCAGATCCCCTGCTTCTTGCGGGGCCACATCTGGAGGCCGCCGGGCGAGCTCGCGTCGTAACGCCAGCCCAGTTGGCGGGCGGTGGGCAGCAGGTTCTCCTGGCCGAGCAGGCAGGGCGTCCGGCCGCCGACCAGTTCCTTGCCGTAGTCGAAGGGCAGCGGTTCGGCGTCGGTGAATCCGGTGTGCGTCCGCCACTTCGTGACGAAGCCCATGGCCTGGTCTATCTCGGACTGCCACTGGGCGGGCGTCCAGTGCTTCACGCTGCCCCGGCCGGAGCAGAAGTGGCCGTTGAAGTGGGTGCCTATCTCGTGGCCGTCGAGCCACGCCTGGCGCACGTTGCTCAAGGTCTCCCGTATGTGCCCGTCGCTGAGGTAGCCGATGTCGGAGGCGCCGGGCCGGTTGTTCGGCGGGAGGTAGAGGCGCTTCTTCTCCTCGGGCAGCAGGTACAGCCCGGAGAGGAAGAAGGTCATGGCCGCGCCGTGGTCCTCGGCGAGCTTGCGGAACCGGGGGAAGAGGCCGTTGCCGACCTCTCCCGCCCCGTCCCAGGAGAAGATCACGAACTGCGGCGGGGTCTGCCCCGGCTCCAGCCGCTCGGGCGCGCCGGGCTGGTGGGGCTGCTTACCGTAGTTGGCGGTCGAGCCGTCGCCTATGAGCTTGGGGCGGGCCGGCGCCGCGTTCTTGACCCGCTGCCCCTCCGCGCCGTCCTGCCCCGAGGCGGAGCACCCGGCGACGCCCAGAGCCGCGGCGGCCCCTGCTCCCATCCCCAGCAGGCCCCGCCGACTGATCGCGCCCATAGCGTCGTTCCCCATCCGTGCTCGACGACTCGATATCCATATAAACGGACATCGTTGTAGAGGGCATGTCGGACGGTGAGGTTCCGTGTTATTCGCTCATACTTTGCAATTCCGGCGAATTTGACATTCCGCCACGTGACGGCCTATCAGGCCCCGAAAGCCTTGGACTTCCCCTTGGCGGGTTTGGCGCCGGCCAGCAGGTGGGAGGGAACCAGGTCGCGCGCCGGCTCGCTGTACCCCACCGAGATGATCTCGTCGCCGTGGAAGGTGAACGAGGTCAGCGAGGCCAAGGTGCACTGCCGCTTCCGCGGGTCGTGCCACAGCCGCCGCCGCTCGGCGAAGCTGCGCACGATCCAGATCGGCAGCTGGTGACTGACTGCCACCGCCTCGTGCCCGCGGGCCGCGTCCCGGGCCGCGCCGAGCGCCGCCATCATCCGTACGACCTGCTCGATGTACGGCTCGCCCCACGAGGGCCGGAACGGATTGGTCAGGTACTTCCAGTTGCCCGGCTTCTTCAGCGCGCCGTCGCCCACTCCGAAGGTCTTGCCCTCGAAGACGTTGGCCGCCTCGATCAGCCGCGGGTCGGTGGCGATCTCCAGACCGTGCGCCCCGGCGATCGGCGCCGCGGTCTCCTGCGCACGCTCCAGCGGCGAGGCCACCACATGCGTGATGTCCCGTTCCGCGAGGTGCTCGGCGACCTGGTCGGCCATCTTCCGGCCCAGGTCGGAGAGGTGGTAGCCGGGCCGGCGCCCGTAGAGCACGCCCTCGGGGTTGTGGACCTCGCCGTGCCGCATCAGATGCACGACGGTGATCTCGTCGCCGCTCTTCTCGCCGCTGCTCATGTCATCCGTCTTCCGGTCCGCCCCACTCGTGCCGGTCATGCGGTGGCCTCGGCTGCGGCCCGGGCGGCGGCCGGCAGCGCGGCGGCGATCCGCTCGACGGCCGCGTCGTCGTGCGTGGTCGAGACGAACCAGGACTCGAACGCGGACGGCGGGAGGTAGACGCCCTGCGCCAGCATCGAGTGGAAGAAGGCGGTGAAGCGGAACGACTCCTGCGCCTTGGCCCTCTCGTAGTCCGTCACCTCGGCGTCCGTGAAGAACACCGAGAACATGTTCCCGGCGACCTGGAGCCGGTGCGCCACGCCCTCCTGGGCCAGCGCCGCGGTGACCAGCCCGCGGATCTCCGCGGAGACCGCGTCGACCTTCTCGTACGCGGCGTCGTCCAGCAGCCGCAGCTGCGCGACACCGGCGGCGGTGGCGATCGGGTTCCCGGAGAGCGTGCCCGCCTGGTAGACCGGCCCGGCCGGGGCGAGGTGGGCCATGACGTCCGCCCGCCCGCCGAAGGCCGCGGCCGGGAAGCCGCCGCCCATGACCTTGCCGAAGGTCATCAGGTCCGGGCGGACCCCGTCGATGCCGTACCAGCCGGCCTTGCTGACCCGGAAGCCGGTCATGACCTCGTCGGAGATGTACAGCGCGCCGTTCTCGGAACACAGGTCCGCGAGCCCCTGGTTGAAGCCCGGCAGCGGCGGGACGACGCCCATGTTGCCCGGCGACGCCTCGGTGATCACACAGGCGATCTCGCCCTCGTGCGCGGCGAACGCGGCACGGACGGCCGCCAGGTCGTTGTACGGCAGCACGATCGTGTCGCCGGCCTGCGCACCGGTCACCCCGGGAGTGTCCGGCAGCCCGAACGTCGCGACGCCCGAACCGGCCGCGGCCAGCAGCGCGTCCACGTGCCCGTGGTAGCAACCGGCGAACTTGATCACCTTGGCCCGGCCGGTGAAGCCGCGCGCCAGCCGGATCGCCGACATCGTCGCCTCGGTGCCGCTGGAGACCAGCCGCACCTGCTCGACCGGCGCGATCCGCGCCACGATCTCCTCGGCCAGCTCGACCTCGCCCGCACCGGGCGTCCCGAAGGACGTCCCGTGGGCGACCGCCTCCTGGACCGCGGCGATCACCTCGGGGTGCGAGTGGCCGAGGATCATCGGCCCCCACGAGCACACCAGGTCGACGTATTCCCGGCCATCGGCATCAGTGAGGTACGGACCGGCACCAGACACCATGAACCGGGGCGTACCGCCCACGGCCCGGAACGCCCGCACCGGAGAATTCACGCCGCCCGGCGTCACCACGGACGCACGGTCGAACAGCGACTGCGAAACAGGGGCTTCATACGGAAAAGACACTGTGATCCTGACCTGCATATACGGAGGAGGAGGGCGGCGGCGCGCGGACACGGCCCGGCTGACTGCGGTACCGGAATCACCCCGCGGACCACCCGGCCCACCACGCGATTCCGCTTCATTCCCTCTTGGTTTCTTTTTCGTTCCTCTCGCTCGCGACCGAGCCTCAGCCCCCGCGCGTCTGCAAAACTGGGGCGTCGTACGAGTAAGTCACGCAAGCAATGGTCTCAGAGGCGCACGGGGGCGTGCGGCCGGGCGTTTCACGCGCCGGTGACGGGGGAGTCTCTGAGACGATGATCGGGTTGCGCGGCTGGGGCTGCGAGTGGTCGGGTGGAGATATGCATCGCGGTGGCGAACTGGGCGAGGGAACCGATGACCGGGGTCCCGAGCGCGCCCAGCGCGGCCGTCACCGGCGCGAGGGCTCCGAGAACATCAGGGACGACCGGCACAAAAGCACCGAGAGCATTACGGGCGGGGAAAACAGGGGCGGCCGCATGGGGGTGACGTACAAATACTTCGGCGCCCCCAATGGCGCCACGGCTGCCCGAGTCCCCATCTCGATGCGCCCCGAGGAACTCGGCGGTGACGAACTCGGTATGGGCGGCATGTTCACCAAGATCAAGCCGGAGACGATGGCCGCCATGGTCCTCACCGGAATAGAGGGCATACCGCTGCACAAGGTTCCCCCGTTGGAACTGGTCGTGCTCCACCCCGACTACGCCGTCGTCAAGCTCCCCATGACCGTGGTCGACCCGCTGCGCGGCGTCGGCGAGGAGTCCGTCGGCGCGGCCGCCTTCATCTGGTCCACCGTCCCCGACCGCGGCGGCCCGCAGGACGCGTTCAGCGTCTACCAGCTCCTCCACGAGTGGCAGGACTTCTCGCACCGCCTCCACGAGGCGGGACACCAGGCGTACTGCCTGGTGTGGCCGTAAGGCGCCGGAGCGCTTCGGCGTGTGGCCGTAAGGCACCGGATCGTCCCGGCGGGTGACTGCAAGGGCGCCGGATCGCTTCGGTCCGGGCGGGGCACCGCCGAGGGCCGACGCCGCGCCGTCGGGCCGGCTCACCAGGTGGGACGGGCCGAGACGCCGCCGTCCACGACGAGGTTCTGGCCGGTGATCCAGGAGGCCATCGGCGAGGCGAGGAAAACGCAGGCGTCGCCGATGTCCTCGGGCCGCCCCAACCGCCCGGTGGGCGCGGCCCGTTGCCAGCGGCGCACCCCCTCCGGCCAGTCCTCCGCCAGTCCGGGCCGCTCGACCAGCCCCGGTGAGACGCTGTTGACGCGGATCCCGTACGGCCCGTACTCCAGCGCCGCCGCCCGGGCGTGCATCACCACCGCCGCCTTGGCCGCGCAGTAGTGGGCGTGGCCCGGCGCCGGGCGGTCCGCCTCGATCGAGGCGATGTGGGTCACCGATCCGCCGCCGCCCGCACGCAGCACCGGCACCGCGGCCTGGGTGCAGGCGAAGACGCTGTGCACGTTGGGGTCGGCGACGGCCCGCCAGTCGGCGAGCGACATCCCGGCCAGCTCCTGGGCGGGCTGCACCCCCGCGTTGTTGACCAGCGCGGTCAGTCGTCCCCGCCATCCGGCGGCCGCCGCCACCAGCCGGTGGCACTCCTCCTCCACCCCCAGCTCGGCGCGGAGCGCGAGGGCGCTCCCGCCGCCCCGCTCGATCTCCCCGGCCAGCGCCCGCGCGGCCGCACCGCCCGCCCGGTAGTGCACCACCACCGCCGCCCCGGCAGCGGCGAACCGCAACGCGATCCCCCGCCCGATCCCACCCGACGCCCCGGTGACCAGCACGACGTGCCCGCTGAGGTCGGGGAGGGAGGGGGCGGTGGAGGGACTGGACGGGCTGGAGGGAGCGGGGGGATTGGGGGGAATGGAGGGATTGAGGGGAGCCGGGCGGGTGGGGTGGGCGGGGGTGGTGTCTGCGGCGTGGCTGGTGGAGGTGGCGCCCGCTGGCTTCGTTGGGCGCTCGGGTGGCCTCGTTGGGCGCCCGCGTGGCTCTGTTGGGCGCTCGGGTGGCTTTGCTGGGCGCTCGGGCTGGCCGAATCGGCCCTGTTCACCGGCCAGTTCGGGAGTACCCATCACCCGTACGCCGTTCGGCTCATGAGGGGTCCGCACCACTGTCATGCCCGGCTCAGCGCCCCGATCCGCACCGCTTCCCGGGGAAACCGCGCGGCCAGCCGCCCGGCGTCCCCGTGCTCGTAGTCCGCGAAGGTGAAGCCGGGCGCCATCGTGCAGCCGAAGAGCGTCCAGGAGCCGCCGGCGGCGACCTCGGCGGCCATCCAGGTGCCGGCCGGAACCGTGAACTGCACGTGCTGGCCCCCCAGTACGTCCGGGCCGAGGACGACCGTACGGGCGGCGCCGGCGCGGCCCGTACGGTCGTCCTCGGGCAGCAGGAGCAGGGCGAGCGGGTCGCCCCGGTAGAAGTGCCAGATCTCGTCGGTCGGCAGCCGGTGCAGCGCGGAGAAGACGCCGGGCTCGGCGGTCAGCAGCATCACGACCGCCGACCCCTCGGGCCGGCCGTCCGGGCGATCCGGCCCGGCCCAGGTCCGCCGGTACCAGCCGCCCTCCTGGGGCAGCCGGGTCAACCCGTAGAACGCGATCAGCTCCTGCGGGAACCGGTCCCGCGGCATCGCGGGGTGCTCGTCCATCCGTCTGGCCGCCTTCCGCTCGTCCGCCGCGCCGATGCGGTGGTCGCCGGTGTGCCGGGCATCGCCTCTTGGCCGGTTGTCGCCTCACCCTAGGGGCGGAGGGGGCGCGGGCCGCGGAACGAGCGGCAGAATCGGGCCATGTCTGATCCCGTCGTCGCCTCCTCGGATCGCGTTCCGGATGCCAACTCCCCTTCTCTTGCCGGCCCTTCTGCCGCCGCCCCCACTGGCGCGGCCCCCTGGGACACCATCGATGCGCTCGTCGGGTGGCTCGACCGGGAGAGTGTGCTGCCGAAGGAGCAGGAACGGCTGCTACGCGTCCTGAAGCTCTCGGAGGAGGTGGGCGAGGCGGCCCAGGCCGTCATCGGGGCCACCGGGCAGAACCCTCGCAAGGGACACAGCCACACCTGGGACGACGTGCACGCCGAGCTGTGCGATGTGATCGTGACGGCGATGGTGGCCCTGCGGACGCTGACACCCGAGGCGCGGCAGGTCTTCGACGGGCACCTGCGGCGGATCGCGGGGCGGGGGCCGGGGGCGGGTTAACGGGGGCTGCCGCGACTCCGGCCTGAGGCGCCGGCGGCGTTGCCTGCGGTCGCGTTGCCGGCGAGCGCGTTGCCGTCAGGCGCGTCAGCGCCGCCCGTGCTCTCGCCCTGCGCGGTCGTCCGGCCCCCGTCCTTCGGCTGTTACGGCCGCCACGGCCGCCACGGCCGCCACGGCCGCTACGGCCGTTCCGCCGTCAGATAGCGCTGGACGGTGGGGGCCAGCCAGGCGACGAGTTCGTCGTGGCTGAGGTCGACGGCGGGTGCGACGCGCAGGACGTAGCGGCACAGCGCCATGCCCAGGATCTGCGACGCGACCAGGGCGGCGCGGGCCGGCACCTCCTCCGGCACCGTGCAGACCGCGTCGAGCATCGGCCGCGCCTGCGCGGCGAAGACCTGCCGCATGCGCTCCGCGCCCGCCTCATTGGTGACGCCGACGCGCATCATCCCGGTCAGCGTCTCGTCGCTCTCCCAGAGTTCGAGGAAGTGGCGCACGAGCCGGGCGCCCCGCTCCTCGGGCGGCACCTGCGTCAGGTCCGGGGCGCGCAGGTCGATCTCCGAGGCCGCCGCGAAGAGGCCCTCCTTGTTGCCGTAGTAGCGCATCACCATCGACGGGTCGATGCCCGCGTCCCGTGCGATGGCGCGGATGGTGGCGCGCTCGTAGCCCTCGGCGGCGAAGCGGTCCCGGGCGGCGTCGAGGATCGCGGCGCGGGTGGCGTCCGAGCGGCGGGGGCGGTGGTGGGAGCCGGCGTCGGGGGCCTCGGCGGCGACGGGCGGCGGACCGGCGTCGATCTCGGGGCTGACCGCCGGGGCGGGGCCACCGGAACGAGCGCCGCCACGGCCCTCGCTGCGGGCATCGGTACGGGCATCGGTACGAGCGCCGGAGGGGGTGGCGGAGGTATCGCGTTCGACCATGTCAACAACTGTAGGCCAACGAGCGTTGACACGCGAGTTGGGAGCGCCGTACGCTTGCCAACAAGCGTTGACCAACATGCGTTGGCAGGAGGCGGCAGCCATGGATGCCCTGAACCGCAAGCCAGGAGACACCAGCAACGACATCGACAGCGGCACGGCCGTCCGGCCGCCTGCCGGTGCCGGCACCGAGAGCGGCACGGCCGCACAGACCGGCATTGCCGCACAGGCCGGCGCGGGCAAGACCGACACCGGCAGAGCGCCCGAGAGCGCCGGCGCCACGTCCGCCGGCCAGGACGCGGACGTGATCGTCGTCGGCGCCGGCCCGACCGGTCTGCTGCTCGCCGGGGATCTCGCCGAGGCCGGTCTCGCCGTCACGCTCCTGGAGCGCCGCGACGGCACGACCAGCAATCTCAGCCGGGCACTCGCCGTGCACGCCCGTTCGCTGGAGCAGTTGGACGCCCGCGGGCTCGCCGACGAGCTGGTCGCCGGAGGCCACCGACTCCCCGGCCTCCAGGTGTTCGGGGGCGCGGTGCTCACCGCGGCCCGACTCCGCACCCGCTTCCCCTTCGTCCTGATAACGCCGCAGTACGAGGTCGAGCGGCTGCTGGCGCGGCGCGCGAGGCAGGCCGGCGTCACCTTCCGGTACGGGTCCGAGGTGCTGGGGCTCACCCAGGACGCGGACGGCGTGACGGTGCACCTCCGGGCGGCCGAAGGCGCGGCTGAGGATGCGGTCGGCGGCGCGGCCGAGGGCATTGGGAGCCTGCGCGCCGCCTATGTGGTCGGCGCCGATGGCGCCCGCAGTTTCGTCCGTGAGGCGGTCGGCCTGCCCTTCCCCGGCAGGGCGGTGGTCCGTTCCGTGGTCCTCGCCGATATCCGGCTGGCCCAGGCGCCCGACTCCCCCTTCACGCTCCGCGCCACCCGCGACGCCTTCGCACTGATCGCCTCGTTCGGTGACGGCTGGTACCGCGCCATCGGCTGGAACCGCCATGTGCAGGCCCCCGATGACGCACCCGCCGATCTCGACGAGGTCCGCGAGGTCACCCGGCTCGCCTTCGGCACCGACTACGGCATGCACGACGCCCGCTGGATCTCGCGCTTCCGCAGCGACGAGCGGCAGGCCCCCGCCTACCGCGTCGGCCGGGTCCTCCTCGCCGGTGACGCCGCGCACGTCCACTCCCCGGCCGGCGGCCAGGGGATGAACATCGGCCTCCAGGACGCGGCCAACCTCAGCTGGAAGCTGGCGGCCGTGGTGCGGGGCCACTCCCCCGACAGCCTGCTGGACAGCTATCAGGACGAGCGGCACCCGGTCGGCGAAGCGGTGCTGCGCAGCAGCGGCGCGATGGTCCGGCTCGCGCTGGTGCACTCCGCGGCGGGCCGGGCGCTGCGCGGTCTCAGTGTGCGGCTCTTGATGAGCCTGCGGCCGCTGTCCCGGCGGGCGATCGGCGGCGTCTCGGGTATCGACATCGCCTATCCGGCCGGGCCCGGTGCCCATCGGCTGGCCGGCCGGCGCGCTCCCGACCTCCACCTCGCCGGCGGCGGACGGCTCTATGACGCCCTGCGGCAGGGCAAGTTCGTCCTGATCACCCCTGAGGGCGAGTTGCCGGAGGACGCACCCCTGGCACCCGCGCCCGACCGGGTCGTCACCGCTTCGTGGGCGAGCGGACGCCGAACGGCCCTTCTGGTGCGCCCCGACGGCTATATCGCCTGGGCCACCGATGCCACCGCGCCCGCCGAGCGTGCCACGGCGCTCCGCACCGCCCTCGACCACTGGACCGGCACGACCCCCGCCCCCACCGCCGAACGGACCCTGCACTCCTCCGTACAGATATGAACCGCCGGGCGACCTGGGACCGGTAGGTCGAATCCCCGCGCGCCGAGCCGGAACAGCACGCCCCGAAGCGCCCCACCCCGAATCACCGTGCCCCGAACCGCCGGACACCGAACCGCCAGACACGAGCCACCAAGCACCGAAGCGCCAGACACCGAGAGACAGCGGACAGCGGACACCGGACACCGGAAACCGAGACGCTGGGCACCAAGGCGCTGGAGCACTGGCGGCGGGGCGCTGGCGGCGAGGGCGGGCGCTGCCGGCGAGGGCGAGGACGCTGGCAGCCGGGGCGCTGGCGGCAGGGCACCGATGCGCTGGGGGCCGGTGCAGCGGCGTGATCGGCGCCGCCCACGGCAGGCCGGTCGAGGCCCCGTCCTCGCCCGGCCCGACTCGGCTCCTTACGCTGAGCGGCATGCTCATCGCCCGTTCCGCAGCCCTGTTCGTCGTCGCCGCACTCTTCGAGATCGGCGGCGCCTGGCTGGTGTGGCAAGGGGTGCGGGAGCACCGGGGCTGGGCATGGATCGGCGTCGGGGTGATCGCCCTGGGCGTGTACGGCTTCGTGGCCACGCTCCAGTCGGACGCCCATTTCGGCCGGATCCTCGCCGCGTACGGCGGGGTGTTCGTCGCCGGGTCGCTGGTCTGGGGCATGGTCGCGGACGGCTACCGTCCCGACCGCTGGGACGTGATCGGCGCACTGGTCTGCCTGGTCGGTATGGCCGTGATCATGTACGCACCCCGCGGCCACTGAACCCGG
Organism: Streptomyces sp. NPDC058000; assembly: GCF_042886435.1. Lineage (NCBI taxonomy): Bacteria > Bacillati > Actinomycetota > Actinomycetes > Kitasatosporales > Streptomycetaceae > Streptomyces > Streptomyces sp. NPDC058000. Next base: position 30,647 of record NZ_JBHVQS010000053.1, read on the forward strand.
TCGGCCGCGGGCCACGCCCCAGGCCGGGACCTCACGATCGACCGCCCCTCCGACCGCCAAACCGCCACTCCCCCTGCATATCCTGACCACGCACCCATCACCCGCACCACAACTCACGACCGCACCACCGCTCACGCAGCAGACCACCGCTCACGAGCCACACCACGGTTCACGAGCCTCACCACTACCCGTGAAGCGCAACACAGTTCACAAACCACTTCGCGGTCCGCGGGTTACACCTGCACCATGGCTCACGAGCCGCACCACGGCTCACTGTCCGCACACGCACCGCGTATAGGGAGAGCAGCATGACCGCCGACACCCCCGGCGTCCGTACCGCCGTCGTCACCGGAGCGAGCAGCGGCATCGGCGCCGCGACCGCACGGGCCCTGGCCGGCGCCGGCTACCGCGTCGTGCTCACCGCCCGCCGCAAGGACCGCATCGAGGCACTCGCCGCCGAGCTGCCGCACGCCGAGGCGTACGCGCTCGACGTCACCGACCGCGCCGCGGTGGACGCGTTCGCGCGCTCCCTCGACCGCTTCCCCTCCGTCGACGTCCTGGTCAACAACGCCGGCGGCGCGGTCGGCGCGGAGCCGGTGGCCACCGGTGATCCGGCCGACTGGCGCGCGATGTACGAGGTCAACGTGCTCGGCGTGCTCCACATGACCCAGGCGGTGCTGCCCGCGCTGACCGCCTCCGGCGACGGCACCGTCGTCGTCCTCTCCTCCACCGCCGGCCACGGGACGTACGAGGGCGGCGGCGGATACGTCGCCGCCAAGCACGGCGCCCACGTCATCGCCGAGACGCTCCGCCTGGAGCTGTGCGGCGAGCCGGTACGGGTGATCGAGGTGGCCCCGGGGATGGTCAAGACCGAGGAGTTCGCGACCACCCGGTTCCGCGGTGACGCCGGCAAGGCCGCCAAGGTCTACCAAGGCGTGGACGCACCGCTCACCGCGGAGGACGTCGCCGACACCATCGCCTGGGCGGTCACCCGCCCCCCGCACGTCAACATCGACCTGCTCGTCGTCCGGCCCAGGGCGCAGGCGTCCAACACCAAGGTGCACCGCAGTAGTTGAGAAGTCGGCGGGCGGCGGGCCGGTCACAACGGCCGGCCCGCCGCCCGCGTGCCCGGACGCCCCCGCCTCCGGATGACCACCCCGCGACAGGGGGCTTACGTACACCCCCTACCGGGTGTGCGGGCCCCGTGTCCCGGTCTCCCCACGCCACGACAGTGGACGCATGCCAACCACCCCGAGGTCCGCGTCCGCACCACCGGCCGTCCCCGCACCCGAGCCCGCACCCGAGCCCGAGCCCGTACCCACGCCCGAGTCCGCCCCCGCACCAACACCCGCGCCCACACCCGCCCACACCCCCGCCCCCGCATCCGTTGGCGCACGGCGTCGACGCCCCCGTACCGCCCTGTGGCTGGTCCCGCTCGCCGCGGTATCGCTGCTCATCACGGCGCAGGCGGTCGGCCCCTACCTCCCGCCCGACCTGCACACCAGCCGCGTCCCGCCGCGCAGCGAACTGCACTACGCGCTGCTGGTGGCGCACATCTTCACCGCCGCCGTCGCCGTGGTGACCGGCCTCGCCCAGTGCTGGCCCTGGCTGCGCCGCCGGCATCCCGCCGTCCACCGGTGGACCGGCCGGGTGTACTTGTTCGGCGGGGTCTTCCCGTCCGCCCTGATCGGCATCCCGGTCGTCTACTTCGTCCCACTGGGGCTGAGCAACCAACTGTCCCTAGGGGTGCTCGACGCGCTGTGGATCGTCACCGGTGTCGCCGGCTACCGCGCCGCACTCCCCCGAACGCGCACCAGCGGGGGGCACCCCCATCGCCGCTACGCCGACCACCGGGTGTGGATGATCCGCAATGTCGCGCTGACCCTGGTCGCGCTCACCTCGCGGATCATCCAACCCGTGGTCGAGCACCTCGTGGCGGCCCAACTCGCCGACCCGGTCGCGTACGCGGGCGACCCGCTCGCGGCCGGCCACGACATCGCCAGCACCTCGTCGTGGTGCGCGCTGCTCCTGAACCTGATCGCCGCCGAGTACCTGATCCAACGTCGGCGACCGGCCCGCCGCCGCCCCACGGGAGCGGGCGAGCAGACGGGCCACCGCAACCAGGAGGGCCGCACCCAGCGGACGCGAAGCGTCCAACAGCCGGAGGGTGCCTAGCCCCACCCCCTCCGACGCACCCCCACCCCGGTCCGACGTATCCCCACCCCGGCCGGCCCGGCCCCGCTCACCCCTTCTCACCCCTTCACGCACACCACCTGCTTGAGCTTGGCGACGACCTCCACCAGGTCCCGCTGCTGCTCCATGACCTTCTCGATCGGCTTGTACGCGCCGGGGATCTCGTCGACGACCCCGGAGTCCTTGCGGCACTCCACACCCCGCGTCTGCTCCTCCAGATCGCGCGTGGAGAAGCGCTTCTTCGCGGCGTTCCGGCTCATCTTGCGGCCGGCGCCGTGCGAGGCGGAGTTGAAGGACGCCGGGTTCCCCAGCCCACGGACGATGTACGAGCCGGTGCCCATCGAGCCGGGGATGATCCCGTACTCACCGCTGCCGGCCCGGATGGCGCCCTTACGGGTCACCAGCAGGTCCATGCCCTCGTAGGTCTCCTCCGCCACGTAGTTGTGGTGGCAGGAGATCACCGGCTCGAAGACCGGCCGGGCCTTGCGGAATTCCTTGCGGACGACGTCCTGGAACAGGGCCATCATCACTTCACGGTTGTGCCGGGCGTACTCCTGCGCCCAGAAGAGGTCGTTGCGGTACGCCGCCATCTGCGGGGTGTCCGCGATGAAGACGGCGAGGTCGCGGTCGACCAGCCCCTGGTTGTGCGGCAGCTTCTGGGCCTGCCCGATGTGGTAGTCGGCCAGCTCCTTGCCGATGTTGCGGGAGCCGGAGTGCAGCATCAGCCAGACCGCGCCGGTCTCGTCGAGGCAGAACTCGATGAAGTGGTTACCGGACCCCAGCGAACCCATCTGCTTGGCGGCCCGCTCGTGCCGGAACCTGACCGCCTCGGCCACCCCGTCGAAGCGCGCCCAGAAGTCGTCCCAGCCCGTGGCGCGGAATCCGTGCATCCGGCGCGGGTCGACCGGGTCCTCGTGCATCCCCCGGCCCACCGGAATCGCCTGCTCGATCTGGGAGCGCAGCCGGGACAGGTCGCCGGGCAGGTCGTTGGCGGTGAGCGAGGTCCTGACCGCGCTCATTCCACAGCCGATGTCCACGCCGACGGCGGCCGGGCAGACCGCACCGCGCATCGCGATGACCGAACCGACGGTGGCCCCCTTGCCGAAATGCACGTCCGGCATCACGGCCAGCCCCTTGATCCACGGAAGCGTGGCGACATTGCGCAGCTGCTGCATCGCGACGCCCTCGACCGTGGCCGGGTCGGTCCACATCCGGATCGGCACTTGGGCGCCGGGCACTTCGGTGTACGACATACCTGTCTCTTTCCCCCGGAAAACTGAAAAACGCAAAAGCCGGACAATGCGCCTGATCTTGGACAGCGGACCGGCGTTCACGGCGAAACGTGCGGTAGACATTGTGTCCACCGGCCGCCACTCGGCGGCAACCGCATTTCCGCAGGGAAGGAGCCGCGAACGATGCCGCGCAAATCGTTCGTACCCGGTGCCGCACTGCTGGTCACCGCGGCCCTCGCCGCCGGCCTGACCGGCTGCTCCGGCGGTTCCGCCACGGGCACCAGCGGCGGCGACGGCAAGGACGGCGACCCCACCGCCGCCAGCCAGTCCGCCCAGCCCGGGCGCTACCAGACCCTGCCGGAAGCCTGCGGCCTCCCGGCGCGCAGCACCCTCCGCGACATGCTGCCCGGCGACGGCCAGCCACTGTCGCCGGCGGACGCGCAGAAGATCTACGGCGGCCGGGCCGACATCACCTACGACACCGACCGCCGGGTCGGCTGCCAGTGGGCGCGGGAAACCACCGCGGGGACCCGCCACCTCACCCTCGACATCCAGCGCGTGGTCTCGTACAACACCGCGATCAGCGACGACGACCGGGCGCAGGAGCTCTACCTCACCAAGGAGCGGGCCGCCAAGATCCCGCCCGCCGACTCCGGCACCCCCTCGCCCCCGGCCGGCCCGACGGACACGACCAAGGACCAGCAGAAGCCGACGGACGGCGCCACGAGCACGGACGGCAGCAAGGACGGCGCCGCCGGCGGGAAGAAGGCGGACGGTGCCACGGCCGCGGCCACCCCGCCGGCCACCGTGTCCCCGAGCCCCTCCGACCCCGCGAGCGACTCCGCGTTCGGCCCCGGCGGCCCGCTCGCCCCGCGCATCCTGGACGGCGTCGGCGACGCGGCCTTCCTCAACGACCAGCTGATCACCGCGGACTCCGGTGTGCACCGTGACATCACTGTGGTCTTTCGCACGTCGAACGTCATCGTGACGATCACCTACGACCAGTGGTCCACGGACAAGACGCGGCTGCCGGAAAGCCAGGAACTGCAGGACAAGGCCCGTTCCCTGGCCGGCGAACTGGCCGACAGCCTCAGCGAATAACCCCATAAGGGCCGATCACCCCGAACGAGAATTTCGCCCGGGAATCGCCCGATTCACCCCACCGCTCAATTGTTATGAATCGGCCAACCACCTCGCTCCGCCGCGTACCGTGCCCTAGGGCCCGCCCCGCCCCCGGGCCGGGCCAACACGCTCGACAAGGGTCCGCACCGACTCGACGACGACGAACAGCGAAGGAACCATGCACCGATCAGCCAAGCGACTCGCCAGCCTCCTCACCTGCGCAGCAGTGCCGATGCTGCTCGTCGCCGGGTGCTCCGGCTCGGACAGCAAGAGCTCCGGTGACAGCACTCCCTCCGGCTCGTCCAGCGCCACCGCCGGCAGCCCGTCGCCGACCGTCGCCGCCGCGAAGTTCAAGAAGCTGCCGAACGCCTGCGAGGCGTTCTCCAAGGGCACCCTCGACGAGCTGCTGCCCAAGGTGAAGGACGCGGCCGGCACGCAGGGCAAGTCCACCGACACCGCCGCCCGCGGCGCCTGCTCCTGGAGCAGCTCGGACGAGCAGGGCGTCGACGGCACCCAGTTCCGCTGGCTGGACGTCGCCTTCCAGCGCTACGACTCCGACCCGACCGTCGGCTCGGGCGAGAAGCGCGCCACGGACTTCTTCACCCAGCAGGTCAACGACGCCAAGGGCACCAAGGGCGCCAAGAAGGTCGCCGCCGTGCCGACCGCGGGCACCGGTGACGCGGCCACCGCCATCACCTACGACATCGCCAAGGACGGCAACGACTTCAAGAACACGACGATCGTGGCGCGCACCGCCAACATCGTCGTCACCATCAACTACAACGGCGCGGGCATGGCCGGCGCCGACACCCCCAACGGCAACGACCTCCTCAAGGCCGCCCAGGCCGCCGCCAAGGAAGCCATCACCGCCGCGACCAAGGCCAACAAGGTCTGACGGCCCGGGGGACCGCCCCGACCCGGCCCTCCCCGGCCCGGCAGGAACAGGTGTGCAACGCTATGCGCGCCGATTCGCCGAGTCCGGGGAGGGACCGCGGGTGTCCGCGACACAGACCGCGCAGTTGACCCGTACGCACCGCATCCTGATCGTGGTGGTGATCGCCGGCGCGATCCTGATCGCGGCGATCGGCTTCACCGGCTCCTACGCCGCGGTCCGCGCCCTGGCCGAGAAGAAGGGCTTCGGCGCCTTCGCGGCGGTCTTCCCGATCGGCATCGACGCCGGCATCGTGGTCCTGCTCGCCCTGGACCTGCTGCTGACCTGGACCCGCATCCCGTTCCCGCTGCTGCGCCAGACCGCCTGGCTGCTGACCGCCGCGACCATCGCCTTCAACGGGGCCGCCGCCTGGCCCGACGCGCTGGGTGTGGGGATGCACGCGGTCATCCCGGTGCTGTTCGTCGTCGCCGTGGAGGCCGCCCGGCACGCCGTCGGCCGGATCGCCGACCTCACCGCCGACAAGCACATGGAGGGCGTCCGGCTCGCCCGCTGGCTGCTCGCCTTCCCCTCCACCTTCCGGTTGTGGCGCCGGATGAAGCTGTGGGAACTGCGCTCCTACGACCAGGTCATCCAGCTGGAACAGGACCGCCTCATCTACCAGGCGCGGCTCCGGGCCCGCTACGGACGGGCCTGGCGCCGCCGCGCCCCCGTCGAATCGCTGATGCCGCTGCGGCTGGCCCGGTACGGCGTCCCGCTGGCAAAGACCGCACCGGCCGGGCTGGCCGCGGCCGGGCTCGCCCTGTCAGCGGACGGCCCCCTCTCCCCCGCGCTCTCCCCCGCCCACCTGGGACCGGAGGCCCTCCCGGCCGCCACGCCCGAGCCGCCGGAGCAGAAGCCGGAACCGGGGCTCAAGCCGGAGACGGAGCCAGAGTCGACGTCGGCGACAGCGACAGCGACAGCGACAGAATCGGAGACGGATCCGGCGTCGGGTTCGGCCCCCGCACCCCCCGGCCAGGAACCGGCACACCCCGCCGCACACCCGGACACCCCCCAGCCGCGCCCGCACCCGATAGCGGAAACCCCCGCACCCGCCCCCGCACCGGACCCCCCGAGCGAGCCCGAACTCCCCGCCCCCACCCCCCAGTTGACCGTCCCGGTCGGCCCGGGGCGCAGTCGCCCCCTGGGCACCGCGGGTGCCGCGCTCCCCGACGACGTACCGGAAGACGGCCCCGGCGACCTCCCCACCGGGAGCCCCGCCGACGACGCGCCCCGGGACGAGAAGTACTTCGCCGCGTTCCGCACGTACGTGGCGGAGAAGAACGCCTTCCCCGACTCCCGCCAATTCGGCCGCTACCTACTGGAGTTCTACGGGTACCAGGGCCGCGACGGCGGCCCGCTCAGCGAGAACTATCTGCGCGGCTTCATCCGCGAGTTCCGCGCCCGCTTCCGCATGGAGGTGGAGGCGGAACACATCCCTTAAACCGCGAGCCCGGCGAGCGGTGAACGGGCGGGCCCCGCACCCCCGTTACGCGGCCTCCCCCTCGCCCTTCCGCTTGCGGTCCCACTCCCCCCACGCCATCAGTGCCGCGCCCGCGGCGAAGACCCCGGCGTAGGCGGGCCATTGCAGGTCCACCCAGTGCCGGAGCACGCCCCAGGGGCCGTCGAAGAAGAGCAGGCCTAAGAGGCCCAGCGCACCCTGGAGCATGACGACAAAACCGATGATTCCCCTCATCCAGCCATCGTGACGGGTTCGGCCCCGGGAACCGTCGTCCCCGGGGCCGAACCCGTTCTCGCTCTCAGGTAGGAGAAGACCCGCCGGGCCTCCTCCCGTCAGCCGGCCAGCAGCTTGCGGACCCGGTCCGCGCCCACCGCGAGCAGCAGCGTGGGCAGCCGGGGGCCGGTGTCCCGGCCGACCAGGAGGTTGTAGAGCAGCGCGAAGAAGGAGCGCTGGGCGACCTTCAGCTCCGGGGTCGGCTTGGCCTCCGGGTCCAGGCCCGCCTGGACCTTCGGGACGCCGTAGACCAGGGTCGTCAGGCCGTCCAACGACCAGTGGTCGTCCAGGCCGTCGAGCAGCAGCCGCAGCGCGCCCCGGGACTGGTCGTCCAGGGAGGCCAGCAGCTCCGCGTCGGGCTCGTCGCGGACGACGGTGCGCTGGTCGGCGGGGACCTGGGTGCTGATCCAGTGCTCGGCCTTGTCGAGCCGCGGCCGGGTCTCGTCCAGGGACGTGACCGGGTTCTCCGGGTCGAGCTCGCTCAGGATGCGCAGGGTCTGCTCGTCGTGGCCCGCGGTGATGTCCACGACGGAGGCCAGCGTGCGGTACGGCAGCGGGCGCGGCGTCCGCGGGAGTTCGCCGGCCGCGGTGCCGATGGCCCGGGTGTAGGCCGCGGCGTCCGCGGGCTGCGCGGTGCCGTCCGCGACCTTGGCCGCGAGCTTGTCCCACTCGTCGTAGAGCCGCTGGATCTCCTGGTCGAAGGCGATCTTGAAGGACTGGTTGGGCTTGCGCCGGGCGTACAGCCAGCGCAGCAGCGGCGCCTCCATGATCTTCAGCGCGTCGCCCGGGGTGGGCACCCCGCCCTTGGACGAGGACATCTTCGCCATGCCGCTGATGCCGACGAAGGCGTACATCGGGCCGATCGGCTGGTCGGCGCCGAACACCTCGCGGACGATCTGGCCGCCGACGACGAACGACGAGCCGGGCGAGGAGTGGTCCACGCCGGACGGCTCGAAGACCACGCCCTCGTAGGCCCAGCGCATCGGCCAGTCGACCTTCCAGACCAGCTTGCCGTGGTCGAACTCGCGCAGCGCCACGGTCTCGGAGTGGCCGCAGGCGACGCACTCGTAGGCCATCTCCGTGGTCGCGTCGTCATAGGCGATGACCTTGGTGAAGTCCTTGTTGCAGACCGTGCAGTACGGCTTGTACGGGAAGTAGCCCGCGCCACCGGCGCTGCCGTCGTCCTCGGCGGCCGCACCGGAGCCCTCGGCCGCCTCCAGCTCCGCTTCGTCCACCGGCTTCTGCTGCTGCTTCTTCGGCTTACCGGTGGCCTTGTCCTTGGTGCGGTAGCGGCCCAGGACGGCGTCGATCTCGCCACGGTGCTTCATCGCGTGCAGGATCTGCTCGCGGTAGGCGCCGGAGGTGTACTGGGCGGTCTGGCTGACGCCCTGGTACTCGATCCCCAGCTCCGCCAGGGACTCCTCCATGGCCGCCTTGAAGTGCTCGGCCCAGGTGGCGTACGCGCTGCCGGGCGGGGCGGGCACGGCCGTCAGCGGCTTGCCGATGTGCTCCTCCCAGGACGGGTCGATGCCGGCCGGCACCTTGCGGTACCGGTCGTAGTCGTCCCAGCTCAGGACGTGCTCGCAGGCGATGCCGCGGCGGCGGATCTCGTCGGCGACCAGATGCGGGGTCATCACCTCGCGGAGGTTGCCGAGGTGGATCGGGCCGGACGGGCTCAGGCCCGAGGCGACGACGACAGGTTTGCCGGGGGCGCGGCGCTCCGCCTCGGCAATGACCTCGTCCGCGAACCTGGAGACCCAGTCGGTCTCGGTGCTCTGCTGAGCCACGATCGGCCCTCTCTCTTGCTGGTGTCCCGGTGCTCTTACGATGCGCCCTGTCGCGCCCTCCGGTGCCGCGCTCCGTCACCCGCGGCACGGGCGGAACGGTCCGGACGGACAAAAGCCTGACAGAGCCCATTCTCCCAGACGCCCGCCGCACAGAAATTCAGTGGTAGGGCCGTGGGATACTCGGGGCAAACCCTTTCCCCCCAACGGAACGGCAGTTCAATGGCCTCGGTCCCCTCCCTCGCAGCTACGGTCAACCAGCGCGTCGCGGACGCCCTCTCGGCAGCCCTGCCGGAGGCCGGCGCCGCGGACCCGCTGCTGCGACGTAGCGACCGGGCCGACTTCCAGGCCAACGGCCTGCTCGCGCTGGCCAAGAAGCTGGGGGGCAACCCGCGGGAGCTGGCCGGCAAGGTCGTCGAGACGCTCGGCACCGACGACGTCCTCGCCGACGTCGAGGTCTCCGGCCCCGGCTTCCTCAACATCACCGTCGCCGACCGGGCGATCCTCGCCACGCTCGCCGCACGCGCCGCCGACGACCGCCTGGGCGTGCCGTACGCGGCCACGACCGGTACGACGGTCGTCGACTACGCGCAGCCGAACGTCGCCAAGGAGATGCACGTCGGCCACCTGCGGTCCGCGGTGATCGGCGACGCCCTGCGCAACATGCTGGACTTCACCGGCGAGAAGACGATCGGTCGCCACCACATCGGCGACTGGGGCACGCAGTTCGGCATGCTCATCCAGTACCTGATCGAGAACCCGGACCAGCTGGCCCCGGCCGCCGACGTGGACGGCGAACAGGCCATGTCGAACCTGAACCGGGTCTACAAGGCGTCGCGTGCGGTCTTCGACGCCGACGAGGAGTTCAAGGAGCGGGCCCGCAAGCGGGTCGTCGCCCTCCAGTCCGGCGACGCCCAGACCCTCGACCTGTGGCAGCGGTTCGTGGACGAGTCGAAGGTCTACTTCTACTCGGTCTTCGAGAAGCTGGACATGGAGATCCGCGACGAGGAGATCGTCGGCGAGTCCGCGTACAACGACATGATGGCCGAGACGGCCCGGATGCTGGAGGAGTCGGGCGTCGCCGTCCGCTCCGAAGGCGCGCTCGTGGTCTTCTTCGACGACATCAAGGGCAAGGACGACAAGCCGGTCCCGCTGATCGTGCAGAAGGCGGACGGCGGTTTCGGGTACGCGGCGAGCGACCTGTCGGCGATCCGCAACCGCGTCTTCGACCTGAAGGCGACGACGCTGCTGTACGTCGTGGACGTCCGCCAGTCGCTGCACTTCCGGATGGTCTTCCAGGCGGCCCGCCGGGCCGGCTGGCTGAACGACCAGGTCAAGGCCCACAACATGGGCTACGGCACGGTGCTCGGCGCCGACGGCAAGCCGTTCAAGACGCGGGCCGGCGAGACGGTGCGCCTGGAGGACCTGCTCGACGAGGCGGTGCAGCGCGCCGCCGAGGTGGTGCGCGAGAAGGCCCAGGACCTCACCGAGGACGAGATCCAGGAGCGGGCCGCGCAGGTCGGCATCGGCGCGGTGAAGTACGCGGACCTGTCGACGTCGCCGAGCCGGGACTACAAGTTCGACCTGGACCAGATGGTGTCGCTCAACGGCGACACCAGCGTGTACCTCCAGTACGCGTACGCCCGGATCCAGTCGATCCTGCGCAAGGCCGGCGAGACCGGTCCGGTCGCCCACGGGGAGCTCGAACTCGCCCCGGCGGAGCGGGCGTTGGGCCTGCACCTGGACGCGTTCGGCTCCACCGTCGCCGAGGCGGCGGCGGAGTACGCCCCGCACAAGCTGGCCGCGTACCTCTACCAGCTGGCGTCGCTGTACACGACCTTCTACGACCAGTGCCCGGTCCTGAAGGCGGACACCCCGCAGCAGGTGGAGAACCGCCTCTTCCTGTGCGACCTGACCGCCCGCACCCTGCACAAGGGCATGGCGCTGCTGGGGATCCGCACCCCCGAGCGGCTGTAGGACGGACCCCGCCCAGCGACGACCGGGCCCCCGTACCGCACCCGGAGTGCGGTACGGGGGCTCGGTCGTTCACCCGCCGGCCGACACCTCGTACTCGGCCCCGTTCGGCTCGCGCCGGATCCGCACCCACCGCTTCTTGTCGAGGGAGTACCCGTACTGCGGCCGGCCCCCGTCGCCGCTGGTGCGGAACGGCTCCCCGGCGTCGTCGATGCGCACCGTCCCGTGCCGCCCGCCGCTGGACCACTCCAACTCCAGGTACCAGCTCACGTAGTGGTCCTCGACGGTCGCGTCGACGTAGAAGGTCTCGGGGTCGCTCGCGCTCACCGTGTAGGGGAAGTCGTCCTTCTTCCCCGCCTCGGAGGCCAGGCGGGGCACCCCGGCGTCGAGGTTCAGGTCGAAGGAGTGCTTGGGTACGTTGCCGCCGCAGCCGACGCCGACGTACCCCATCGCGTAGTCGTTCCAGGAGAGCGGCACGTCGGTGCCGGCGACGCGGACGTGCAGGGACTCCAGGACGACGGTGTCCCCGCCCGTGCCCTGGACGGTCAGCCGCACGGTCTGCTTGCCCGCGGACACCGCCCCGCGTGCGGACACCCAGCCGGGGGCGTCCTGCTCGTTGGGCGGTGGCGCGATGCGGTCCGGGGTCTGGTCGACGAGGTAGGGGTGGCCGCAGGGGCTGCCCCAGTACTGCGGCTGGGTGGACACCGTCAGCGGGATGCCGGCGGCTGCCGTACCGTCCTGGGTCGGGCCGCCGGACGCCACGGGGCCGCCGTCCTCGACGCCCTCACCCGTGCTGCGCTCCCCCGTGTCGCCCTTGTTGCCGTCGTTGCCGTCGTTGCCCTTCTGGTGCGTCGCGCCCGAGGACGGGCCCGGCCCACCGCTCCCCGGCGTCCTCGGTACCGGCCGCTCGGCCGCGCCCGGCGACGCCCCCGCGGCGGTCCTCCCGACGTGGTCCCCCGACGCCGGGAACCCGCCCCGGACGGCGAGGGCGGTGGCCCCCAGCACGAGGACGACACCGACACCGGCCAGCGCGGCGAGCCGCCGCGTACGGGATGCGCGCGAGCGGGACGCGGACCCGACCGCCGGCGCGAGGGCACTCGACGCAAGGGATGCCCCCGGCTCCAACTCCGGCCCCGGCTCCGGCTCCGACCGGGGCTCGGCCACCGGTCCCGCCCCCGTCACCGCCCCCGGCCCCGTCCGCGGCTCCGCCTCCGCTCGCTGCCGCCCCCGTGCCGCGTCCGCCACGATCCACCGCCGGTGGACCTCCACCAGTTCCTCCGGAGTCGCCCGGCACAGCCGCGCCAAGCGCTCGACCGGTGCGAACTCCGTCGGCACGGCGGTCCCGTTCACATACCGGTGCAGCGTCGACGTACTCACGTGCAGCCGCTTGGCGAGCGCCGCATAGCTCAGCCCCGACCGCACCTTCAGTTCCCGCAGCAATGCGGGAAGATCCCCCGCCCCCACGCGCCCCTCCATTCCACCCCGCCCTTCCAAGCCGCGCCCGTTCTCCCAGGTCAGAGTCGGTACGAACGTTCCAGCGTCCCTACCTCCCGGGCCGCGCTGGCCACTGGGACGGAACAAGGCACAGGCTGAGGACATCCCAGCACGCCGCTCCCCGCAACGGGTCGAATGGCGCGCGTCTCCCCGGTCACACGGGCCATCCAGCCACACGGACAGAGAGATTCAGCCATGCGCACCCCGGGCCTCCTCCGCCCCCGTACCCGCCTGCTCACCACCGCGGCGGGCGCGCTCGCCGCGCTCTCGCTCACGGCGTGCGGCCACCACGACGGATCGGGCGTACGCATCGAGGGCACCGCCGGGCCGTACCCCGCACCGTCCGCCCCCGCGCCGGCGGCGAAGCCCCGCAGCGCCACCACCGCCACCCCCACGGCCTCCGCCAGGATGGACAGTTCGGCGTGCGTCACCTACTGGCAGGCGAACCGGGCCGACGCCCTGGTCCGGTGACCCGACGGCCCGGACGGCGCTCACCGGGTCCGCCACGGGCCGCGGAGCCGCCATGACGAAGCCCCGGCCGCCGCAATCCGATCACGGCACCCGGGGCCCCTTCGCGGCGCGTCAGCCAGGGCCTAACCCAGCTTCCGCGCGACCTCCGTCGCCCAGTAGGTGAGGATCATCTGGGCGCCGGCCCGCTTGATCCCCGTGAGGGTCTCCAGGATCGCCTTGTCGCGGTCGATCCAGCCCTTCTCGGCAGCCGCCTCGACCATCGCGTACTCACCGGAGATCTGGTACGCGGCGACCGGCACGTCCACCTCGTCCGCGATCTTCGCCAGGACGTCCAGGTAGGGCAGCGCCGGCTTGACCATCACCATGTCGGCGCCCTCCTGAAGGTCGAGCGCCAACTCGCGCAGCGACTCACGGAGGTTGGCCGGGTCCTGCTGGTAGGTCTTGCGGTCGCCCTTCAGCGACGAGCCCACCGCCTCGCGGAACGGCCCGTAGAACGCCGACGTGTACTTCGCGGTGTAGGCCAGGATCGAGACGTCCTCGTGGCCGGTCTGGTCCAGCGCGTCCCGGACGACGCCGACCTGACCGTCCATCATGCCGCTGGGGCCCACCACATGGACGCCCGCGTCGGCCTGGACCTGCGCCATCTCGGCGTACCGGTCCAGCGTCGCGTCGTTGTCGACCCGCCCTTCGGCGTCCAGCACCCCGCAGTGGCCGTGGTCGGTGTACTCGTCGAGGCACAGGTCCGACATGATCACCAGGTCGTCGCCGACCTCGGCCCGCACGTCCCGGATGGCGAGCTGGAGGATGCCGTCCGGATCGGTGCCCGCCGTACCGGCCGCGTCCTTCTTCGCGTCCTCCGGCACACCGAACAGCATGATTCCGGCGACCCCGGCCTCGACCGCCTCGACGGCCGCCTTGCGCAGCGTGTCGCGGGTGTGCTGGACGACGCCCGGCATCGCGGCGAGCGGCACCGGCTCGGCGATACCCTCCCGCACGAACGCCGGCAGGATGAGGTCGGCCGGATGCAGGCGGTACTCCGCGACCATCCGCCGCATGGCGGGGGTGGTGCGCAGCCGTCGCGGCCGCGCACCCGGGAAGCTTCCGTACTTCGTCATACCGCCCACGCTACGCCCGCCCCGCACCCGCCTTTGCCGACGCAACGTCGGCCGGCCGGGCCGCGAAACCCTCCGGGCCGGGGCCCGGCGAACAAGCAGAAGGGCGCCCCGGAAAGGGGCGCCCTTCAGAGCCGTACGTACTGCCGCTCAGCTACGGGCCCGCCGGCGCGAGCCGGGCCGACGCTCGCTGGGGCGGGTGACCGGGTCGCCGGCCTCCAGCGCGGCATCGCGCCGCGCCGCCCCGAAGTCCGCGAGCGCCTCGGCCAACTTGTGCACCGACGGCTCGGGCGACATCACGTCGACCCGCAGCCCGTGCTCCTCGGCGGTCTTGGCGGTGGCCGGGCCGATGCAGGCGATCACGGTCACGTTGTGCGGCTTGCCGGCGATCCCGACGAGGTTCCGCACGGTCGAGGACGAGGTGAACAGGACCGCGTCGAAGCCGCCGCCCTTGATCGCCTCGCGGGTCTCGGCCGGCGGCGGCGACGCCCGCACGGTCCGGTAGGCGGTGACGTCGTCGACCTCCCAGCCCAGCTCGATCAGCCCGGCCACCAGCGTCTCGGTGGCGATGTCGGCGCGCGGCAGGAACACCCGGTCGATCGGGTCGAAGACCGGGTCGTAGGGCGGCCAGTCCTCCAGCAGCCCGGCCGCGGACTGCTCGCCGCTGGGCACCAGGTCCGGCTTCACGCCGAAGGCGACCAGCGCCTTGGCGGTCTGCTCGCCGACCGCCGCGACCTTGATCCCGGCGAACGCCCGCGCGTCCAGCCCGTACTCCTCGAACTTCTCCCGGACGGCCTTGACGGCGTTGACCGAGGTGAAGGCGATCCACTCGTAGCGGCCGGTGACCAGGCCCTTGACCGCACGTTCCATCTGCTGCGGGGTGCGCGGCGGTTCGACGGCGATGGTCGGGACCTCGTGCGGCACCGCGCCGTACGAGACAAGCTGGTCGGAGAGCGACGCGGCCTGCTCCTTGGTCCGCGGGACCAGTACCCGCCAGCCGAACAGCGGCTTGTTCTCGAACCACGAGAGCTGGTCGCGCTGCGCTGCCGCGCTGCGCTCGCCGACCACGGCTATGACCGGCTGACCGCCGTCCGGGGACGGCAGCACCTTGGCGGCCTTGAGCACCTGGGCGACGCTCCCGAGGGTGGCGGTCCAGGTGCGCTGCCGGGTGGTGGTGCCGGCGACCGTGACGGTCATCGGGGTGTCCGGCTTGCGGCCGGCCGCCACCAGTTCCCCGGCGGCCGCGGCCACCGAGTCCAAGGTGGTGGAGACCACCGCGGTGGCGTCGCTGGTGCCCAGCTCGGACCAGCAGCGGTCGTCGGCGCTGCGGGCGTCGATGAAGCGCACGTCGGTGCCCTGGGCATCGCGCAGCGGCACACCGGCGTACGCGGGCACGCCGACCGCGGCGGCGATGCCGGGGATGACCTCGAAGACGATGCCCTCGGCGGCGCACGCCAGCATCTCCTCGGCGACGTAGCCGTCGAGCCCGGGGTCACCGGTCACGGCACGGACGACCCGCTTGCCCGCACGGGCGGCCGCCATGACAAGATTGGCGGTGTCCCGAAGAGCCGAAACGCCAGGGGAACTACCGAGGATTGACGCCTCGTCAGTTGACACCTGCAACGGAGTGTCCACCTGTGCGCGTGCGTGTACACGCACGACGTCCAGGACGTGCGGGTCGGCGATGAGGACGTCCGCGGAGGCCAGTGCCTCCACGGCCCGCAACGTCAGCAGACCCGGGTCTCCCGGCCCGGCACCCAGGAAGGTGACCTGACCAGAGGCGGAGTGGTTTGGGGCGGTGGGGTTCAATGTGCTCGCTCCCCCATAAGACCGGCCGCACCCTTTGCGAGCATCTCGACGGCGAGTTCCCGGCCCATGTGAAGCGGGACCGACTCATCGTCAAGAGAGGCAGGTACGTGCCCGGTGGTGGACAGCTGCACCAGCGTGCTGCCGTCGAGCGTGCCGACGACTCCCCGCAGGTGCATTTCGACAACCTGCTCGTCGACCTGCAGGTCGGCCAAGGCCGCCACGGGGGCGGAACAGCCGGCCTCCAGGGCGGCGAGCAGGGAACGCTCGGCGGTCACGGCGGCCCGGGTGACCGGGTCGTCGAGCTCGGCGAGCGAGGCGACGAGGTGCGCGTTGGCCGCGACACACTCGATCGCCAGTGCCCCCTGGCCGGGGGCGGGCAAAACCACGTCGGGCGACAGCAGTTGCGTCGCCTCGTCGATCCGGCCGATCCGAGTGAGGCCGGCGGCGGCCAGTACGACCGCGTCCAACTCGCCCTTCTCGACGAAGCCGATCCGGGTGTCGACGTTGCCGCGGACCGGAACGGTCTCGATGCGCCGGCCCAGCGTCCGGGCCCAGGCGTTGAGCTGCGCCATCCGCCGGGGCGAGCCGGTGCCCACGCGGGCGCCGTCGGGGAGCTCCTCGAAGGTGAGCCCGTCCCGGGCGATCAGCGCGTCCCGGGGGTCCTCGCGCACCGGTATGGCCGCCAGGGCCAACTCCGCGGGCTGCGCGGTCGGCAGGTCCTTCAGCGAGTGGACGGCGAAGTCGATCTCGCCCGCCAGCAGCGCGTCGCGCAGCGCCGAGACGAAAACGCCGGTGCCGCCGATCTGCGCCAGGTGTTCACGGGAGGTGTCGCCGTACGTGGTGATCTCCACCAGGTCGACGGGGCGGCCGGTCAGCTCCCGTACCGCCTCGGCCACCTGCCCGGACTGGGCCATGGCGAGCTTGCTGCGCCTGGTACCCAGTCGCAGGGGGCTCATCGTGCTGTCGTTCATGCCCGCTCCCGTGCTGCGTCGTGCTGGTCGGCTCGGGTGTCGGCCCTGCTGACGGCGGCGACCGTCTGGGGGTCGAGATCGAAGAGCTCCCGCAGGGCGTCCGCGTATCCGGCACCGCCGGGCTCGCTGGCGAGCTGCTTGACCCGCACCGTAGGCGCGTGCAGGAGCTTGTCGACGACCCGGCGGACGGTCTGGGTGATCTCCGCCCGCTGCTTGTCGTCGAGGTCGGGGAGGCGGCCGTCGAGCCGGGCGATCTCGCTGCTGACGACGTCCGCGGCCATGGTGCGCAGGGCGACCACGGTGGGGGTGATGTGCGCGGCCCGCTGGGCGGCGCCGAACGCGGCGACCTCGTCGGCGACGATGCCGCGCACCGTGTCCACGTCGGCGGCCATCGGCGCATCGGCGGACGCCTCGGCCAGCGACTCGATGTCGACCAGGCGGGCCCCGTCGATCCGGTGCGCCGCGGCGTCGATATCGCGCGGCATGGCCAGGTCGAGCAGCCACATCCGGTCGTCGCGCCCGGCCAGCGCGGCGGCGATCCGCTCGCCGGTCAGCACCAGTCCGGCCGCCCCGGTACAGGAGATGACGATGTCGGCACGGGCCAGCTCCGCCTCGACGGCGTCCATGGCGAGGGCGCGGGCGGTCAGCCCGGTGGCCGCGCCCGGCGCGCCCGGCTCGGTGAGGATCTGCACCAGTCGCCGGGCGCGGGCCACCGTCCGGTTGGCGACGGCCAGTTCACCGACGCCGCTACGGACGAGGGTGGTGGCGGCCAACGAGGACATCGAGCCGGCGCCGATCACCAGCGCCCGCTTGCCGTGCGCCCAACCGGCGACGTCCGCGCCGCCGGCCAGCTGCTCCAGGCCGAAGGTGACCAGCGACTGGCCGGCCTTGTCGATGCCGGTCTCGCTGTGCGCGCGCTTGCCGACCCGCAGGGCCTGCTGGAAGAGGTCGTTGAGCAGCCGCCCGGCGGTGTGCTGTTCCTGCGCGACGGCCAGCGCGTCCTTGATCTGCCCGAGGATCTGGCCCTCGCCGACCACCATGGAGTCCAGGCCGCAGGCCACCGAGAAGAGGTGGTGGACGGCACGGTCCTCGTAGTGGACGTAGAGATAAGGGGTCAGCTCTTCCAGGCTGACGCCGCTGTGGCGGACCAGGAGGGTGGACAGCTCGGCGACACCGGCGTGGAACTTGTCCACGTCGGCGTAGACCTCGATGCGGTTGCAGGTGGAGAGCACCGCGGACTCGGTGGCCGGCTCGGCCGACACCACGTCCTGCAGCAGCTTGCCGCGGCTCTCCGGGGCGAGCGCGGCCCGCTCCAGCACGCTCACCGGCGCACTGCGATGGCTCAGCCCGACGACGAGGAGACTCATGCCGGCATCACGGCGGGAACGTCCCCGTCAGGTCCCTTGCGGTCGGTCGCGGCGGCCGTGGCACGGTCCGCGGGCGTCGGGGTGCCCTCCGGGCCCTCCGTCGCTTCCGGACCACTCTGGCCGGTCTCCTCGCCCGCCTTGCGCTGCTCGTGGAAGGCGAGGATCTGCAGCTCTATGGAGAGGTCGACCTTGCGGACGTCCACCCCGTCCGGGACGGTCAGCACGGTCGGCGCGAAGTTGAGGATCGAGGTGACACCGGCGGCGACCAGGCGGTCACAGACCTGCTGGGCGGCGCCGGCCGGCGTGGCGATCACGCCGATCGAGACGCCGTTGTCCTGGATGATCTGCTCCAGCTCATCGGTGTGCTGGACCGGGATGCCGGCGACCGGCTTACCGGCCATGGCCGGGTCGGCGTCGATCAGCGCGGCGACCCTGAAGCCGCGGGAGGCGAAGCCGCCGTAGTTGGCGAGCGCGGCGCCGAGGTTACCGATACCGACGATGACCACGGGCCAGTCCTGGGTGAGGCCGAGCTCCCGCGAGATCTGGTAGACGAGGTACTCCACGTCGTAGCCGACGCCCCGGGTCCCGTAGGAACCGAGGTAGGAGAAGTCCTTGCGCAGCTTCGCGGAGTTGACTCCCGCCGCGGCCGCGAGCTCCTCGGAGGACACCGTGGGGACCGAACGCTCGGAGAGCGCGGTCAGGGCACGCAGATACAGCGGTAGCCGGGCGACGGTGGCCTCGGGGATGCCTCGGCTTCGGGTCGCCGGTCGGTGAGTTCGGCCAGTTGCCACGGTGCTCCTGCGGGTAGAGCGGGGCTGCGGGCGACCGCCAGAAACCCGACCGCCCTGTCTCTTGCAGGCTATGTCTTTGTGAACGCGTGCACAAAGATGGTGTCCGCTTTGTCCGGCCAAAGTGATGGGGCTCACGCAGCTTTTAAGGGGGTCCGCGGAACCAACTCCCACGTCACACCGTTCACGCGCGCCACCGGCGATTCGCGGCAGCACCGACGAGAGCACGCGCCCTCACTCCTCACCGCTATACCCCCGGAAACCTATAAATCGCCCATCGATGGTAAGCGAATCCGCCCGCCGGGAGCGCCGCCCGAACCGGCACAATGGCCCCATGGCCCCCTTGTTCAGCCGCGCCCCCCGCAAGAACCCCGCCGACCGGATGGTCACCCTCATCGGAAAGCCGGGCTGCCACCTGTGCGACGACGCCCAGGCGGTGATCGAGAAGGTATGCGCGGAGACCGGCGCGTCCTGGGAGAAGAAGGACATCACCGAGGACACCGAGCTGCACCACAAGTACTGGGAGCAGATTCCGGTCGTCCTCGTGGACGGCGCCCAGCACGACTTCTGGCGGGTCGACCCCCAACGCCTGCGCACCGCACTGGGCGCCTGAGCACCTCCGCCCGGTGGGGCCCGCCCACCCCGCAGGCGCCCTTCGGGTGGCCGTAACGCAACCGTAGAGCGCCCTGATGCTTCCGGACACGCGCCCGTAACCGGCTGCACCGAACAAACTGGCTACGCTAGCCGCATGGCCCGCCCGTCGCCCGCTCACCGCCCCGACCGGAGCCCCGCCGGGGCGCTTTTCCCCACGGGGTGGTTCACCCGCCGCAGACGGCCCGCCACGGCACGCAGTGTGCTCGCCGGCGAGGCCGCGGCCGAGGCCGCCCGGAAGTCGTCCCAGGAGGCACCACCCGTCGAGGCCCCGGCCGAGCCGGAGTTCCCGGTCGCCGGGGACACCAGCGCGGCCGCCTTCTTCGACCTCGACAACACCGTCATGCAGGGCGCCGCCCTCTTCCACTTCGGCCGCGGCCTGTACAAGCGGCGCTTCTTCCACAAGCGCGACCTGGCCCGCTTCGCCTGGCAGCAGGTCTACTTCCGGCTGGCCGGCTCGGAGAACCCCGAGCACATGGCGGACGTCCGCAACAGCGCGCTCTCCATCGTCCAGGGCCACCGCGTCGCCGAACTCATGACGATCGGCGAGGAGATCTACGACGAGTACATGGCCGAGCGCGTCTGGCCCGGCACCCGCGCGCTGGCCCAGGCCCACCTCGACGCCGGCCAGAAGGTCTGGCTGGTGACCGCCGCCCCCGTCGAAACCGCGACGATCATCGCCCGCCGGCTGGGCCTGACCGGCGCCCTCGGCACGGTCGCCGAGTCCGTCGGCGGGGTCTACACCGGCAAGTTGGTGGGCGAGCCACTGCACGGCCCGGCGAAGGCCGAGGCGGTGCGCGCACTGGCCGGCGCCGAGGGCCTGGACCTGTCGCACTGCGCCGCCTACAGCGACTCGGCCAACGACATCCCGATGCTCTCGCTCGTCGGCCACCCCTACGCGATCAACCCCGACACCCGACTGCGCAAGCACGCCCGGGAGCACGGCTGGCGGTTGCGCGACTACCGGACCGGGCGCAAGGCGGTCCGGATCGGCATCCCGGCGGCCGCCGCGGTGGGCGCACTCGCCGGCGGCGCGGCGGCCGCCGCCGCCCTCCAGCGCCGCCGTCGCTGACCACCCTTGATCGCCGGGCCCGGCGGCGGGCCATCCGCACTCCCTACCCCCGCCGTCGCCCCGTCAGTCCCTTTCCTGGCGGTTAGCCACAACACGCCCTCCAACCAGGCAGATTGCGCTCCCTTCCGATCAATAGTTGCTCAGCATTCGATACTTGATCCGCCACCAACCGGACACGGATCGTAAGTAATCGATGATTTGAGCAACTGGGTGTAGCGCTGCCTGTACGAAGCGTTATTCTCCTCAGACGCATTCCGGAACCCACACGTCCCTACGACGAGTGAACGGTCCCGCACTGCACGTGATGGAAGCTCTGCCTCTGGGAGTCCCGTGTACCCACACGTCGGGGTTGACGCCTCGGGCCTGGCTACGCTGCGTACGACACTCGTCGACCACCTGCGCAGTTTTGTCCCCACCGCGTACGCCGTCCCCGCATTCGCCACAGCCGTCCCCACCAGCCCCTGCTACGCGTTGGCTGACGGCAGCGCCGCGGTCGGCAAGGCCACCACCGCCGGCAGAACCCGCCGCGCCGGTACCGGCACCACCACCGCACGGCGCCCCGCGGACAGCGACAGCCGTCGCATGATGGACCTCGTCGAACGCGCGCAGGCCGGCGAGGCCGACGCCTTCGGCCGCCTCTACGACCAGTACGCCGACACGGTCTACCGCTACATCTACTACCGCGTGGGCGGCCGCGCCACGGCCGAGGACCTCACCAGTGAGACCTTCCTCCGCGCCCTGCGCCGCATCGGTACGTTCACCTGGCAGGGGCGGGACTTCGGCGCCTGGCTGGTGACCATCGCCCGCAACCTCGTCGCCGACCACTTCAAGTCCTCCCGCTTCCGCCTGGAAGTCACCACCGGAGAGATGCTCGACGCCAACGAGGTCGAGCGCAGCCCCGAGGACTCGGTCCTCGAATCCCTCTCCAACGCCGCCCTGTTGGAGGCGGTACGCAAGCTCAACCCCCAACAGCAGGAATGCGTCACCCTTCGCTTCCTCCAGGGCCTCTCGGTCGCCGAGACCGCCCGCGTCATGGGCAAGAACGAGGGCGCCATCAAGACCCTCCAGTACCGAGCCGTCCGCACCCTGGCGCGGCTCCTCCCAGAAGACGCCCGCTGACACCGCCCGACCCCTCCGGCACCCCCAACACCCCGCCCACCGCTCACCGTTGGTGACCAGCCATGCCCTGACGGTCAGATCATCGTGAGTGCGTAACCCGAGTGCCGAGCCGCTCGTTGTGCGGGATGCAGGCTCCACGCGGTCACGCCATGTCCGCCGCCTCTCACTCCTTCGAGTGGCCACGGACAACGGCGTGCAACCATCCGGCCCGTCTGGATAGTCAATGCCAGTCCGGGGAGTCGAGCGGGATGACGAGAGGAGGTGCCGCCCGTGATCGCGAATGTCTCGGTACACCGGCGGGCCAACGCCTTCGCCCAGGCCCTGGAGGAGCAGGTGCTCAGGGGCGCGGCGGCCGAGGACCAGGTCGACAATCCGGCGCAGGCGCCGGTCGACGCACAGCTGTTGGCGGTCGCCGACGGCCTCGGGGAGCTCCCGAAGCCGGAGATGGCCGCCGAGGTCAAAACCGTCCAGCGTGCCCAGCTCATCGCCGCGATGGAGGCCGCCTTCGCCGAAGGCGCCACGTCCGGCGACGCCCGGGTGCCGGACCAACGCGAAGCCAAGGGCGCACACCGCGCCACGAAATCACTCGGCCGACTGCGCCCGCGCTCCCGGCTCTCCAAGGGGCTGGCGGCCGGCGGCCTGACGGTCGGCGTCGCCGCCGGCGCGTTCAGCGGCGTCGCCATGGCCAGTACCGACGCCCTCCCCGGCGACTCCCTCTACGGCCTCAAGCGCGGCATGGAGGACCTCCAGCTCACCATGGCCGACGACGACTCCGACCGTGGCCGGCTCTACCTCGACCAGGCGTCCACGCGCATGCTGGAGGCCCGTCGCCTGATGGAGCGGGGCCGGTCCGCGCAGCTCGATCACGAGGCACTCGGCGAGGTCCGCAGGGCGCTGGCCGGCGTCCGCCACGACGCGGGCGAAGGACACCGCCTGCTGCACGCGGCCTACGAGCGCGACGGCTCGCTCGGCCCCATCCAGGCGCTGAACTCCTTCACCAAGTCGCACCGCGACACCTGGACGCAGCTGCGCGACCGGCTCCCGGTGCAGCTCACCGACGTGCGCGACGAGGTCAGTTCGGTCTTCGACGCCATAGACGATGAGGTCGGCCCGCTGCGGTCGTTGCTCCCGCCGGGCCCGGACGCCGTCCGCAACCGCCACCGCGACACGCCGGCCGACGGAGGTGCCGCCAGCAGCGGCCACCGCTCGTCCCCGGCCGGCGACGAATCCGCGTCCGACTCCCCCGGCACCGCCGAGCAGGCCCCGCGCCCCTCGGCCTCGCCGTCCCAGCAGCAGGACGGCCTGCTCGGCGGCAATACGGGTGGTCTGCTCGGCCCACCCGGCAAGGGCAGCGCCTCACCGCACGACGGCAGCCACGGCAAGGAGGGCGCCGGTCACCCGGACGTCACGCTGCCGCCGCTGCTGCCGGGGCTCCTCCCCGACCTGGGGATCGACGGCGACAACCTGTCCAAGTAGCCGGCCCGCCGCGGCGCGGTCCCGCGGCGGCCGGCGCACGACCCACCGGCGCTCGGTGTTCTTCCGGTCCTACCTCAGAAGAACACCGAGCGCCGCTGCACGAGCAGCTTGTACAGGGTGTGCTGGATGGTCTCCCGGACCTGATCGGTCAGGTTGAACATCAGCATCGGGTCGTCGGCCGCCTCCGCCGGATAGCCGTCGGTCGGAATGGGCTCGCCGAACTGGATCGTCCACTTCGTCGGCAGCGGCACCGCACCGAGCGGCCCCAGCCACGGGAAGGTCGGCGTGATCGGGAAGTACGGCAGCCCCAGCACCCGCGCCAAGGTCTTGGCGTTCCCGATCATCGGGTAGATCTCCTCCGCGCCCACGATCGAGCACGGCACGATCGGCACCCCGGCCTTCAGCGCCGTGGAGACGAAGCCGCCCCGCCCGAAGCGCTGGAGCTTGTAGCGGTCCGCGAACGGCTTCCCGATGCCCTTGAAGCCCTCCGGCATCACCCCGACGATCTCCCCGCGCTCCAGCAGCCGCTGGGCGTCCTCCGCGCAGGCGAGAGTGTGCCCGGCCTTGCGGGCCAGCTCGTTCATCACCGGCAGGACGAACACCAAGTCGGCCGCCAGCAGCCGTAGGTGCCGCTGCGCCGGGTGATTGTCGTGCACCGCGACCTGGAGCATCAGGCCGTCCAGCGGGAGCGTCCCGGAGTGGTTGGCGACGATCAGCGCGCCGCCCTCGGCGGGGATGTTCTCCATCCCCTTCACCTCGACCCGGAAGTACTTGTCGTACACCGGCCGCAGCAGCGACATCAGGACCTGGTCGGTCAGCTCCTTGTCGTAGCCGAAGTCGTCGACCTCGTAGTCACCGGTGATCCGGCGGCG
Source organism: Streptomyces sp. NPDC058000 (assembly GCF_042886435.1). Taxonomy (NCBI): domain Bacteria; kingdom Bacillati; phylum Actinomycetota; class Actinomycetes; order Kitasatosporales; family Streptomycetaceae; genus Streptomyces; species Streptomyces sp. NPDC058000. The sequence continues at coordinate 54,817 of NZ_JBHVQS010000053.1, forward strand.
CAGGAAGGCCAGCCCGCCCGCGATCCGCTCGTCCAGGGTCCGGCCGCCGACCGGCCGCTGGGCCGGCGCCTGCTCCGGGTCGGTGCGGGCCTCCGGTACGGGCGCCAGCGCCGTGCCACGCCCGCTGCGCCCGGCCCGCCGGGCCTTGCGGCGCGCCCGCGGTTCCTCGCCGAAGGGAATGACCTTGGCGTCCGCCATCGTGGCTGAACTCCTCACTGGCTCGCGCCGCGACGTGCGGGCAGCACGCCGGCGAGCCGGTCGACGGTGCGGGCGAGGGACTCGGGCGGCAGCAGCCCGGGTCCACGGCTGCGGGCGAATTCCTCGAAGGTCTCCGCCGTCGTGTACGTGGGACGGAAACCCAGTGTCTCGCGCATCTGCGTCGTCTCGACGACCCGGCCGTGGGTCAGCATCCGGATCTGCTCGGGCGAGAAGTCGGTGATGCCGAGGGACCGCAGGAAGGTACCGGCCCAGGTCACGGTGGGCAGGAAGAGCGGGAGCGTGGGCCGGCCCAGGCGCCGGGAGACCTGCGAGAGCAGCAGGACGCCGTCCCCCGCGATGTTGAACGTGCCGCTGTTGAGGGTGCCGCGGCAGGGCTCGGCGGCGGCGATCCGCAGCACGTCGATCGCATCGTCCTCGTGGACGAACTGCAGCCGCGGGTCGTAACCGAGGACGGTGGGCAGGACGGGCAGCGAGAAGTACTCGGCGAGCGGGGAGTCCGCGCACGGACCGAGGATGTTGGCGAACCGCAGGACGCAGACGGCCACGTCGGGGCGGCGCCGGGCGAAGCCGCGGACGTACCCCTCGACCTCGACGGTGTCCTTCGCGAAGCCGCCGCTGGGCAGCGACTTGGGCGGGGTGTTCTCGGTGAAGACGGCCGGGTCGCGGGGTGCGGAGCCGTAGACGCTGGTGCTGGACTTGATCACCACGCGCTGGACTTTCGGCGCCTTCTGGCAGGCGCCGAGCAGTTGCATGGTGCCGATGACGTTGGTCTCCTTGACCGAGGCCCGGCCGCCGCGGCTGCCCAGGGGCGTGCCGTGGATGTCCATATGGACCACGGTGTCGACGCCCGTCTCGGCCAGGACCCGGGCGATCGCCGGATGCCGAATGTCGGCCTTGAGGAATTCGGCCCCGCCGAGATGATGCGCCGGTGCCACGGCATCGACCCCGATCACCCGGTCGACGTCGGGATCGCGCTGGATCCGGCGGACGAACCGGCCCCCCAGCTGCCGTGCGGCGCCCGTGACGAGCACGACGTTGCCCAAGATCGGCCCTCCTTACCGCCGCGGCTTCCGCCTGCGCCGAGCTGTGCAGCTCACGCTATCGGGTCGGTGTTGCGCAGTGATGACCGCACGATGCCCGTAACGACATTTGCGTACCGCCACCGTCCATACGGCCCACAAAAGCACCGCGGCCCCTCACCGCCCGAAGGCGATGGGGGGCCGCGAAATCGCGATCAGCGTCGCTTACTTCTTGTTACGACGCTGGACGCGGGTGCGCTTGAGCAGCTTGCGGTGCTTCTTCTTAGCCATCCGCTTGCGCCGCTTCTTGATAACAGAGCCCACGACTACCCTCGCTCACTTCGAATCACTCGGTGCGGGGCGTCCGAGCCCACACTACCTACATCGGGCCAGGGTACCCGGCGCCGGCCGTACCGCGTAATCCGAGGGGCGTCGAAGGGACCGTCAGGCCGACTCCACCCCCACATACGATTCGCGGAGATAGTCGTGGACCGCCTGCTCCGGCACCCGGAAGGACCGCCCCACGCGGATCGCGGGCAGATGACCGCTGTGCACCAGGCGGTACACGGTCATCTTCGACACTCGCATCACCGTGGCAACTTCCGCCACTGTCAGAAACACAACCTCGTTCAACGGCCTCTGGTCCGCAGCCATCACACACCTGCACCTTCCGCATAAGACGGGCACCGGCTTCCCCTCCGGTGACTCTTCGTCGCCATGCGTTCACTCCCCAGATTAGGGGCGGGTGATGCGAGTGGGGAAGAGGAGCAGCGAACGGCCGCCTATCCGGACAGATTAGCCCTATTGAGGACATAGTGCGCCAGGGGGCGGTAGTCCACGGACCGGGCGGCATCATCGAGCGGCACCACCGCGGACAGCCGTCCCTCCGCCTCCCCGACGAACGGCGCGGGGTCGTCGGTATCCGCCAGCCCGATCGCCTCGATGCCCAGCTGACCTGCTCCGCAGACCCAACCGTGGTCCCCGATGACCAGCCCCGGAAGTGGTCCCGCGGACGTCGCGGCGACGCCCAGAGCGGTCCGCACCGGGAGCGGCGAATGGGTGTGCACGCCCCCCTCCGCAGGTGCGCCCCGCACGCCGGGTTCACGCATCAGCGCGACTCCCCGTACGTAATCGAGGACCCGGGTGCGTACTCCGAACCGGGTCGCTATGTCGACACGGTGGCCATGCGCGGGGGTGAGAACGGGGCAGCCCGCCGACGAGAGGGCGTCTGCGAGGGCGACGTAGAACTCCAGCAGCCGGTGCGGGTGGCCGGTGCCGAGCAGCACCGGAACCCGCCGGCCGGCCGCCGCGGCGACCCGGTCGGCGAAGGCGTCCAGCCCGGCGACCGTCCGATCCGGGTCGATCACATCCAGGCCGGAAGTGTGCGCGGGATCGTCCGAAATCCCGCACTTCTGCCCCATCAGCCGCAGAACGTCGCTGTAGGACCAGTCCCGTTCGGGATCCAGCCCCAGCAGGACCCGCGGATCACGGGCCGCGAAAAGCCGGTAGCGCCGCAGGCTCTGCTCCCGCGTGGTCGCGATCGTCCCCGCGAGCCGCGCCTCGATCAGGTGCGCCCGCAGCGCCCAGGTGCCCAACACGGCTCCCATGCTGACCGGTTGACCGGACAGCGGATGCCCTAACCGACGGGTAGTCACACATCTGGGGCAGCACTTCTCCCCCTGGCCAGACCCTCTTCTCGCGGGCGGCCTTCCTCGGGGCGGCCTTCCTCAGGGCTCCCTGGAGCGGCCCGTACCCGGAGGCAGCGGCCCGCCGTACGGCCTGGCGGCGGGCCGGAATACCCCTCGCCCCGGCCAGGTTGTGGCTCCGCAGGGGGCGCCGGCACCCCCTACGGCATCTGTTCCCACACCCCCTACGGCACCCGCCACCGCCTCACGGCAACAGACCGTGGGACGGGAACACCGCCCGCCGAGTGGCCAGCACCGCCTGGTCGAGCCGGTCGGCCGGGTCGTAACCGCCGTCGGCGAAATCCCGCCAGTGCGGGGTACGTCCGTCCGTCATCCGGAGCGGCGCCAACTGCCGCGTCCTACGGAACACTTCGTGCCGCCACGCCTCCGGCACCGACGACGTCGGGTCGATCGGTCGGTGCCCGGCGATCGCCGACAGATGGGTCCAACTGCGCGGCACCACCTCCACCACCGCATAGCCGCCGCCCCCGAGCGCGACCCAGCGGCCCTCCGCGTGCTCGTGGGCCAGCGCGTGGCAGGACTCGGCCACCGCCCGCTGCGCGTCCAGGCTCACCGCGAGATGCGCGAGCGGGTCCTCGAAGTGGGTGTCGGCGCCGTGCTGGGTGACCAGGACCTGCGGCCGGAACGCGGCCAGCAGCTCGGGCACCACCGCGTGGAAGGCCCGCAGCCAGCCCGCGTCACCGGTCCCGGCCGGCAACGCCACGTTCGCCGCACTGCCCTCCGCGCCCTCCCCACCGGTCTCCTCCGGCCAGCCGGTCTGCGGGAACAGCGTCCTCGGATGCTCGTGCAGCGAGATAGTCAGCACCCGCGGATCCTCCCAGAACGCCGCCTGGACGCCGTCACCGTGGTGCACGTCCACATCCACGTACGCCACCCGTTCGGCCCCCAGTTCCAGCAGCCGGGCGATCGCCAGTGCCGCGTCGTTGTAGACGCAGAACCCCGACGCGCCGCCGGGCATCGCGTGGTGCAGCCCGCCCGCGAAGTTCACCGCGTGCTGCGCGTCCCCGCGCCAGACGGCCTCCGCGGCGCCCACCGACTGCCCGGCGATCAGCGCCGACGCCTCGTGCATGCCCACGAACGCCGGATCGTCCTCGGTCCCCAGCCCGTACGCGATGTCCGCGGAATCCGGGTCGGCGGAGGCCCGACGGACCGCCTCGATGTAGTCCTCGCGGTGCACCAGGCGCAACGTGGAGTCGCCGGCCGGCTTGGCGGCCACCACCTCCAGCGGCCCGCGGTGGAGCTCATACGCCTCCACCAGGCGCATCGTCAGGGCGAGCCGGACGGGGTCCATCGGATGCCCCGGCCCGAAGTCATAGCCCGTTACTGCCTCGTCCCACATCAGCTGTGCGCGGCCGCTCATGGTCGTCACCGTATCTGGCCGGGGACGACCCGAACGAGCGGGCGTACACCAATGTCACCAGTACCAGGGCCATCGGTACGAGCATCGCGCCGCGGTAGCTCCAGCTGTCCCCCAGTGCGCCCACCAGCGGGGAACCGATCAGAAAACCGACATAGTTGAAGATGTTCAGTCGCGCGATGGTCGGGTCCGAAGCACCCGGGCCGCCCTGCTCCACCGCGTACCGCCCGGCCGCCGCGAAGGTCTGCGGCACGATGACACACAGGCCGAGCCCCAGCAGGGTGAACCCCACCATCCCGACCCAGGCACCCGGCGCCGCCGCCACCACCGCGAAGCCGGCCGCCGCGACCACGGTTCCGGTCCGCACCACCGGGACCGCCCCGAAGCGCCGCACCCCCAGATCACCGACGGTCCGCCCGAGCAGCGTCGTCACCATGTAGACGTTGTACGGAACCGTCGCCAGCTGCTCCGAACTGCCCAGGACGTCCTGTAGGTACTTCGCGCTCCAGTTGGAGACCGTCGAGTCGCCGATATACGTGAACGCCATCACCAGACACAGCGGCAGCAGCAGCCGCATGGCAACCGGTGCCCCGGCCGCCGCCCGACCGCCCCCGTCTCCGCCTCCGTTCGACGCGTCCCGCTCGTCCCCCTCGCCCCGCCCCTCCCGGCCAACGAACCACCGGCCGATGACCAGCACCAGCGGAACAAAGACCGCCACCGCCGGCCCGTACAGCAGCACCAGCGACAGCCGCCAATGCGCCCCCGCCCACGCCAGCGAGGCCCCGACGATCCCGCCCAGGCTGTACGCGGCGTGGAAACCGAGCATGATGCTGCGCCCGTACGCCCGCTGGAGGCTCACCCCTAGCATGTTCATCGACGCGTCCAGGGCACCCACCGTCAGCCCGAACGCGGCCAGCGCCACCGCCACCTGTACCAACGAGCTGACCGCCCCGACGGCCAGCAGCGCCAGGCACACCACCGGCTGGACGCAGCGCAGCACGGTGCTGGGCGAGACCCGCTTCACCAGGTGCTCGGTGCCGACGCTGCCGACCCCGGCGAGCACCGGAACGGCCGCCAGGAAGGCCGGCAGCAGGCTGTCCGAGATCCCGTAGCGCACCTGGATCGCCGGTATCCGGGTCACCAGCAGGGCGAAGACCGCCCCCTGGACGAAGAAGCTGAGGGCGAGCGAGACCCGGCCGTGCCGCAGCCGAGCTCCCGGTACCTGAGGGGGCGTCATGGCCGGTCAGCCTAGAACTCCGGGCTACCGCTGGGTAGATGGATCACTGACCAAATTCCGACTGACGTACGAGGAGTTACCCCCATCCAGGCTGCGGAGCCGGCCCGCACCCACCACCCTTACTGCAACAACTGCGGCAGTTCCGCCATATCGGTGAACAGCGCGGTCGCCCCGGCCTCCGCCAGCTTCACCGCCGGCGTCATCGCCGTGAACCCGTACACATCCATCCCGGCGGCCACCGCCGCCTGCACTCCCAGCGGACTGTCCTCGACCACGGCACACCGACCGGGCTCGACGCCCATCTCCTTCGCCGCGTGCAGGAACAGATCGGGCGCCGGCTTTCCCCGTCCCACGTCCTGCGACGAGAAGATCCGGCCCTCGCCGAACCGCTCGAACAGCCCGGTCTTCGTCAGCGCCACCCGGATCCGCTCATGACTCCCCGACGACCCGACGCAGTGCGGCACACCATCCGCAGCCAGCTTCTCCAACACCGTCTCCACACCCGGTACCGGCTGCAGCCGCCGACGGAACTCGTCAAAAACCCGCGTGTGGAAACTGGCTTCGAAGTCCGCCGGCAGCATCCGCCCGGACTTCTCCCGCACGACATCGCGAATACGCTGCACCGACCCACCCATGAAATCGCGCAGCGATTCCTCGTACGTGGTCGGATGCCCCAATTCAGTGAGGTAGCCGGCAAGGAGCTGGTTGGAGATCGGCTCGCTGTCCACCAGGACGCCGTCATTGTCGAAAATGATCAGGTCATAGCGCATCCATCGAGCGTACCTACCTATCCCGGGAGCACAACGCAAAAAAGCCTCGTTCCCCGAGTCGAAACTCGGGGAACGAGGCTTTTTTCAAAATTTGTTCGGCGGCGTCCTACTCTCCCACAGGGTCCCCCCTGCAGTACCATCGGCGCTGAAAGGCTTAGCTTCCGGGTTCGAAATGTAACCGGGCGT